>JAFKKS010000050.1 GCA_017304555.1 Hyphomicrobiales bacterium
GCGTTGGCGACATCCATGCCGGTGAGCATCGCCACCTGCGTCTGGAACTCGAACAGATATTGCAGCGTCCCTTGCGCAATCTCAGGCTGGTACGGCGTGTAGGAGGTGAGGAACTCCGAGCGCTGGATCAGGTGATCGACGCTTGCAGGCACATGGTGCTTGTAGGCGCCGCCGCCGATGAAGAACGGCACGGAACCCGCGGCGACGTTCTTGCCCGCCATGCGCCCGAGCGTGCGCTCGACCTCCATCTCGCTCTTCGAGAGCGGCAGATCGGGGAGCTTGCGCAGCGCCTTGTCGCGCGGCACGCCGACGAAGAGATCGTCGACGCTGCCGACGCCGACGCGCGCGAGCATTTCGGTGCGGTCCTCAGGTGTCAGGGGAAGGTAGCGCATGGCCCAGCCTCTCAGGCGAACGAGAATGTCGGATTGACGACGATCTCGCTCTTGACGGAATTGGCGATGAAGCACTCCTCGTGGGAGCGATGGTGCAGCGTATCGATATCGGCTTGCGTCGGTCGTTTGGCGCCGCTGAACGTCACGGCCGGATTGAGCGTGATCGTGGAGACGTAGAGCTTGCCGTTCTCGTTCTTGGTCATGATGCCGTGCGCGGCGTCCTCGTAGCGATCGACGACGAAGCCATCCTTCGCCGCGAAAGAGAGGAAGAACAGCATGTGGCAGCTCGACACCGCGGCAACGAGCGCCTCCTCCGGGTCGACCGCCTCGGCGACGGAATACGGCAACCGCACGCTTGACGGCGCCGACGAGCCTGGCACCTCAAGCCCATCGAACTTCCAGGCATGGCCGCGGCTGTAGCGATTGTCGGTGAAGGCCGCATCGCCGCGCGTCCACACGATCGTCGCGTTGTATTCGTGGGTCATGACCGATCCGAGCTGCCCTAACGCCGTCTCACACTCATATGTCGTCACCGTGTGTGGAAGCGAATCCGCACCACCATCACGCCAAGGTGGCGAGGAATTCTTTGTAGGCGGCTTCGTCCATGAGCTCGTCGGCGTCGCCGCGATTGTCGAGCTTGAGCTTCATGAACCAGCCCTTGCCCTGTGCGTCCTCGTTGACGGTCGCCGGCGCGCCTTCAAGCGCCGGGTTGACCTCGACGACTTCGCCCGAAAGCGGCGCGTAGACCTCGCTCGCCGCCTTCACGGACTCGACGACGGCGGCCTCGCCACCCTTCGTCACCTTCTTGCCGACCTCCGGCAGTTCGACGTAGACGACATCGCCCAGCTGCTGCTGCGCGTAATCGGTGATGCCGACGGTGGCGACATCACCGTCGAGCGAGACCCACTCATGGTCCTTCGTGTAGCGTGTGCTCATCTGCGTTTGTCTCCCTGCCCTGCGAATGCAGTGATCATCCCTTGTGGTAACGATGGGGCGCGAACGGCATCGCCGTCACCTTCGCCGCCAATTCCTTGCCGCGCACCATCAGCACCACAGGCGTTCCAACGTCCGCCGAACCGCGGCTGACATAACCCATGGCGATCGGACCGCCGACCGTCGGCCCGAAGCCGCCGGACGTAATGGCGCCGATGACGCTGCCATCGGTCGCGCGGATCTCCGTGCCTTCGCGCGCCGGCGCACGGCCTTCCGGCACCAGCCCGACGCGAACGCGTGACGGGCCATTCGCCAGTTCTTCCTTGATGCGCGCGTCGCCGGGAAAACCACCCTCGGTGCGGCGGCGCTTCTGGATCGACCAGGTGAGGCCCGCTTCGATCGGTGTGGTCGTGGTGTCGATGTCGTGACCGTAGAGGCAAAGCCCGGCTTCGAGACGCAGCGAATCGCGCGCGCCGAGACCGATCGGCTTCACTTCCGGCTCACGTAGCAGCGTCTCCGCAAGCGAGGCGACCTTGTTGGCCTTCACCGAAATCTCGTACCCGTCCTCGCCGGTATAGCCGGAGCGGCTGAGGTGGCAATCGATGCCGGCAACCTTCATGCTTCGCGCCGCCATGAAGCCCATTCCCGCGGCCTCCGGCGCGTGCCGCGCCAGTACTTCGGCCGCTTTCGGTCCTTGCAGCGCGATCAGCGCGCGATGCTCCGCGCGCATCAGTTTCACATTCGCCGGAAGGTGCGCCTCGATATGCGCGTAGTCTTGATGCTTGCAGGCGGCGTTGACGATCAGCATCAGCGCGCCGTCCTCGTCCGGATCGGACGAGCGCGTCACCATGAGGTCGTCGAGGATTCCGCCTTCGGCGTTGAGCAGTTGCGTATAGCGCTGCTTACCGTGCCCGAGATTGACGATGTCGGCCGGCACCAGCGCCTCGAGCGCGCGCGCCGTCGTCTCATGGTCCGGGCCCGTGAGGAACGCCTGTCCCATATGCGAGACGTCGAAGAGTCCGGCGGCGGCGCGCGTATGGTTGTGCTCGGTGAGGATGCCGTCGCGATACTGCACCGGCATGTCGTAACCAGCGAACGGCACCATGCGTGCGCCAAGGCGCACATGCAGGTCGTGCAGCGGCGTAACGGCGAGCGGCGCGGATGCGGTGTCGGTGGGTTCACTCATCGCAAGCTCCGTGCATAAGGCCATACCGGGCGCCATCGCCCGCCAAAGCCCCCTCTGTCACGGAACCTGAGAGATTTCACCGCGCACGGCGCGGCTTACTCCGTCGGTGAGCCGCGCAATCAGTGCGCGGCTGCTTTCCAGAGACCCATCGTCCGGCGGTCCTTTTGCCTGAGCGTTTCCGGGGTGGTTGCGCCTTCGGCTCCGGTTGTGGACAAACGCCCTCCCCGGTCTCTCCCGCAAGATTCAACTGAGTTGCGCGATCCTATTGGTCCGGCCTTACAAGTCAACCGGATGTTCTTTTTTTCGCACGCGGCTTTTTCGCCGGGCGTTTCGGCTGCTTTGCGCCCTGCTCGTCGAAGCCGACGTAGAAGATATAGTTCTCCATGTCGTCCTTCGCGGCCACCGGGAAGGTCAGATCCTGCTCGACATAGCTGAACGGGACGCTGGTCTGCCCCTCCGGAACCGCGACAGACGTCTGGAAGAACTTGCTGAGCAAGGTCTTCGGCTCTGGGCCTTCCTTCACCAGCGCAATGCGGATCGGCACCGTCACTTGGCCCTGGCCTCCTACGGGTCCGAGGAGCACACGGCCGCGCACACCAAGGCTCACCGTCATAGTGGGGCCAAGCGTGTGGCACTCGCGCGCGGTCTGGGTGACGCTCACCTGGTAGCGCACGTTGGTCGCGTTCTCTTCCCCCGAGCCGTAGATCGTCAGGGTCGATGCGCCGTTGCGAATATCGACGCTCGGGCACGGCGGCTCGCCTTGCGGCTGACCGGATTGCGGAGCGGGCGCCGCCGCTTGCGGCTTCTCGTCCGCGCCGAACACGCCTTTCATCTTGTCAAAGAACGAATCAAGCTGCGCCGCAGCCGGCACGACCGCAGCCCCCAGCACCAGCGCCGTGACGGCCGCCATCATGGCCGGCCGGGACGGCACGCGCATCATCATCTTTCGCACGTCGAGAGCCCTCGCAACGGAATGATGTCTCCCCCTTGGCGATCAGCGGCCAAGCCGCTGGAATGCAAGATAAAGCATCATCTGACGAAAAAACGGCATCGCCTCAAGAGCGGCCGTCGGTGTCGAGACGGGCAAACAGCAGATGGTCCTGCCAGATGCCGTCAATACAAAGATACTGCCGCGCCAGCCCCTCGCGCTTGAAGCCCACCTTCTCCAGGAGGCGAACCGAAGGCGTATTGGTCGGGATACAGGCGGCTTCCAGCCGATGCAGCCGCAGGCTGCTGAAGGAGAAACGCGTGATCGCCCGCACCGCCGCCGTCATGTAGCCCTGCCCGGCATAGGGCGCGCCCATCCAATAGCCAAGGCTCCCGGCCTGTGCGACGCCGCGGCGGACATTGGCGATGGTCAGCCCGCCGATCAGGAGATCGTCGCTCTTGCGGAACAGGAAGAAGGCATAGGCCTGATCCATCCTGATGTCCTCGGCGTAGCGACGAACCCGGCGCCGGTAGGCGCTGCGCGTGAGATCGTCCGCCGGCCAGGTCGGCTCCCACGGTGTCAGGAAACCGCGGCTGAGATTGCGCAGCGTCGCCCACTCCATGAAATCGGCCATGACGGGCGCACGCAACATCACCCCCTCGCCCTCCACGGTCGGAAGGGATTCCGCAAAGCTTACGGTGCGAAAAAGGGCCATCGGCGGAACGCTGGACGGAAACGGACGCGAGATACGCTGCCGCCCGGTTACGCCGCGCGGCGCCCGAGACTTTCAGCGATCGTCGCGGCGCTTTCAAGCCCCGGCCCTGGCCCGAGCACGGCGATGGCGGGGCGGCTGCGGGCGATGAGCGCGCGGCCGGCGGCGCGAGCGCTCTCCACGCTGACCGCTTCGATCTTGGCCACGAGTTCCGCGACCGGAATGGGGTGACCGTAAGCGAGCGTCTGGCGGGCGAGTTGTTCCGCACGGGAGCTGCAGCTCTCCAGCGCCATCAGGAGCCCCGCCTTCATCTGCGCCTTGGCGCGATTGACCTCAGCCTCGTTGATCGTTTCCGCCGCGCCGGCGATCTCGTCGATGACCACGCGCATGAGGTCCGGCGCGTCGGCGGCGTCGGTTCCCGCGTACAGGCCGAACATGCCCGTGTCGGTGTACGGCGAGTGGAAAGCGTAGATCGTGTAGCAGAGGCCACGCTGCTCGCGCACTTCCTGGAACAGGCGCGAGGACATGCCGCCGCCAAGCACGTTGGTGAAGATCGAGAGGCTGTAGAGGTCGTCGTGCTTCTGCGGCAGCCCCTCCATCGCGAGCGCGATGTGAACCTGTTCAAGGTCACGCTTCTGTACCTTGGCGCCGCCATGGAAGTGCGCCTTCTCCGCCACCAGGTTCTCTGCGCCCGCGAAGCTCGCGAAACGCCGCGTCACCTCGTCGACGATGGCCGCATGCTCGACCGCACCGGCGGCGCCGACGATCATGTCCGGCGCGTGATAGTTGCGCGTGAGATAGGCGCGCAACTTCTTCGCGGTGAAGGAGCGGACGGTGTCCGGCGTCCCGAGGATCGGGCGGCCTACGGCCTGGTTCGGGAACGCCGTCGCCTGCAGCAGATCGAACACGAGATCGTCGGGCGTATCTTCGCAGGCGCCGATCTCCTGCACGATCACGTTCTTCTCGCGCGTGAGTTCGCCATCTTCGAACGTCGGGTCCGAGAGGATGTCGGACAGAACGTCGAGCGCCAACGGCACGTCCGCCTTCAGCATGCGCGCATAATAAGCCGTGGTCTCGACGCTGGTTGCAGCGTTGAGATCGCCGCCGACCGCCTCGATCGTCTCGGCGATCGCACGCGCATTGCGCCGGGACGTTCCCTTGAACGCCATGTGCTCGAGCAGATGCGAAATGCCGTGCTCGTCCGGGCGCTCGTCACGGCTACCGGCCGCGACCCAGACGCCGAGCGCCGCCGTCTCAAGCCGCGGCATGTTCTCGGTGACGACCGTGAGGCCGGACGGAAGGCGAGTCACCTCGACGCTCATACGGAAACTCCTTCTTTCGCGGCACGGCTGGCTGCGAGAATCAAACGTTCGACCGCGGCCTGGTCGGCAGGCAAAACGCTCACGCGCTCGCGCCGATGCGGCAAATCGGCGAGCCAGTCGGGCAGACCCGGGCGCACACCACAAGCGGCCTCGACGGCATCGGGGAATTTCGCCGGATGCGCTGTTGAAAGGACGACCATCGGCACGCTCGGATCGCCCGCATCCTTCTCGGCCACAGCCAAGGCAACCGCCGTGTGCGGGTCAGCCAGATAGCCGCCTTCCTTGCGCATTGTACGGATCGTCGACGCCGTCTCGTCTTCGTCGGCGCGATCGGCCGCGAAACGCGCGCGGATTTCAGCGAGAGCCGACGGCGCGATCTCGAAACGGCGCGACTGGGCGAGTGAGCCCATCAAGGCGCGCACTTTGCTCGCATCGCGGCCGTAAGCGTCGAACAGCAACCGCTCGAAGTTCGAGGACACCTGAATGTCCATCGACGGCGAGGCCGTGGCGACAACTTCGCGTAGTTCGTAGGCGCCGGTCGCGAGCGTGCGCGCCAGGATGTCGTTGGCATTGGTCGCAATGACGAGGCGCTCAATCGGCAGCCCCATGCGCGACGCAACATAGCCCGCGAAGATGTCGCCGAAGTTTCCCGTCGGAACGGTGAAGGACACGCGCCGGTGCGGCGCGCCGAGCGCGACCGCGGCGGTGAAGTAATAAACGACCTGCGCGACGATGCGCGCCCAGTTGATCGAGTTGACGCCGGAGAGGCGCACGCGATCGCGGAAGGCGTGGTGATTGAACAGTCCCTTCACGATCGCCTGGCAGTCGTCGAACGTGCCCTCGACCGCGACGGCGTGGATGTTCTCGTCCTCCGGCGTCGTCATCATACGCCGCTGCACGTCCGAGATGCGGCCCTGCGGAAACAGCGCAACGAGATCGACGCGCTTCGCGCCGCGGAATGCCTCGGCCGCCGCGCCGCCGGTGTCGCCTGACGTCGCCACGACGAGCGTCGCGCGCTCGCCCCGCGCCTCGAGGATATGGTCGAGCAGGCGCGAGAGGAGCTGCATCGCCAGGTCTTTGAACGCGAGCGTCGGTCCGTGGAAAAGCTCGAGCACGAAGGCGTTCGGCGCGACCTGAACGAGCGGCGCCACCGCCGGATGCCGAAAAGTGCCGTAGGCATCGCGCGCCATGCGGGCGAGATCCGCGTCCGTCACCTCGCCGCCGACGAACGGGCGGATGACCGTGCAGGCGACCTCGGCATACGGCCGTCCAGCCAGGCCTGCGATCTCCGCCGGTGAGAAAACCGGCCAGGCATCAGGGACATAGAGGCCGCCGTCGCGGGCGAGCCCGGCGAGTGTCGCATCAGCAAAGCCGAGCGGCGGAGCGTCGCCGCGGGTGGAGATGTAGCGCACGGAAATTCCTTGAAGAGGGTTTGTCGGAACCTAGTGGCTACAGGGCCATGGCACAAGGAAAGAGGCGCCGCGTCACGTTCCAGTTGGCTTTCTCCCTCCCTCTGAAAGGGGAAGGGTCGGGGTGGGGGTCGTCTTCGTTTTCCTCGCTTGCGATCCCCACCCGGCGCGCTGCGCGCGCCGACCTCCCCTTTTCAAGGAGAGGTGAAGGAGGCCTCAGAACTCAGGCTCCCGGCGCTCCTGCCGCCGCGGCCGGCGTAGCCGCCCGGCCGCCCAGAAGAAGAATGCGATGGCAAAGACCGCGGCCAGGCCGAACCAGGTGATGGCATACTGCAAGTGATTGTTGGGAAGGGTCGGCTTGAGCACGCCCGGCTTGGGCAGGCCGCCCGGAGGCGTCGGCGCCGCCAGCTCGACATAGAACGGCGCGACGGTGCTCCAGCCTTTTGCCTTCGCCATCGATTCCAGGTCGCGCGTGTACCAAAGATTGTGCTCGGGCTCGTCCTTCGGCACAAATTCGCCGTGCGCTTCCGGCCAGCGCAGCGCGCCTGTCATTTCCACAACGCCTTTGACCTGCCCTTGCTCGCGGGTGCGCGGGTCGTCGCGGCCATTCGGCACGAAACCCCGATTGACGATGACGATGCTGCCGCCGAGAAGGCGCGCGGGCGTGAAGATCCAATAGCCGGCGCCCGATACGTCGGGGCGATAGGCCGACGCCGCCCCGTAAACGCGCGCTTCCTGATCGTGCAGGAATTCCGCCGGAAAGGTCACGCTGCGAAATTCGTTGCCGGCACGATCGAGGCGCGACCACGCCTCTCGCGGCGGCAAGGCGATCGGCGGCGCCGAAAGCTTCGTATCGAGTGCGGCAAGCAAGGTTTCCTTTTCCGCCTTGCGTTCCACTTGCCAGATGCCGAGGCCGGACAAAACCGCGACGACCGCGGCCGTGAACAGGCCGAGCAACAGAACCGACAGCCACGGCCGCCGATACGACGGACTGCCGTTCATGCGTCCTCGCGATACCGGAGGCGGCCTTCCGCCGCCTGGAAATGATACTGCAGCGCGATCATCACGCCCTTC
>JAFKKS010000051.1 GCA_017304555.1 Hyphomicrobiales bacterium
GGGTTCGAAATGGGGCGGCCGAGCGTCATCGCGCTTTCGATCACAACGACCGGCGGCCGCCTCGTTAAGGCCATGATCGGTGGCGAAGCCGTCCGGGTGAGCGAGGGTGCGATCGAAGCGTGATGATGCGGCGAGCCGAAGCGATCGATTCCGGAACCGGTTGGCCTGTCGTCAGGATCGCGCGGCTCGATCTCGCCTTCACTCCCTGCGTCTGGCCGTTCGCGCAAGCGCGCCGTGCCGACATCGATCACCATTTCGCCATGCACCAACGCGCCAATCCCGCGCTCTGGAATGGGCGCGTGCTGATGATGCACGCGTTCGGCATTGAAACGGATATGCTGCGCGGCAATTACCTTGAAACGGATTTTGCAAGTTTCCTTGCATGGCGGGATTGGAATTTCCCTGATCCGAATATGCGCAATTGTTTTGGCATGGCGGCGCTGCGCGGAAGCGACGGCGGCTTCGTGCTCGGCGTCATGAGTGAGCAGACGGCGAATCCGGGCAAGATCTACTTTCCTGCAGGCACCCCGGATCTCTCCGACATCGTCGATGGCCGTGTCGATATCGAGGGAAGCGTCAACCGGGAGTTACTCGAGGAAACCGGCCTCGACGCCGATGAAATGGATGCCGAGCCTGGGTGGCACATGGTGCTGGCCGGGCCGCGCATCGCGCTCATGAAGGTTCTAACGGCGTGCGACTCCGCGGCGACGCTGCGCCAACGCATCCTTCGCCATTTGGCGAGCGAACGGGAGCCGGAGCTTTCCGATATCGTCATCGTGCGGGGGCCGGCAGACCTCAGCGATAAAGTCCCCGATCACGTCACGGCCTTTCTCCATCACGCCTGGAGGCTCGACCGCTCATGAAGAACGCCATGCTGTCTCCCGCGACCATCAAGCGCTTCCGTATTCACGATGGCGCCCGGTTTAAGCTCGCTTCCGCCGATCCCGGCGATACGGCCGGCTTGGATTTGGATAAGCATACGGCGAAGAACATGCTGCGCGCGGGCGTCAAGCGCCTGGGTGAATTGCAAGAGCGCCTTTACGCCCAGGATCGGTGGGGTGTTCTCATCATCATCCAGGCGATGGACACCGGCGGGAAAGACGGCATCGTCGAGCATGTGATGTCGGGAGTGAACCCGCAGGGCTGCGACGTCTATTCCTTCAAGGCGCCGAGCACGCAGGAGCTTGACCACGACTTCCTTTGGCGCACGAGCAAGTGTGTCCCCGAACGCGGCCGCATCGGCATCTTCAATCGCTCCTATTACGAGGAGACGCTCATCGTCCGCGTGCATCCCGAGATTCTTGCGCGACAAAAGCTGCCGCCGGAACTGATGGGGGACGACATCTGGGCGCAGCGCTTCGAGGATATCAACGGGTTTGAGCGTTACCTCGCGCGCAACGGCATCGTGACGCTGAAATTCTTCCTGCACATCTCCAAGGAAGAGCAGCGGCAGCGCTTTCTCGCGCGCATCGACGAGCCGGCAAAGCGCTGGAAATTCTCTATGGGCGACGTTGCCGAGCGCAAGCTCTGGGATCGCTATATGGAGGCGTATGAAGACACGATCCGCAACACCGCGACCGCTGATGCGCCCTGGTACGTCGTGCCCGCCGATCACAAATGGTTCGCGCGGCTCGTTGTCGCCGCGGCGATCGTCGAGCGCATGGAGAAGCTCGACCTTCAGTTTCCGAAGGTCGAGGACGCCGCGCTCAAGGAGATGCTGGAGGCTCGCGCCGCTTTGCTGGCCGAAGACGAGTCGGCCAAGAAGGGCGGCAAGCGGGCAAGAAAAGAAGGGAAGGGCGGCAAGAAGAAATCCGCGCGCTCAAATACGCTTTAGAGTCTGACCAATTCAGATCGAATCATCTGATCGTCATGGCCGGGCTTGTCCCGGCCATCCACGTCTTACTTGCCACAGAAAGGAAGACGTGGATGCCCGGCATGAAGCCGGGCATGACGGGTCACGTTGAACGCATCATGCTCTTAGCGATAGCCGTAACGATGCTTGAGTGCCGATAAGGCGCTGACCGCCGATCCGCCGTGTCCGGCGTCGCAGGTCTGCGTGATGCGGGCGAGCTCCGGCAGCATCCGGTTGTAGACCGATTTATTGACGTTGCCGGTCTGCGCATCGCTGTCGATGATTTGCCGGAACTGCGAAATTGCGCCGTGGCAATCGGCCTGAGCCCCGGCCGGCATGGAGGACCGGGCGAACAGGGCGAAGAAGGAGCCGAGAAAGAGCCATCGAAGCATTGCGCAGGTCTCCGAGAGAAGAAGTCGTCCCCGCGATGTTAAGCAAATTTTCCGAGTCGTTTGAGGCTTTCCGATACCGCAAGGAGGCGGAACGAGCCTGATTTTAGCAGTCCTCTTGCAAGACCGGGGCCGGTTCCGGTAGAAGAATGACGCGCAGGCTGTCGCGGCACTTCATTTTTGCGACGGCCAAACAAGGGCTTTGGAATGTCGATCCGGCAAAAAAGCCGTGTGATCGTCCAGGCGGCCGCCTCGGCCGAGCCTGCCGCCATGCCTTTGGTTGCGTCTCTCAAATCGTCGCGTTTCCTGTCTGCGTCCAAGCTTACCGGCGGTCTCCTTCTGCTTATCAGCCCCTGAGGGCCGTCTGGGCGTTCGCGCCTGGGCACTCAGGGGATCAGGCAGCCAACGGAACCCCGAGAGCGCCGCAGAGCCGGCGCGCAAGACAGAAGGACGATCATCATGAGCACGCAGACCGGGTCCGAGAAGGATCGCGTCATCATCTTCGACACCACGTTGCGCGACGGGGAGCAGTGCCCCGGCGCCACGATGACCTTTGAGGAGAAGCTCGAAGTCGCCGAGATGCTCGACGACATGGGCGTCGACGTCATCGAGGCCGGTTTCCCGATCTCGTCGGAGGGCGATTTCCACGCCGTACATGAGATCGCCAAGCGGTCGAAGAACGCCGTCATCGCCGGCCTTTCCCGCGTCAACCCGAAGGACATCGACCGCTGCGCCGAGGCCGTGAAAGCGGCGCGACGCGGACGCATCCACACCGTCATCGCCACTTCGCCGCTGCATATGAAGGTGAAGCTGAACATGACGCCGGAGCAGGTGATCGATGCATCGGTCGTGAATGTGACGCGCGCGCGCAATCATATCGACGACGTGGAGTGGTCGGCGGAAGACGGCACCCGCAGCGAGATCGATTTCCTGTGCCGCATCGTTCCGACAAGGCGGTCTTCTCCGTGCACTGCCACAACGATCTCGGCATGGCGGTTGCGAACTCTCTGGCCGGCGTGGTTGGCGGCGCACGGCAGGTGGAATGCACGATCAACGGCATCGGCGAGCGCGCGGGCAATGCGGCGCTCGAAGAGATCGTCATGGCGATGAATGTCCGTAAGGACAAGTATCCCTACTGGAACAAGATCGACACGACGATGCTGACGCGCGCATCGAAGCTCGTCTCGGTCGCGACCTCGTTCCCCGTGCAGTACAACAAGGCGATCGTCGGCCGGAACGCCTTCGCGCACGAGAGCGGCATCCACCAGGATGGCGTGCTGAAGAACGCGCAGACCTACGAAATCATGACGCCGGAAAGCGTCGGTGTGAAGCAATCCGCGCTCGTGCTCGGCAAGCATTCGGGCCGCCATGCCTTCATCCATAAGTTGGAGGAGATGGGCTACAAGCTCTCCGGCAACCAGCTTGAAGACGCCTTCGTGCGGATGAAGGCGCTCGCCGACCGCAAGAAGGACATCTACGACGAGGACATCGAGGCGCTGGTCGACGAGGAGATTGCGCACTCGCACGACCGCATCAAGCTCATCTCGCTGACGGTCATCGCCGGTACGCACGGTCCGCAGCGCGCAACCATGAAGCTCGACATCGAGGGCCGCATCGCGATTGAGGAGGCTGAAGGCAATGGGCCGGTCGACGCGGTGTTCAATTGCATCAAGGCATTGGTCCCGCACGAGGTGAAGCTCGAACTCTACCAGGTGCACGCCGTCACCGCGGGCACGGACGCGCAGGCTGAGGTTTCCGTTCGCCTCTCGGAAAACGGAAAGTCGGTCACTGCGAAAGGGACCGATCCCGACACCCTGGTCGCCTCGGCGAAGGCCTACCTGGCCGCACTCAACAGGCTCGTCCTGAAGCGCGTGCGCTCCAACTTCGAAGCCATCGCCGGACAACAGCCAGCCTGAAACGCATAGCTGTATCCCAGGCCCGGGCGAGGGGAACCTCGTGCCGGGCCTGTGCTTTTACGAATGTGGTTCTCAAGTGGCGATTTTGTCGCTTAAAAATGTCTAAGTAGCTGATTTGTTGCAGGAATTTACAGAAGTTGACTTGTCGGCGGGGAACCAACCGTGTATGGGAGGGCCAATCACCCAATCCGGAGACGTCACTTATGCGGACGGCAGCTGTTGCGGCCATTGTGGGACTTTTGACCTTGGGGACAGTCGGCGTTCCGGGGTTTGACGCGCGGCCTGCGGCCGCCCAGTCCAATTTCCAGCTTAACGAAGGCCATATCGCGCAGGCGAAAGCGGCGCTGCACCTTACGCCGGCCCAGGAGCGGCATTGGCCGGCCGTTGCCGCGGCGATGCGCAGCCTGATCAAGGCGCAAGCCCGCGAAGAGCACGATACGGACGGCATGGTCTCGCGGATTCGCAGCCGCGCCGCTTCGCTCTCGGCGACGACGACGGGCATCCGGCGTCTCATCGCGGCGGCACGGCCGCTGATCCGCAGCCTCGACGCGCAGCAGCGCCAGGACGCGCAGGCGATGGCCCGTTCGATGGGCTTCACCAAGCTCGCCTCGGTGCTTTGAGAGCCCCTGGGGTTCTGCATTTGAGGGCCGTCCGGCCTTTGTATCGCTTCCACGACCGGCCTCGTTCACCGCGAACGAGGCCGATTTGTTGATGGGCGTCAGCTTTGCTGGACAGCCTTTTTCGGAGTTGCTAAACGGACCCCGCGCACGGAGTTTCCGCGCGTTTGGTGGCCGGGCGCATAGCTCAGTTGGTAGAGCAGCTGACTCTTAATCAGCGGGTCCCAGGTTCGAGCCCTGGTGCGCCCACCAATCTTTTCAAATACTTAGGTCGGACCAGACCCGGAACGCCGTGACCGGTTTACACGTCGGTTTACAGTTTTTGTTCGCGTTTCGAGCTTTCTGACCGCGCTCTCGGCAAGCTGCTGATCTCTGCCGAGGTAGTGCCGATCGAGAATCTGCTCGACATCTTTCAGCGATAATCCAGTGAAGGCGGCGATCTCGGGCACGCTGGCGCCGGCGAGTGCCAGCCGCGTCACTGCGGATCCACGCAAATCGTGGAACGTGAGGCCGTCGATGCTCGCGGCGTCGCACGCCTTCCACCAAGAGGTGCGGAAGCCGTCGGACGTCCATGGCGCGCCGTGGCTGTTCGTCAGAATGATCGGGCTCTGACGCTTCATGGCGTCGAGGCGCTTCTTGAGCTCGACGCCGACCGGGATGCGCAGCCGCCGCCCGGTCTTGCTCTGGCGCAGCTTGATGTGTGTGCCGTTGTAGGCTGACCAAGTAAGCCGCAGCAGGTCGCCCTGCCGCTGCCCTGTCCACAGCGCCATCAGCAGCACGTCGATGATGTGCTTGCCGGATACCGCGATCAGCTTCGCGATGTGATCTTCGGTCCAGATGGCCTCGTTGCGGTCGGCGTCGTACAGGCGACCGCCGCGCTCGCAGGGATTGACCGGGATGCGTCCGCGATCCTTTGCGACCGAGAGGACGCGCGCCAGCGTGGTCCATGCGTAATCGGCTTTGCGGGGCGTCTCGGCGAACTTGTCGCGCCACGCCTTGAAGTCGCCGCGCACGCCGGGATCGGAAAGGGCTGCTAGCGGCATGTCGCCGAACTCCTCCTCGATGTCTTTGAGGTAGGCGCCATAGGCCCGCTTCGTGGAATCCGCGAGCAGCTTGTATTCGGCCGATGCGCGGAACTCGGCGACGAGCGTGAACAGCGTGCCGGGTGGCGCCTTCTTTCGCTCCTTGTGGGCCTCGACGTAGGCGACGTGGAATGCGGGCGACCCATAGGTCTCTTTGATCTGCGGCCCGCCGCGCCACGCATAGTAGTAGGTCCGCGTTTCACCGCTGGCCAACCGCTTCTTGACCGTGTGAACGCCCTTGAGCTCCATGCGCACGCTTCGCCCTCCATTCCTCAAGCGGCGAGAGGCCAGATTTAGCGGCGAGCCCGGAGGCGCGGTCAAGGGCGGCATCGATAGCTTTCCTATCCCATGTGCGAGTGCCGGGGATGGGCCCCGGAAGGAGTCCGCGGCGAATACGCTCCTTGAACGAGGAGATCGTCTTGCAGCCAGCGTAGGCGGCGGCCTGGGCGCGCGTGAGCCCGCGCGGAGGAATGAAGTGCGGCCGGGGCGGCGCGTCGCCGTAGACCTCGTAGCAGTCGTCGATGTCGCTCATGCCCATCGCTCCTCGACGCGGCCGTTGATCTTCTTTTTCAACCGATCGTCCCGGCCGCCGGGCAGGGGCCGCGACGTGCGGAACGCCCCGATATCTTTCTGCCGCTGGCGCTTCACCTTGGCGACAAGCGGGATGTCGACTTCATAGGCGTGATCGAGATTGCAGCGGGCATGGGCGATGCCGGTGACGGCACCGCCGAGCGCGTGCGGCAGCAAGGGATCGTGGCTCTCGTGCCAGCGCTGGCCCTTGCCGATCGGCTGGCCGCAGATGTTGCAGTCGGGAAATTCCTTGCCGCCCCGGCAAGCGTCATAGAGCGCTTCGCGTGCGCTCGATGACAGACGCTTGCGGGGCGGGGCGCGCATCAGGCGGCGGCCCTCTGCTGCTGCCGGCGCAACAGGGTGCGCACGACCCATGCGCCTTCGCCAGTGATGCGCACATGCGTGATCGGCGCCGTCGGCGGCCGGCTCGAGGCGAGCAGGATGAGTCCGCGCGTCGCAAGCGCGTCGGCTACGACGCGGCGGAAGATCGGGCGCATCGGCCGGCCCTGGTCATCGAGCGCGAAGTAGCGCCCGCGCAGCCCGTGAATGCGCCGCTGCGCCAAGACGAGCAGGAAGCTCTTCATCTCGTCGGAGAGGCCGAGCAGATTGGCATCGGGCTCGATGCGTTGGATGCGGTGGATGGGGCGCAAACTCATGCCGGGAATCTCGATGCGGCGAGCACGGCAACGACGATGCCGCAAGCGAGTGTCCAGACGACAATGCGTTCCGCGATCGTCATGCTGCGCTCCGTTCCTGCGGCATGTGGAACTCGATCCAGTGCTGGAAAATCACCCGCGTGCCGTGTTGCTCGACGGACTTTGAGAGACAATGGCCGGCCTCGGTCTTGCCGTGATCGGTCTCTTTGACAGCGATTTTGTCGAACTTGGCGCGATCTTCGACGATCACGAAAATCCAATCGCCCCCGTCCATGACTCCGACAGAATCGCTCATTGCTTCGCTCCCATTTCTCGAAGATGCCGCGCGGCGCTCGCCTGCGCTGCGGCAAAGCCGTTATCCGTGCGCGGCTTAAAGGCCGCGAAGCCGCACACGCATTTCGCGCTGTGCGCCTGCCCGTAGCTTCCGCGTGTCACTGTCGTGTGGTGGAGGCCGAGTTTTCGACCGAGGTCGCGCATGATGTGCTCGGCCGCCCGCAGCCCTTGGGGAGAGAGCTGCAGGCGGCCGGCCCGCCGCGCCGCGTAGCCTCGCGCGATGAGCTTGAACCATTCCGACTTGGTTGGCTCCGGCGCCGACATTTCGCGAAGGTGAGAGACGATGTCCGCCGCCAGCGGCCCGCGCCGCAGCAGCAGAAGCGCGATGCGCTCGCCGCCCGGCCAGGCCTCCGGCGGAACGTAGGTATCGAAGTCGATCGCCGCCGGCTCCGGCGTAGGCAACAGCGGAGCCCGCGCGGCTTCTGAGAGGCCGAACCTTTGATGCAGGTCTGAGACGGAGAGACGGCTACGCATAACGAATTCCTTGACCGCGACCGGAGGTTGAGATTCGATAGGAACGGGACTGAGGAGAGAAGCAATGCGTTGGAGTATTTTGGCGCTGGCGCTGCTGTGCGCCGGCTGCGCGACGATCGTCGAAGGAACGACGCAACCCATCCGGGTCGAGGCCAATGCGCCGAATTTCCGCTGTCAGGTCAGCCGAAATGGCGAGATGCTCGGCGAGTCCACCTCGCAGCAACCGATGGTGACGGTCTCGAAGTCGAAAGATGACCTGATGATCAGTTGCGCGGCGCCTGGCTACCAGGAGCGCGCAGAGACGCTCTCTTCCAACCTTTCCAGCGCGACGGTCGCAAGCTTTTTTCTGCTGGATTTCGGAATTGTCGACGCTGCAACCGGCGCGTGGAAAAAGTACCCGGACCGCATCACGCTGCTGCTGCAGCCGTCGATGCCGCCGCCCGCGCCGCCCGTCGCGCACAAGCGCGCGCGACAAAAACCTGCATCCTAAAGTGATTTGAAGTGCGGCGGCAAAGTGCATCATGGGCTCCCGACAACTACGGGAGCACCTAAGGACGAATTGTCCTTTCTGTCAAGGACGATTTGTCCTTAGGGCAAGTAAGGCTATCAGGCCGCCGATCCAGATCACCGAAAAGATCGCGGCAATCAGGACCGGGCGCTGGAGCATCTCGGATCGGAGGGCGGGATCGGTCAGCGTCGTAAAGTCCCACACGACCCCACCAAGCCAAGCGAGCACAAAAACACCAAAGATGAACCACGCCCCCATCGCCATGGTGGTCACGGCTTTCACGCTGCTCTTTGGCGTTTTCGAGGCGCGTCGCCCTTGCCCGTAAACAGCCAAGTTTCAGAGATTCCGCAGGCAAGGCAGAACATTTCAACGTATTGGTGCGGAAGAAACGATCGCGTTTCGTACTGCTTGTATTTGTCCTGCTCAATCCCAAGACGCTCGGCAAGCCACTCTTGGGTGACGCCGCGGGCCTCTCGGGCCTCCTTAACGCGCGCGATAAAATCCGACTTATAAGTCGACGCATCGGCAGGGGTTTGTGGCTGCGTTTTGCCCATGGCAAGATGATTGCGAAGCCGCAATCCACAGTCATGGGACATGTTGGCCTTGTTGGTTAGGACTATTTGTCCTAAAACGGGATGCATGTGTGATTCGCCCCGAGCCCTGCTTGCCCTTTGGCCATCTCTAGAGGCCGTCTCGACCGATATCGGCGCGCCTGCTTCAACGATCAGTAAATGGGCGCAGCGCGGAAGCATCCCTTCCGAATACTGGGTGGCCCTCGTGCGTGGCGCAGCCGCGCGCGGGATCAGCCAAGTCACTCTCGAAGCGCTCGCCGCGATGCACGCACGCCCCGACACTTTCACTCGCGAGGCCTGCGCATGACGACGCTTCCAGGCTCGCATACTTACAACACTCCCCATCAACTTCCCCCGCTCGGTGCAGTTTCCAAATTTGCACGTTTAGTTTGCGCGGACGGGGAGCGCGCAAACAAGGCGGGATGTTGTCACGACGCATTGGAAAATGGTTCAATTTACGCAACCGATTCAATCGCTTATAATTCGCCTCACATTACAACCGCCGATACTCTGTGCGCTGCCGAAACGGCATCGCACAATCAGCCGCTGGTTGAATCATGCCGTACCGGGGTGGTGATTGTTGTTCTCCCACTCCGCAGACGCCCTAACGATCTCCGCCGCAAGCAGCAGAAGGAAGCGGCGCGCCGCGCGCGCCATCTCCTCGTTGTCGGCCGCCTCCGGAATCGAAATCACTATTCGCAATCGAAGGTTCATCCTTCCTCCCTTCGCGATCTCCTTGGGGTCGCGTCATGAGCGAAGGAAGGCATAACCGGCCAAGCGGTGCCACAACGGCAGCCGAACTCGGATTCGGCGGAATTCTCGAATTCCCCATCAAACGCAAGGAAACCAAAGCCTTGCATCACGAAACGCATTTCGCGCCGGTCTACGTCGCGATCGTCGAAACCGCCCAAAATCTCTGGCCGAGCGACGGCTACAAGACGGCGGCTTACTTCGCTGCCGCCGCTGGCGTCTCGATCCGGCGCGCCGAACAATGGCTGCAGGCGCCGACGTCAATGTCAGGAGACGCGCTTCTCTCGCTTTTCTGCAGCAAAGAAGGCGAGCGCTTCATGCGCGCCGCGATGAAGGCCGCGCCAAAGCCGCCGGCATTCTGGACCCGCATCGAAAAGCAGTTGGAGATCTCCGACCTCCGCGAGCGTCTTCGTGAACTGGAAGGAGGGGCGTTGTGAGCCTCAGTTCTTCGGTCCAGACGGCACTGGCTGCTTCTCAATTTTCTCTGCCGCGTTCTGTAGCGCCCGCGCAAGCTCTCGTGCTTGAGGCGGCGTCACTATCAGCTGAACGCTGCCTGACGGTGTTTCGAATTGATCGCCGGGCTGCAGAAATTGCAGCCGAAAGGCGATGGCCGTCTCCGCCGCGATCATTGTCGCATAGCCAACGAGGGGCCTGACTTCGATGTTCCCCTCGCGATCGTGCGTCCAGTCTTTGAAATCGGGCATAGCTCTCTCCTCTGCCGTTGGCTTGGGCGTGTCAGCGACCGTCAAGGATCGTTTCAATGAAAAGTTGCAGCGCAGCAATGCGCTGATCTGAGTTTCCGTACCACCGCCGCGCGTATCTGCGGCTTCAAACCTCAATAGGTCAGACCGATGCGTGAAGCGTCGATTTCTGAGAGCGCTCTTACTTTGCCTGCGGTCAAACGCGGTATGCCGGCGAGCTTCATCGTCGTCATGTGCATGTCGATCTGGATCGCCGGCATCTTCGCCGGCTTCGGTATCGCGGCTTTCGTCAATCCGAATTCGCACCTGACTTCCCCCCTGTATCCGTCCCATCAGGTGCGGAACGGCGGCCGGGCTACTGACCTCCCTGGCCCGGCCGCCACCTCTTTCCTTGTGCGCTTTGAAGGGGAGGGGCGGTGATGAGACAACGACAGGCGAGACGCTCCCTGGTGCCTCCCGCCCTCCTGACCGCGTCGATCGCGCTCGTCGCAGGCATCAGCGTCGGGGGGAGCTATGCACTGTGGAACCGGGGAGCTCCCATCTCCGAGACGGAGGTCCGTTCCGGAACCCTGACGGCGACGGTCGCGGTCGGCG
>JAFKKS010000052.1 GCA_017304555.1 Hyphomicrobiales bacterium
TTCGAAGCGTTGACAAGACAAAAGCCACACCCCTATGTGTGCCCCGCTGCCCAGATGGCGGAATTGGTAGACGCGCTGGCTTCAGGTGCCAGTGGCTGCAAGGTCGTGGAGGTTCGAGTCCTCTTCTGGGCACCATCGCACTGCGATGTGGTGCGGCACCGCGTGTGTCGCGTGATTGCGGAAGACCGCGATTACGGAAGGCTTTGGCTCACCGGAGCCCCTGCGACCATCGCTTGGCTATGTCGGGCGGCCCCTAAAGGCGGGACGAACGTCCGCCGTCACGCAGATGGCGTGACCGTGCTCTCTTCCGCCTGCGTCACACCCGCCTGAGCAAACACACTGAGCGCGAACCAGGAACGAAACGCCTTGATATCGGCGCGCGTCCCATCGAGGCGTAGCCTACCATCGCGAATGGCTTCGCCGACAGGGATATGGCCCAGCCAAATCTGGGTCAGTACCCGCAGATTGGCCTCCACGAACAGAGCGATTTCGAAGCCTGGATTGCGATAACAAAGGTCGACGGTCTCGCCGTCGAACACCAGCCAGTAGCAGCGCCGGCTAACGGGAACGCCCGACAATCGAAACTCGGCAACGTACCGGCCAACGCGTGCGGGAGGATGGCCGTGGATGTTGCGGCGGATGTCCCACATCAGGAGATCCGAATCCAGATTCTCAGTATCGGCGTGATCGCGACGGAGCCACCGCTGCGACCAGAGCCCCATCTCCTTGATCACCGGAAACAGCGCCCGCCCGGCATCCGTCAGATGGTATTCGAACCCGCCAGCCCGATGGCGGCGCTCGACGATTCCAGAAAATTGCAGTTGCTTGAGACGCTGCACCAAAAGCGCCGACGACATACGCGGCACGCCGCGATGCAAGTCGTTGAAGCGGACGCTGCCGCACAGAAGTTCACGGATGACGAGCGGCATCCACCGCTCCGCCAGGATCGTGGCGGCAAGCGCGACCGGACAAAATTGGCCGTAACTTTTCTTCCTTGCCATGCCGTCTCCCTTGGAGACTGACGCCGCTTCCGCTTCACATTCTAAAGTTGCCGTCGTTTGCCGTCGAGGCGAAACTTTTCGCGCAATCGCAGCGAGAAGGAGCACATCATGTCGATCGCTCAAACCTCGTCTCACCCTGTCGATCTCGCCGCAATCAAAGCGCACCAGCGTGGCGCCTGGTCGTCCGGCGACTACGCCCTCATCGGTTCGACTCTGCAGATTGTCGGCGAGCAGTTGTGCGAGGCGCTTGACCTTCGTGCAGGCCAACGCGTGCTCGACGTCGCGGCAGGCAACGGCAATGCATCCCTCGCCGCAGCGCGACGCTGGTGCGATGTGACCGCGACCGATTATGTTCCCGCCTTACTGGCGCGCGCCCGCGCGAGGGCGACAGCGAACGGCCTTACTTTGGCGTTCCAGGAGGCCGATGCCGAGAGATTGCCGTTTGACGACGCGCGTTTCGACATCGTCACATCGACCTTCGGCGTGATGTTTACCCCGGATCAGGAAAAGGCCGCGGCGGAATTGGCGCGCGTCTGCCGGCCAAGCGGCAAGATCGGGCTCGCCAACTGGACGCCGCAGGGCTTCATCGGAAAAATATTCAAGGCGATCGGCCGCTACCTCCCGCCACCGGCGGGAACACAGTCGCCGTTGCTATGGGGCACGCAGGAACGGCTGACGGAACTGTTCGGTGATCGTGCGGCTTCGATCCAAGCTGTGCCGCGCGACTTCATCTTCCGTTACCGCTCGGCTGCGCATTTCATCGACGTGTTCAGAGCTTACTACGGGCCGATGGTCAAAGCTTTCGCGGCGCTCGACGATGGCACACGCGAGGCACTCACCGCCGACATCGAAAACCTGATCTCCCAGTTCAATCGCACGAAGGATGGCACGATGGTCGTGCCGGGCGAGTATCTGGAAGTTGTCGTCGTCAGGAAATGAACGACCGCAAGCGGCTTGCGCGATGTCCGTGCCGTACCCGTTCAGGATGCGGGCGATTTCGCTCAAACCCGAACATTCGAGGAGGCATTGTGCTAGAGGTTCGCGTGACGCCGCTCCTCTCACTCACAAGCCGCTATGCCCCACTTCGAAGTTCTCGAATTGCGCATCGGACGCGCCGCGGCGCTTGGCGCGTCAGGAGCGCTGAGCGCCATCGACAAGCAGAAGGTTCAAGGCCCGCTGCCGGTCGGCCATCTCGGCTTCGAAGGCGACGAGCAGGCCGACCGTCGGCACCATGGCGGCCCGCACAAAGCCATCCATGCCTATGCGATCGCGCACCTTCCGGCCTGGATCGATGAGTTGCCGGAACGCGCCGATCGTTTCCGGCCCGGCGCCTTCGGAGAGAATCTGGTCATCGAGGGTGCAAGCGAATCCGACCTCTGCCTCGGTGACCGCTGGCGCATCGGGTCGGCGCTCGTCGAGGTCAGCCAAGGCCGGCAACCATGCTGGAAGCTGAATCTCCGCTTCGATGTCCCGGACATGGCGCGGCGCGTACAGGACAGCGGACGCACCGGTTGGTACTTCCGCGTGATCGAACCGGGCGCCATCGCAGCCGGCGACCACGGCACACTTGTGTCCAGGGCTAACCCAAGTTGGAGCCTCGCACACGTATCGCACCTGCTCTATCACGACCGCATGAATCGGCCCGCGCTTGAGGAGCTCACTGCCGTACCCGGCCTGCCCGAAAGCTGGCGCCGCTTGGCGCAAGCGCGTCTCGCATCCGGGAAAACCGAGGATTGGTCGCGTCGGATCGAAACGCCGCGTACCTAGACCAGCGCCTTGCGCAGACGCGCGCTGGCGAGATCGATCACGATCACCGTGATGACGACGATGATGATCTGCGCCGCGGTCTCGGCGTACTGGAAGCTGCGGATGCTTTCATAGAGCGTCTGTCCGATGCCGCCGGCCCCGACGATGCCGAGTGTCGTCGCGGAGCGCACATTCGTCTCCAGTCGATACAGCGTAAGGGAACTCCACAACGGCGCCACCTGCGGGATGACGCCGAAGACGACTTCCTGCAGGCGCAGCGCGCCGGTGGTGCGGATGCCCTCGACCGGGCGCGGGTCGATCGCCTCGACCGCTTCCGAGAACAGCTTGGAGAACACCCCGAGATTGTGAATGAACAGCGCCATGACGCCGGCGAACGGCCCGAGGCCGACTGCAACGACAAACAGCAGAGCAAACACGATCTCGTTGATCGCGCGGCACGTGTCCATCAGCCGACGCACCGGCTGTACGACCCACGGCGGGCAGATATTGGCCGCGCTGAGGATCGAGAACGGAATGCCGAAGACAACCGCAAGCGCCGTGCCCCAAATCGCGATCTGCACGGTCACGATCATGTCGGCGAGATACTGCTGCCAGTCGTGGAAGCTCGGCTTGAGGAATGCCGCGCCGAACTGCGCCATATTGCGCCAATCGGTGAACAACGCCGAGACGCGGAACATCTCGGCCGGCGCAAAACTCCACGCCAGAAGCGCGAAGATGACGGCCCAGACCAGCCAACTGCGCAGCCGCCGCGACAGGGGATGGCGCGGGATCGCGGCATCAGCCATCCGCGCCAACGCCGCTGTATCGCTTTTCAGCCGGAGGCAAACTCCGCGATCATCTTTTTCAGCGCCGCCTGGTCGCCGGCCTTGTCGGCAACGAGGAACTGCTCCTTGCGCTTATGGAACGCGTCGCTCTCGGCTTTCTTCTGCAGCTCGGTGAGCTCGGCGATTTGCGCGCGCAGCGGCTCGATCTGCTTTGCCTTCTCCTCCGCCGACAGCTTGTCGTCGGCCTTGATCTTCGCCATCGTCTTGTTGACTTCGAGAAGCCGGATCGGCAGCAACTGATTGTCGGAAGACGGGCTGAACGGCGACCAAAGAAGATTCGCCAGGATCGTGCGATCGCCCTTCATGTGCTCCGCATCGCTGATGCGTCCGTAGCTCATCAGGAAGGTGTAGAGCTTGGTCTTGACCGTCGGGTCGAGGTCCTTGCGCCACACCAGCGGGTCGAGCGGGATCATCGGCGACGTCCAGATGACGCGGATGTTCGCGCGCGCCTCGGGCGCATTCTTTTCGACGCGCTCGAGGTCTTCGCTGTTGTTCGTCGCCGCTGCCACCAGCTTGTTGGCGACCGCCATCGCATTCACCTGATGGCTGGCGTTACGCACCGTCTTGAAGCACGCCTTCGGGTCGATGTCCCGCGCGGCGAAGATGTACGCCGTCGGCACCAGGAAGCCGGAGGTCGAGTTCGGATCGCCGATACCGAAGTCCAACGACTTGTCGCACTTCAAGAGATCATCGACCGTCTTGTAGGGGCTGTCCTTGTGCACGATGAGGTGGGAATAGTAGCCGGCGCTGCCGTCGCGCGAGACAACCTGCGCGAAGACCTCGCCGTTGGCACGATCGACCGCTTCCATCGCCGACTTGTTGCCGAACCACGCGACCTGCACCTTGCCGAAGCGCATCGCCTCGATGACGCCGGCATAATCGGACGCATAGAACGCGTTGATCTTCAGCCCAGTCGCCTCCGACATGGCCTTCACGAAGGGGTCCCAGTTCTTCTTCTGATTGATCGACGCTTCCGTCGAAATCACACCGAAATTGATCTCGCCGGCGGCTTGGGCGCCGGCCTGGACCGTAGCCGTGCCGATCGCAGCGGCAGCGACGGCGCACGTCAGTATTTTTCGCAGCATGACGTCTCTCCTCGTTGTTCTGGTCATTTCTGAAGCGCGTTCGTCTGGACGCAACGCTACGCGTGCAAACGGCTCTCGGGCGGCGGCACATAAAGCGGGCGCGCCGCCGCAAGCGTGTTGAAGGTCGCGCGCTCTTGCAGAATCTGCGCAGCGGAAACGATGGCCGGCGCCTTGGCTTGAGCGGCCGGCGGCGCGCTTTGCTGCTGCAAGCTCGGAAGGAACAGGTCGCCGGCCTCAGCACCATAGATCTCGCTCAGTGTCGCGAGCGAAAGCGCGCTGGAGGGGCCGTCGTAGACGATCCGTCCCGCTTTCAACGCGATGGTCCTTGGACAATATTTGAGCGCGTACTCCACCTGATGCAGCGAGACGATCACGGTGATGCCGTCGCGGCGGTTCATGTCGGCGAGCGTGTCCACGACGCGCCGCGCCGACCCTGGATCGAGCGATGCGATGGGCTCGTCGGCGATCAGCACCTCCGCCTGCTGCACGAGGCAGCGCGCGATCGCGGCGCGCTGCTGCTGCCCGCCCGAAAGATCCACGCCACGCTTGAGCGCATGCTCCGCCATGCCGACGCGCGACAGCGCATCCATCGCTTTGCGTTGATCAGCTTCGTTGAAGCGCCCCAGCGTTCCCTGGATGACGGGCAATCGGCCGAGCAGGCCGAGGCAGACATTGGTCAGAACCGACAGCCGCGGAACGAGGTTGAACTGTTGGAAGATCACGCCGATGCGCATGCGTATGTTCTTGGGAGCCTTGATCGCGCCGGCGCCGTTCTGGATGCGGAGGCCAAAAACGCTGATCGATCCCGTAACGCCATCGCGCGGCCGGTCGATCGCGGTCAGTCCGGCGACGGCGCGGATCAGTGTCGATTTTCCCGAGCCCGAAGCGCCGATCAGGGCGACCATCTCACCCTTATCGATCGAAAAGCTGACGTCGCGCAGAACGGCATTGCCGCGCTGGAAGCATTTCGAAATTCGCTGCACGGCGATGATGGGTTGCATCGACAAACCAAGCCTCAATGTTTCGAAGCCACGCCTAGTCGGCGCATATGACACGCGCGTGAATGTGCCGCGTCTTGTGCACAAGTCTCGTCACAGACCGGGCGAAAAACGGTCCCGAACATGGCCCGCTACCGGCATGTTTCGGCCGCGATGCGCGCAACAATCCGCCCGAATGCACGCCGAGCATCGCCGTCATCAATAAGCAAAAGGTGAGGCTTCGATGCGTAACAGTCAGCGTTTGAGAATTGCGGGAGCGGCCGCCACCTTAGGGCTGCTTGGATTTGTCGGTGCTGCCGCTGCCGCCGACATCGCGCCCGGCGAGGGCTACTACCAGCCGGCGCCGCGCTACGCCTATCCGGTTGAACCAGCGCCGGTCTACGCACAGCGCCGGCACGTCGAAGTCGAAGACGACGGCGAATGCCGCTATATCGTGCGTCGCAGCGTCGACCCTTATGGCAACGAGCGTGAACGCCGCGTCGAGGACTGCAACGAAGGGCGCGCCCCCGGCGCTTACGATGAGGACGCGGAGCCCTACTACGCCACGCCGCGACCGCCGGCCCCGGTCGATCCTGATGACGACGGCTACTGAGTTCGTCGGCACGATCAACGCCGATACGGCCGCCCACGCTGGCCAGCGCGGGTAGCCGCGCACGCTTGACGTGCGAAAAGAACACGGGCTTGTTACCGCTTCGTCGTGACTGAGGCGGGCCCTTACAGCCGGGGTGCGGAAGATCCGCACCAACAACCCCGGGCCCCTGCAGACACGCAGCATGATCAGGCCCGGAGACCGTATGACCATTCGCCTGCACCGTGGCGACCTTCCCGATCTGTCCCGCTATACGGGCTCGGTCGCGGTCGATACGGAGACTATGGGGCTCGACCCGCACCGCGACCGGCTTTGCGTCGTGCAACTCTCTCCCGGCGACGGCAGCGCCGATGTCGTCCAGATTCCGGCCGGCGCCATCAACGCGCCGAACCTGACGCGGCTGATGGCGGACCCCGCCATCCTCAAGATTTTCCATTTCGCCCGGTTCGATCTCGCCGTGCTCGACAAGGCGCTGGGGGTGATGCCGGGGCCCGTCTACTGCACCAAGATCGCCTCGCGTCTGACGCGCACCTATACCGACAAGCATGGGCTGAAAGACCTCACGCGCGAAGTCCTCGGTATCGACCTGTCGAAACAGCAGCAGTCGTCCGACTGGGGCGCACGCGATCTCACCGAGGCGCAGCTCACTTACGCGGCGTCCGACGTGCTGCACCTGCACGCGCTGAAAGCGAAGCTCGACGTGATGCTGGCGCGCGAGGGACGCGAAGCGCTTGCCGCAGCCTGCTTCGGATTCCTTCCCTATCGCGCCCAACTCGACCTTGCGGGCTGGGCCGACGAGGATATCTTCGCGCATTCGTAAAATGCGTGTCGCCGCAGCGGGGCCACATTCCGAGGTGAGGTTGCCGTCCCGCATAATGAACGTGGAAGGTTCGATACCGCCGCGAAACGGGCCCCTGCAGCGGATAAGGCATGACGGTGAGCATCGACACTGACACGCATGCCTGGCGTTCCACGCGGCGGACCAACGCGGACGCGGCTTTTCGCGCGGCAAGGCGTCACAGCCGCCTCGTCCGCTGGCTGCGCCGCCTGATACCGGTCGTGGTTATCGGCGGTCTGGCGATTTATGGCTTGATGACCTGGTTCGATCCGTTACGGGTGCTGACGAACTTGCCGAATGTCGGCAAGCTCGTGATCTCCGGCCGGAAGGTGATGATGGCGGCGCCGCGCCTCGCAGGCTATACGCGCGACGGCCGCTCCTACGAATTGACCGCGACCTCGGCCGCACAGGACCTGACCAAACTGCAGTTTATAGAGTTGAAAGACATCCGGGCAAAAATTCAGCTTGAGGATTCGAGCCTCGTGAGCGTGACGGCGGACGGTGGCCTTTACGACACCAAGACCGAAACCGTCACGATCAAGGATCATGTGGTGGTCAACTCCTCCGCCGGCACGGAAGTCCGCCTGCTTGAGGCGTTTCTCGACATGCGTCAGGGACACATCGTCTCGCAGAAACCGGTCGAAGTCCTGATGCCTACCGGGAAGATCGACGCCCAAAAGCTCGAGATCACCGGCGGTGGCGATGTCGTGACGTTCGGCGGCGGCGTGACGATGACGGTCAAGGGCGATGTTTCGCCCATCGCGAACGCGACGGAAGCGCAGCAATGACGACGACGCTTCCAGCCCAGATATGCGCGCCGCACCGCCGCACCGCCGCGAGGCTGGGTGCGATGTTGCTCGCACTGGCGTGGGTTGGAGTTGCCGCCGCCCAGCAGGGGCCGCCGAACGCGCTGCAAGGCTTTTCCCAGAACCGTAACCAGCCGATCAAGATCGAATCGGTCAGCCTCGAGGTGCGCGACAAGGACAAGGTCGCGACCTTTATTGACAACGTGAAGCTGACGCAGGGCGACACAACGCTGGAGTGCAAGCGGCTGATCGTCCACTATATGGACGAGACGATTCCGGGGCGCGGGAAAGGGTTGCAACGGGCGGCTTCGGCAGCGGCCAGCAGCAGATCAGCAAATTGGAAGCCAAAGGCGGTGTCGTGGTCACGCAAAAAGATCAAACGGCAACCGGTGACAACGGCATCTACGATATGAAGTCCAACACGCCCGTCCTCACCGGAAACGCCGTCGTTTCGCAGGGGCAGACCGTCGTCCGTGGCGACCGCCTTGTCGTCGACATGACGTCGGGCGCCTCGCGCGTCGAATCCTCCGGCAGCGGCAAAGGCCGCGTCGAGGGCCTGTTCATTCCGGGCACGACGCCCGCGGCGCCGGCCGGCCCGAAACCGCATAGCGGCGACACCGAACGCAACCCGCGCCCTCGAAACGGCGGGTCGCGCCCGCTCAGGCTGAACTGATGTCTTTCCTGCCCCCAATGCTTGGGTCGCCATGCTGACGCGCACGAGTCAGAAAAACGGGCTGGCGTCGGTATTCGGCAAGGTAACGAGCCGGCTGAAGCCGCAGCTCAAATCGCCGCGCCCGAGCCTTAGCGCCAGCGCGCCGAAACTCGCCGAGGGCGACACCGGGTTTCTCGCCGTGCACGGCGTGGAAAAGAGCTTCGGTCAGCGCAAGGTCGTGAAGGGCGCGAGCCTTTACGTCGACCGCGGCGAAGCCGTCGGGCTGCTTGGCCCCAACGGCGCCGGCAAGACCACGATCTTCTACATGGTGACCGGCCTGATCAAAGCCGATCGCGGCCGCATTGAACTCGACGGCTTCGACGTCACCGGCCTGCCGATGTACCAGCGCGCCCGCCTCGGCATCGGCTACTTGCCGCAGGAGGCCTCGATCTTTCGCGGCCTCAACGTCGAAGACAACATCCGCGCCGTGCTCGAAGCGGTCGAACCGAGCCGCAAGCGGCGGGAGAAGGAGATCGACTCGCTGCTCGAGGAGTTCGGCCTCACCAAGCTGCGCAAGACGCCGTCGATCGCGCTCTCCGGCGGCGAGCGCCGTCGCGTCGAAATCGCCCGCGCGCTGGCGACCCGCCCTGCGTATATGCTGTTGGACGAGCCGTTCGCCGGCATCGACCCGATCGCCGTCGGCGACATCCAGGCGCTGGTGCGCCACCTCACCTATCGCGGCATCGGCGTGCTCATCACCGACCACAATGTCCGCGAAACGCTCGGCCTGACCGACCGCGCCTACATCATCTATTCCGGCGAGGTGTTGATGGAGGGCCGGCCGGACGAGATCGTGCAGAACTCCGAGGTCCGCCGGCTGTACCTCGGCGAGGAATTCAAGCTGTAGACGCCCGGCCGACCCAGAGCTCCGTCGGTGCTCTCACTGACGTCATTGCCGGGCATGACGATCTCAATGCCAGGTGGCGGCCGGCTTCGGGTTGGCTCGCAGCCGCCATTTCCCTTTCCGCCGATTGCGCGTTAAAAGATGGAAGAGCCCGTATACAAGAATCGGGCCAACCGTTAACCATTGACGAATACTTGCATTTTTAGGCCCGGCCCGTCGCATGGCGCTCAGTCAGAAGCTTGAAATCCGTCAGAGCCAAGGGCTCGTGATGACGCCGCAGTTGATGCAGGCGATCAAGCTGCTGCAGCTCTCGAGCCTCGACCTGACCGCGTATGTCGAGGCCGAGCTTGAGACCAACCCTCTCCTCGAACGCGAGGCCAGCGCCGATGGCGACGCTGGTTCACCCGAAGCGGACGCGCCGGACGAGAGCACTGCATCCGCAGACGACGCTCCCTCCGATACCTGGATGGACGACAACCTCGAAACCAGCCGCGAGGCGATCGAGGGGCAGCTCGACGCCGACCTGGAGAACGTATTTCCCGCCGATGGCGAGATGCCGACGATCTCGCCGCGCAACGAGCCAGCGCAAGCATCGGAATGGGCATCCGTCGGCAATGGCGGCGGCGAATCCGGCGACTACAATCTGGAGGCCTTCGCGTCTTCGGAGCACACGCTCGCCGACCACCTTACCGAACAACTAGCGCTCGCAATCCCCGACCCGGCGCGACGGCTGATCGGCGCCTACCTCCTCGACCTCGTGGACGAGGCGGGATACGTGACCGGCGATCTCACATCCGTCGCCGAGAAGCTTGGCGCCACGCTGGACGAAGTGGAGAGCGTGCTCGCGGTGCTGCAGACGTTCGATCCGTCCGGCATCTGCGCGCGCAATCTTGCCGAATGTCTCGCAATCCAACTCAAGGAGCGCGATCGCTTTGATCCTGCGATGCAGGCGCTCATCGCCAACATCGAACTGCTGGCAAAGCGCGACCTCGCAACCTTGCGCAAGATCTGCGGCGTCGACGACGAAGACATCACCGAGATGATTGCCGAGATCCGGCGCCTCAATCCGAAGCCCGGGCTCGTCTTCGGGTCGTCGCTCGTGCAGCCGGTCGTGCCGGACGTTCTCGTGCGCACCGGACCGGACGGCGGCTGGCAAGTCGAACTCAATAGCGAAACGCTGCCGCGCGTGCTGATCAATCAGACCTACTATGCCGCGGTCACCAAATCGGCGCGCAGTGCGAGCGAAAAAACTTATCTCGCCGACTGCTTGCAAAATGCGACGTGGCTCGTGCGCGCGCTCGACCAGCGGGCGCGCACCGTCCTCAAAGTCTCAACGGAGATCGTGCGACAGCAGGACGCGTTCTTCGCCTATGGCGTGCAGCACTTGCGCCCCTTGAATCTGCGCACCGTCGCGGACGCGATCAGTATGCATGAATCGACAGTTTCGCGCGTCACCGCCAACAAATACATGGCGACGCCACGCGGCATATTCGAACTCAAATACTTCTTCACCTCAGCTATCGCGTCGGCGGACGGCGGCAACGCGCATTCGGCCGAAGCCGTGCGCGACCGCATCAAACGCCTCATCGATGCGGAAAGTTCCAGCGACATTCTGTCCGACGATACCATCGTGGAAAAATTACGCGAAGCGGGCATCGACATTGCCCGTCGCACTGTCGCAAAATACCGGGAAGCGATGCGAATTCCTTCCTCGGTCCAACGTCGGAGAGAAAAGCAAACCGCGACCGGCATCGCTATATAATAGCTGTAAGTTTCGTGCGCACCGCGCGTCGTTTAACAGCATAGAGGCACGCAATGCCATTTCGCATCACGGGAAAAAGTCTCGACATCGGTGAAGCCCTTCGCGAGCGTATTGCCGCACGCGTCGCCGAAGCGTTGGAAAAATATTTCCAGGGTCGTTATTCGGGGCATGCGACCGTCAGTCGCGAAGGTTTCGGCTTCAGCACCGAATGCGCGATCCATCTCCCTTCCGGTGTCACGCTGGAATCGGAAGCCACGGCGTCGGATGCTTATGCCAGCGCCGACCAGGCGGTGATCCGCATCGAGAAGCGGCTGCGCCGCTACAAGCGCCGGCTCAAGGATCGCAGCGCTTCGCACGCGGTGAATTCACCGGAAGCACGTCTACGCGCGATCGACGCGCCAAGCTACGTCATCGAGGCCCCCGAACACGACGAGGAACCGGCGGAAGAATTTCATCCCGTCATCATCGCCGAGTCGACCACGTCGCTTGAGCGCATGCCGGTGAACGAGGCGGTGCAGGAACTGGATTTCCGCGGGGCCGCCGTCATGGTCTTCCGCCACGCCGGGCATGGCCGCATCAATGTGGTTTATCGGCGCGCGGACGGGCATATCGGCTGGATCGATCCCCCGATGATTCCGGCCGATGACGGGCATTGACCCGGGAGCGGCACATTCCTATGGTCCGCGCCCTGCGCGGCCGGATGGGACGTACCGGCCATGGTGGACACCGTGATTCGGGTCCGACCGCATGAACCCTCCCCGCTGCATTCCCGGATTGCTCCTCGATGCCCCTAGATGATCTCATCGCGCCGAACGCCGTTCTTCCGGCGCTCAAAGTGAACGGGAAAAAGCAGGCGCTGCAGGAGCTTGCGGCGAAAGCCGCGGAGCTGACGGGGGGCAATGAGCGCGCCATTCTCGAGGTCTTGATCCAGCGCGAGAAGCTCGGCTCAACCGCGGTCGGCAACGGTATTGCGATTCCGCACGGCAAGCTGCCGAATCTGCCGCATCTGTTCGGCATCTTCGCCCGGCTCGGGCGGCCGATCGATTTCGAGGCCCTCGACGGGCAGCCCGTCGACCTCGTCTGCCTGTTGCTGGCGCCGGAAGGCGCCGGCGCGGACCATCTCAAGGCTCTGGCGCGGATCGCACGGCTCTTACGCGGCCAGGACGTCGCCAAGACTTTGCGAGAGGCGGAGGACGGCGAAGCGATTTACGCCATCCTGTCAGCCTCGCCGGTCACAGACCCTCAGCCTCCACAACAGGCGGCGTAACCACGACTTCTTCCCCTCCCCCTGACAGGAGGAGGGTCGAGTCGGGTGAGGGTCGCCCGCGTTTCTTTCGCTTTCGATCCTCACCCAGCGTGCTGCGCACGTCGATCTCCCCTTTTTCGGGGGCGGTACAGCCGTTCTTTAGTGCAGGCTGACAGGCTCGAGCTCGTGCGTGCGCGCCGTCGCAATCGCCGCTTCGCGCGTATCGGTCACCATGATCGGCGTACCGTCCGCCGCGTGCAGCGAGAACAGTTTCATGCCCGGCGCGAGTTCCGGCACCTGCGGGAACATCGCGTGCACATCCTCGGAGCGGATCGGCTTGACGTAAGCGATCTGCCCGCCGCCGAGAGTGGCCAGCATTTCGGGCGACAAAGTCTTGACTTCGGTGGTGTGTGTTTCGGTCTTCATGGCCCTCGACTCCTTTCAAGAGTTGTCGGTCGAGTCCGGGATTTGGTTCACTGCGTATGCTTCGGGCGTTCACTCGTGCTCGGCAATCGCGATCGTTTTCACCACGCGCTCCGGCTGAGGACGCACGAGGTCGATCGACAACAGGCCGTGCTTGAGGTCCGCCCGCAAGACTTCCATGCCTTCGGCGAGAACGAAGGTGCGCTGGAACTGCCGCGCGGCGATGCCGCGATGCAGATACTCACGCCCTTTGTCTTCGCGTTGACGGCCACGGATGACGAGCTGGCTCTCCTCGATCGTCACGTCGAGCTGATCGCGGGTGAAACCCGCTACCGCCAGTGTGATGCGCAATCGGTCCGGATTCTTTTGGTCGCTCGGGACGCGTTCGATATTGTACGGCGGGTAGCCGTCCGCGGCCTTCGCAACGCGGTCGAGCACACGCTCGATCTCGTCAAAGCCAAGAAGAAACGGGCTGGAGAGCGTCGGCATACGAGACATGTCAAAGCCCTTATTCTCAAGCGACTTTGATAGGGGCCCAAAAGCGGCACCCCGATCACCCCGCGCCGCCAAGGCGGTTTGGGACAACCTTCATATGGGATAATCCGCGCCGCGCTGCAAGGCCCGGGAAAAGCTCAGGAATCGAGCCGTTTGCGACCGTCGGCGGCGAAGATATGCAGCTTGCCGTGGCGCGCAACCGCCGTCGCTTTTTCCCCGATCGAAGGCACGGCCTGTCCCGGCAGCCGCACGATGACGGTGCCGCCGCGATCGAGCGTACCGTAGACGAAGCTCTCCGGGCCGACGCGCTCGGCCGCCTCGACGGTCAGCGGCAGCGCGACAGCGCCTTCGGGCGCGCTGCCCACCGGCGCGAGGTCGAGGTCTTCCGGCCGGATGCCAACGATGCCGCCCTCGGCCGGCACGGCGCGCAGGCCGCCGATCCCCGCGAGTTCCTCCGCCTGCACGCGCAAGAGGTTCATCGGCGGCGCGCCGATGAAGGCGGCGACGAACGTCGTCGTGGGCTTCTCGTAAACCGCGAGCGGCACGCCGATCTGCTCGACCAGGCCCGCATTCATCACCACCAGCATGTCGGCGAGCGTCATCGCCTCGAGCTGATCGTGCGTGACGTAGATCGAGGTAGTAGCGAAGCTCTTCTGCAGCTTCTTGATCTCGACGCGCATGGAGACGCGCAGCTTCGCGTCGAGGTTCGACAGCGGCTCGTCGAACAGGAACACCTTCGGCTGCCGCACGATCGCGCGCCCCATGGCGACGCGCTGACGCTGCCCGCCCGAGAGCGCGCGCGGCTTGCGGTCGAGATAGTCGGAGATTTCCAGGATCTTCGCAGCGTCACGCACCAGCCGGTCGATCTCGGGCTTCGGCACTTTGCGGTTGCGCAGGCCGTAGGCCATGTTGTTGTAGACGGTCATATGCGGATAGAGCGCGTAGTTCTGGAACACCATCGCAATGTCGCGGTCGGCCGGCTCGATGTCATTGACGACGCGCTCGCCGATCTTGATCGCTCCCGCACTCACCGTCTCGACGCCGGCAACCATGCGCAAGAGGGTGGACTTGCCGCAGCCCGAGGGGCCGACGAGCACGCAGAAGGCGCCATCCGGCACGTCGAAGGTGACGCCCTTCACCGCCTCGACACCGCCGGGATAGACCTTGCGCACATCGCTGAAATTCACGCCGGCCATGAGGCGCTCCGCGCGGAGAAAGCGAATAGGGAGTAGCGAATAGCGAATAGCGAAAATTCTGTCGCCCGCTCTCGTCCACTATTCGCTATTCGCCGTTCGCTATTCGCCATCTTCACTTTTCCGTCTCCACCAGGCCACGCACGAACAGCCGCTGCATCAGCACGACCACCGCGACCGGCGGCAGCATCGCGAGCATCGCCGTCGCCATCACGATCTGCCATTCAGTGATCGCATCGGATGTCACGATCATCTTCTTGATGCCGATGACGATGGTCTGCATGTCGTCGCGCGTGGTGATCAGGAGCGGCCACAGATACTGGTTCCAGCCATAGATGAAGAGGATGACGAACAGCGCTGCCATGTTGGTGCGCGAGAGCGGCAGCAGCGTGTCCTGGAAGAAGCGGAACGGCCCTGCCCCGTCGATGCGGGACGCTTCCACCAGTTCCTCCGGCACCGTCATGAAGAACTGGCGAAAGAGAAGCGTCGCCGTCGCCGACGCGATCAGCGGCAACGCCAACCCGGCGTAGGTGTCGAGCAGATTGAGATCGGCCGCGATCTTGTAGGTCGGATAGATGCGCACCTCGACGGGTAGCATCAGCGTGATGAAGATCAGCCAGAACGCCGCCATGCGGAAACGGAAACGAAAATAGACGATCGCATAGGCCGAGATGATCGAGATCGCGATCTTGCCGAGCGCAATCGACAGCGCCATCACCGCGCTGTTGAACAGCATCTGCCCTACCGGCTCGCGTGTCGTACCCGACGTTCCGATGAAGATCGTGCGATAGTAATTCTCGAAGAAGTGCGTGCCCGGGAGAAGCGGCATCTGTCCGTTGGCGATGGTCGCCTGATCGTAAGTCGAAGCGACGAACGCGAGATAGACGGGAAACGCGACGATGATGATGCCGATCCACAAGACGAGATGCGGCACCAGATTCCCGAAGCGATTGCGCTCAACCATGCGCGCCTCTTTCACCTCTCCCATAGGGAGAGGTCGACTGCGCGAAGCGCAGGCGGGTGAGGGGTTTCGACCTATCGAGAGTACGGCACCCCCTCACCCAGCCCACTGCGCGGGCCGACATCTCCCCGCAGGGGAGAGGTGAAGAAAGAACCACATCAACCCCGCTCATCAATACGTCACCTTGCGCTCGACATAGCGGAACTGGATGGCGGTGAGCCCGATGACGATGAACATGAGAATGACTGACTGCGCCGCCGAGCCGCCGAGGTCGCCGCCAAGACGTCCGTCCTGATAGACTTTGTAGACCAGCGTCTCCGTCGCCTTGCCTGGCCCGCCGCCGGTCATCGCGTCGATGATCCCGAACGTGTCGAAGAACGCGTAGACGATGTTGACGACGAGCAGGAAGAACGTCGTCGGCGAGAGCAGCGGGAAGACGATCGTCCAGAAGCGCTTGGTCGGTCCGGCGCCGTCGATGGCGGCGGCCTCGATGAGCGAGCGCGGAATGGCCTGGAGGCCGGCGAGGAAGAAGACGAAGTTGTAG
>JAFKKS010000053.1 GCA_017304555.1 Hyphomicrobiales bacterium
ACTGCGTTGCATGGTTTGCCAGAATCAATCGATCGACGATTCCGATGCGCCGCTCGCACGCGACCTGCGTCTGCTCGTGCGCGAGCGTCTCAAAGCCGGTGACAGCGACCAGCAGATCCTCGATTTTCTTGTCAGCCGTTACGGCGAGTTCGTGCTCCTCAAGCCAAGCTTCACCTGGCACAACGTGGTGTTGTGGGGCGCGCCGTTTCTCGTGCTTCTCATCGGCGCCGGTGTTGCATTCGGCGCGGCGCGACGCCAGCGTTCGGCGTCGTCGCCTCTCAGCGCGGACGAGGAGCGCGCGCTGCGCGAATTGACCGATCCGCGCTAGATCACGATGATTTTGGATCGCATCGATCCAAAATCATGAACGTGATCGATTCTAATATTTAGAGCGGGATGCGGGCGGAAAACCGCTACACACTTTTCCTCATCCCGCTCTAGGACACTGTGCTGGCGTTCGGCTTTTCCCCATTACAAAAGTTTAATTCGTTCGCCAGGAGACTGTAAGGCGTCCCACTCCATCTTCGTGTGCAACGGGGGTTGCACACGGATCGAGATGGAGACGATGATGTCTACGGCCCTCAACCAGCCTTCCAAAGTCAGTAAGCTGCTTCGCGCGCGCCGTTTCGCGCTGATGGCATCCGTCGCCGGCCTCGGCGCGGTATTGCTCGTCGCTGCGCCGCAGTTCCTCCCGAATCAGATTCCGGCCATCGCGCATGCGGAAGTCGCCATGCGGCCGGCGAGCTTCGCCGACATCGTCGTGAAGGTGAAGCCGGCCGTGTTCGCCGTTCGCGTCAAGGTCGAGGACGACGACCAGCAAATGAGTTTCAGCGGCGGCGACCAGATGCCGTTCCCGCCCGGCTCGCCGATGGAGCGCTTCTTCAAGCGCTTCGGTTTCGGCGACATGCCCAACGGTCGCGGCGGCAAAAGCGGCCAGAGCCATCACTTCAGCATGGCGCAGGGGTCCGGCTTCTTCATCACGGCTGACGGCTATGGGGTGACGAACAATCACGTCGTTGAGCGCGGCCAGACCGTCGAGATCAAGACCGACAATGGCAAGATCTACAAGGCGAAGGTGATCGGCACCGATCCGCGCACCGACATCGCGCTGCTCAAGGCCGAGGGCGGCAAGGACTTCCCGTACGTCAAGTTCGCGGACAAGCCGCCGCGCATCGGTGACTGGGTGCTGGCGGTCGGTAATCCGTTCGGCCTCGGCGGCACGGTGACGGCGGGTATCGTTTCGGCCAGCGGTCGCGACATCGGCGCCGGCCCGTATGACGATTTCATCCAGATCGACGCGCCGGTGAACAAAGGCAATTCCGGCGGCCCGACCTTCGACGTCGATGGCAATGTGATCGGTGTCAACACCGCAATCTACTCGCCGTCCGGCGGCAATGTCGGCATCGCGTTCGCGATCCCGGCGGATACGGTCAAGAGCGTCGTCGCACAGCTCAAGGACAAGGGCGTCGTGACGCGCGGGTGGATAGGCGTTCAGATCCAGCCGGTCACGGCCGACATCGCTGAAAGCCTCGGTCTCAAGGAAGCGCACGGCGCGCTCGTCGCCGACGCGCAGTCGAGCGGCCCGGCAGCGAAAGCGGGCGTCGAGTCCGGTGACGTGGTGACCACGGTCAACGGCGCGGAGGTCAAGGACGCGCGTGACCTCGCCAAGAAGATCGGTGCTCTTGCTCCGAACGAAACCGTGAAGCTCGGCCTCCTGCGCAAGGGTACGGAAAAGACCGTCTCCGTGACGCTCGGGAAATTCCCGGACCAGAAGGAAGCGCAGGTTAAGGGCAACGACAACGGACAAAATGACGACAGCGGCATGCCGCAACTCGGCCTGTCACTGGCGCCCGCATCAGCGGTCGCCGGCGCCAACACGGACGGCGTCGTCGTCACCGAAGTCGATCCGAACGGTCCGGCCGCGGAGCGTGGATTCAAGAGCGGTGACGTGATCACCGAAGTTGCCGGCCGCACGGTCGACCGTCCGAGCGATGTGCGTAAAGCGCTCGATGTCGCCCGCAAGGAAGGCAAGCGCACGATTCTCATGCGCGTGAAGACAGGGGATGCGACCCGTTTCGTGGCGCTCCCGGTCGGCCGCGCATAACGAGAAGGGGTGTTTCGTCGGCATTCGTCGCCCCCGCCGGCGGGGCATCCCCGGGGACGGACCTCGTGTCCGTCCCCACAGATAACCTGGCGCCGGCTTTCGCCCCCCTCCGGCGTTGGGTTCGAGGGGGCGGTGAACGGAAATGTTCACCGTCCCCTCATAATTTCGAGGGTGTATCATGCCTTCTCCAGACACGTGGACATCGCCTACACTAGCGGCCGATCAAATTGCTCGGATGGCGATGCGTATTCTCATTATCGAAGACGATCGGGACGCGGCGGACTATCTCGTCAAGGCGTTCCGTGAGGTCGGGCACGTCGCCGACATGGCGACGGACGGCGAGGAGGGGCTCGGCCTTGCCCTTGAAGCGCGCCATGACGTGCTCATCGTCGACCGCATGCTGCCGAAGCGCGACGGCCTGTCGATCATCGGCGCGCTGCGCGAAAAGGCGATTGACGTGCCGGTGCTGATCCTGTCGGCGCTGGGGCAAGTTGACGATCGCGTCAAAGGTCTGCGCGCCGGCGGCGACGACTATCTAGCGAAGCCATATGCGTTCTCCGAGCTTCTGGCGCGGGTCGAGGTTCTGGCTCGCCGGCGGCCGGGACCGAACGAGGAAACCGTGTACCGGATCGGCGATCTGGCGCTCGACCGCCTCTCGCACGAGGTCACGCGCGGAGGCACCGAGATTCTCCTGCAGCCACGTGAGTTCCGCCTGCTGGAATATCTGATGAAGCATGCCGGGCAAGTGGTGACACGCACCATGCTGCTGGAGAACGTCTGGGATTATCACTTCGACCCACAGACCAACGTGATCGACGTGCACATTTCGCGCCTGCGCTCGAAGATCGACAAGGGCTTCGCCCGCCCCCTGCTTCATACCATCCGCGGTGCGGGCTATATGGTCCGCGATGCGAAAGGCGCATAACATCCCGGCGCATTGAATGGGCGACATGGGCCGAGGCGTTCGGCCGGTGATTTCGCTCTTATCGGACTCTGCGGCGGTTTTTTGGCGAAGCATGACAGCGCTCGGTAAGCTCGTCCGCACGACCGCGTTCAAGCTGTCGTTCGCCTATCTGCTGGTGTTCGCCCTGTTCGCCGGGGCGCTCCTCGTCTATTTCGCCTGGACGACACGCGCGCTCGTCACCTCGCAAATCGCTCAGACGGTCGAGGCGGAGATCACCGGCCTTGCGGAGCAGTATCGGCAGGCCGGCATTCGCCGGCTGGTCCTGATCGTCGATACGCGCTCGCGCCGCCCCGGGTCGAGCCTCTATCTCGTGACCACGGCGACGGGGGAGGCGCTGGCAGGAAACGTCGGCTCGTTGCCGCCGGGCACGCTGGAGCGCACCGGGCTCACCGAGATCACCTATCACCGCCCGGATGAAGCTGACGAATCGCGCGAGGCGCTGGTCCGCGTCTTTCGTCTCGAGAACGGTTTCCGGCTTCTCGTCGGTCGCGACCTCGAAGAGCGCGAGCGGCTGCATAATATCATCACCACGGCGGGGCACTGGTCGATCGCCCTTGTGATCGTGCTCGGCCTGGTTGGCGGCTTCTTCATCACGCGGCGCGTGCTCAAGCGCGTCGATGCGATGACCGCAACGACGCAGACCATCATGGCAGGCAATTTCGGTGGGCGGCTGCCGGTCGCCGGAACGGGAGATGAGTTCGATCGCCTGGCCGACAATCTCAACGTCATGCTGGCGCGGATCGAGGCGCTGATGCGCGGGCTCGAGGAAGTTTCGGACAATATTGCGCATGATCTCAAGACGCCTTTGACGCGGCTTCGCAATCATGCCGAAGAGGCGCTGCGAACGGCGACGAACGAAGCGGCCTATCGCGACGCGCTGGTGAACACGATCGAGGAATCCGACGGGCTCATTCGGACTTTCAATGCCTTGCTGATGATCGCGCGGGCCGAATCCGGGCATACACGCGAGACATTCGAGACCTTTGACGCCACCGAGATCGTCCGCGACATCTGCGAGCTTTACGAGCCGCTCGCCGAAGAAAACGGGTTGCGCCTGAAGGTCATTACCGATACTGCCCTGCCGGTTCGAGGAAACCGCGAACTTGTGAGCCAGGCACTCTCCAATCTGATGGATAACGCCATCAAATATGCGGCGCCCTGTTCGCATGGGGACAACGAGCGCGCCATCGCCATTTCCGCCACGGGGCAGGAAGGCAAGGCGCTCGTTGCCGTTGCGGATAGCGGCCCCGGCATCCCTGCCGAAGATCGCATGCGCGCGACCGAGCGTTTCGTGCGGCTGGAATCGAGCCGCACCAAGCCCGGCTCCGGCCTTGGCCTCAGTCTCGTCGCTGCTGTCGCCCGGCTGCACGACGGGGAACTGCAACTCGCCGACAACAATCCGGGACTTGTCGCGACCATCGTCCTTCCGCTCGCCCCCCGCGCCGAGCCCTGAATGACGTCAACCCGAAAGTCGAACAAAACAGCCGCGCCGGCAACGTCGCTCGCCGCGCGGCTTGTCATTTCTCTTCCCCTGTTCGCCGCCAAAAATGCGCAGCAAATCGTTGCCGACTGGTTGGCATCGCTTGCGCAAAGCGATGCCGCGGTCGGCAAGCGGATCACCGCGATCCTCTCCGGCAACGACAAAGCGCAGCGCCTCCTTGAAGCCTTGGCGGAAAGCTCGCCGTTCCTCTGGGATCTTGCGAGCCGCGAGCCGGTACGGCTTGCCTCGATTCTCGAAAGCGGTCCTGATGCGCATTTCGCGGCGGCGCTTGCCGATGCGGCGGCGTTTATCGCGGCGACCGACGTCGAAGCTGACGCCATGCGCTGCCTGCGCCGGCTGAAAGGCGAAGCTGCGCTTCTCATCGCGCTTGCCGACATCGGCGGCGTGTGGCCGCTGCCGCGCGTCACGCAAGCGGTCACGCAACTCGCCGACACCGCGATCACGCTTGTGCTACGTTTTCTGCTCGCGCGTGCGGCGGAGAATGGAAAATTTATTCCGAAAGATTCTGCCGATCCGACCGATGGTTGCGGCTATGTCGCGCTTGCCATGGGCAAGATGGGCGCGTTCGAACTCAACTATTCGAGCGATGTCGATCTGATCTGTCTCTACGATCCGGAGACCGAGCGGCTCGCCGCCGATGTCGAAGCGGCGCCGTTCTACATTCGGCTGACGCGCAATCTCGTGCGCATGCTGCAGGAGCGGACGGTCGACGGTTACGTTTTCCGCGTCGACCTGCGCCTGCGCCCCGATCCCGGGCTGACCCAAATCGCGCTCGCGTTGCCGGCCGCGCTCGACTACTACGAGAGCGTCGGACAGAACTGGGAACGCGCGGCGATGATCAAGGCGCGCCCCTGCGCGGGTGACGCGTCGCTCGGCGAGGAGTTCTTGCGCGGCGTCGCGCCGTTCGTCTGGCGGAAATATCTCGACTACGTCGCGGTTGCGGATGTGCACGCGATGAAGCGGCAGATCCACAGCTATCGTGGGCACGACGATCTCGCCGTCGAAGGGCACAATATCAAGCTCGGTCGCGGCGGCATTCGCGAGATCGAGTTCTTCGTGCAGACGCAGCAGTTGATTGCCGGCGGGCGCCACCCGCAACTGCGCGGTCGCGAGACCTTGGCCATGCTCGATGCGCTGGCGGAGGGCGGATGGATCGGCGCCGATGCGCGCAGCGAGTTGCATGATGCGTATCTGTTCCTGCGCTCGATCGAGCATCGCCTGCAGATGGTCGCCGACGAACAGACGCATACGCTCCCGGCGGACTCCGAAACGATGGAGCGCTTCGCGCGGTTCGCGGGGTTCAAGGACCGCGCGGCTTTCGCCGACGTGCTCCTTATGCATTTGCGCCGCGTGCAGAAGCATTACGGCGCCTTGTTCGAGGATGCGGCAGAAGGGCCGGCGACCGCGCCGCAACTGAAGTTTCCTGCGGACAAGGATGACCGGGAAACGCTTGACCGGCTGCGCGCGCTCAGTTTCAAGCGACCGCTCGAGGCGTCGAGCATGATCCGGCATTGGCCGGAGGCGGGATATCGCGCGCTCAAGAGCGAGCTCGCCCAGACCCACCTGCAGGAGCTCGTTCCGCGCCTCGTCGAGCACCTTGCGCGCAGCGAAGACCCGGACGCCGCGCTGCTGCGCTTCGATCGCTTCCTCGCCGGTTTGCATGGGGGCGCCCGGCTCCTGTCGCTGCTGCGGCAGAACCGGGACTTGATTGCGCTGATCGCGCTGGTGCTCGGCACCGCGCCGCGACTGGCGGAAATCCTGGCGCAGCACCCGCAGGTGATGGATGCGTTGATCGATCCGTCATTCTTCGGTCCGTTGCCCGATGCGGCCAAGCTCGATGCGGGACTGGCCGTCTCGCTGCGTGAATCCGTTTCGTATGAAGACATGCTCGATCGCGTGCGGCTTTTCCGGCAGGAGCAACTTTTCCTGGTCGGCACGCGCATTCTTGCGGGCTCCTTGTCGGCGCGGCAGGCTGGCGAGACGCTGGCACGGCTTGCCGAAGTCACGATCCGTGCACTGCATGGCGAGATCGAGAAGCGATTTGCCGAGACACACGGCGTCTTGAAGGCACAGCAGACCGCTATCGTTGCGATGGGAAAACTCGGCGGTCATGAGATGACCGCGGGCTCCGACCTCGACCTGATGTTGATCTACGACTTCGATCAGGAGCATCCGGAATCCGACGGACCGAGGCCGCTCTATGGCGGGCAATATTTCGCGCGCTTCACGCAGCGCCTGATTGCAAGCCTCACGGTCCAGACCAACTACGGTGCACTCTATGCGGTCGACATGCGGCTGCGCCCCTCTGGCCGCTCAGGCCCGGTGGCGACGCAGATCGACGGCTTCGAAGATTACCAGCGCCGCGAGGCCTGGACGTGGGAGCATATGGCGCTCACGCGTGCGCGGGTGATCTCGGCTAAGCCGGCGTTCGCGAAGCGCACGGCCGAGGTGATCCGCAGCGTGCTCACGACGCCGCGCGACGTCGAGATCATCGCCGGCGACGTGGTCGAGATGCGGCGCGCCATCGCGCAGGAGAAGGACGACGGCAATCCGTGGGATCTCAAATATGCCCGCGGCGGCCTCGTCGACATCGAATTCATCGCCCAGTATCTGCAACTCGTTCACGCGGCGACGTATCCGGACATTCTCAACCAAAACACGGCGGCCGTTCTGGACACGGCGGCGCGCCTGCGTCTGATCGACGCGGAGCAGGCGGATGTCCTGCGCCCGGCAGTGCGCCTCCTGCACAATCTCACGCAGGTTCTGCGGCTATGCCTTTCCGGACCGTTCGAACCGAAGGGCGCCGGGCGCGAACTGCGTAGCCTGTTGGCGCGCGCCGGCGAGATGCCCGATTTTGCGACGCTGGAAGCATCCTTGACCGAGACGCAAGAGCGCGTGCGCGCCTTCTTCGTGCAAATTCTCGGCGAGGCCCCGGACGCTTAAGCGCTGCCGCTCTAGTGCATGGTCGGCGTCGCGTGCGCGGTCGTCTCGGGATGAGGGTCGGGGAGGCGCACCATCACCGCGGTGCCCATTCCTTGCGTCGAGCAGATGCGCATCGTGCCGCCATGTAACTCGGTCAGAGACTTGGCGATGGCGAGGCCGAGGCCCGATCCCCGATAGCTTTTGGTCAACTGGCTTTCCACCTGCTCGAACGGGCGGCCGAGATTGGCGATGGCGTTGGCGGGGATGCCGATCCCGGTATCTTCGATCGCGATGGCGACCGCACCTCGGTCGCGTGTGGCGCGCACCGCGACGCAACCGCCCTCGGGCGTGAATTTCACGGCGTTGGAGAGCAGATTGAGGAGAA
>JAFKKS010000054.1 GCA_017304555.1 Hyphomicrobiales bacterium
GCGCTGCTCGCGAGCGCGTCCGCAGGGTCACCGAAGGGCGAGACCTTGCCGTCATGGTCGTAGTCGATGCCGACATTGAGCCAGACCTCGGGCATCCAGGCGGTGTGGCCCATGGCGCCCGCCCAGGAGCCGATCATGTCCTGCGGCGTCCCCCATCCGCGCTGGACGATGACCAGCGCGTTGAGAAGCTCTTTTTCCCAATAAGTCCTGCGGCGAGCATCACCCCAAGCGAGAGCCGCCAGCGCCGGGATGACCGGACGCTGGTGCTTCATGTTGTCGACGACGTCACCGAAGGCCGATTCCATGCCCCACAGGCCGAGAATGATGCCGCGATCGACTCCGTAGTCGTGCTCAATGCGGCCGAGCAGGCGAGAATAGGTGCGCGCCTGCTCCTTGCCCCGGCGGATGCGCCAGTCGGAAACACGGCGGTTGAGGTACTGCCAGGTCGCTTCGTTGAATTCGGCCTGCTGGCGATCGAGTGCGTAGACGGACGTGTCCGGCTTGATGTTGCCCATCACCCGTTGATAGGTCGCTTCCGAGATGCCACGGGCGCGGGCGCGGGGCCAGAACGCTTCGACCCATTGCGGGAATGACGCTTTCGCCGCCGCCGGCCAAACCAGACCGAAGAGTGTGACGGAAGCAGTGCCGGTGAGGATAAAGTCGCGGCGCGTGGGGGCAGACATCAAGCCTCACTTACGGCATTTGGCGATCGGCTTCACCGGTCGCCAAGTCGCGCCCCGCTTCGCTTTGGTGCGGCTACCGATGGCGCCGATGATGCTTACGATGATGGCGATAATGGTGCCGATGGTGGCGGGCATGACGGCGCGCCTTTTTACCACCACGCGTGAACTCCGCCCGGCAGACTGGGCTCAGGCTGCGCACCTTGCGCCGCATGCAGCCCTTCACGGCGCCTTCATTCGGAATGTATTGAGAACAAAGGCGGAATGCGTCCTGACGGCACGCATATTCGGCGTCTTGGGCTTGCGCCGGCGATGGGCTGCCAAATCCGGACATCAGCATGACGGCGCCCAGCGCCAAAGCTGCCAAAATGCTTTTGGGGAACAGTCGGCTTGCCTTGCGGTCGGACTTGCTTTCCACCTGCATCGTGTCGCTCCCGAGATGCCTTGGAATATGATTTGGCGCGCCCTAGCGGAATCGAACCGCTCTCTCCACCGTGAAAGGGTGGCGTCCTAACCGATAGACGAAGGGCGCGCGCGAAGCGTGACGCTTTCGCGAAACGCGGCGAGGTATAGAGAGCTTTGCGGGGAGCGGCAAGCAGCCAGCGCGTCGCGCCGCTCGCCTTTCCCCAGTGCGCGTCGTTACCAGTTGCCGGTATTGGGCATCGATGCCCAGGGCTCCTTCGACGGCAGCGCGTCACCTTTCTGCAAGAGTTCGACCGATTGCTTGTCCGGCGAGCGAACGAACGCCATGCGGCCGTCGCGCGGTGGCCGATTGATCGTCACGCCGGCCTTCATGAGCTTTTCGCACAAGGCATAGATGTCGTCGCATTCGTAAGCGAGATGACCAAAATAGCGGGCCTCGCCATAGTCTTCCGAATTCCAGTTGTAGGTCAGTTCGACCGTTGGCGCTTGGCGCCCTCCGTTCTTGGTGCTTTCGGCGACCAGCGGCTCGTCATCGGGGCCGGCAAGAAACACATTCGTATATTTGCCCTTCTGGTCGTCGTAGCGGCGAACCTCCTTGAGGCCGAGTTGGTTGCAATAGAAATTCAGGGCCGCATCGAGATCGCGAACACGCAACATGGTGTGCAGGTAACGCATAAGGCATCCTCATGGAGTAGGTGGGGTGCGCCACTATATCAATCGCTCCGCTGAAAACGCCACCGCGTGGAGCGCATATGATCAGCACCGACATTAAACACTCGGTTGAGCGCCTGAGCGACATGGTCGAAACCTCCCGGCGCATTCTGCCGTTCACGGGCGCCGGCATCTCGACCGAATGCGGCATTCCCGATTTCCGTTCGCCGGGAGGGATATGGACGCGCATGCCGCCGATCCCGTTCGATGCGTTCGTCGCGCGACAGGAGATGCGCGACGAAACCTGGCGGCGGCGTTTCGCGATGGAGGAACAATTTCGCGCCGCGCAGCCGGGGCGAGGGCACCGCGCGCTGGCCTCACTGCACGCGCGCGGCAAGGCTCCAACGATCGTCACGCAGAACATCGACAATTTACATCAGATGTCCGGTGTGCCCGCTTCGGCCGTCGTCGAACTGCATGGCAACACGACCTACGCCATCTGTCTCGACTGCGAAAAGCGCTTCGAGCTCTCTTGGATCAAGGCGCAGTACGACGCATACCAGGGGCGCGTTCGTGATTGCGATTGCGGAGGATTCATCAAGACCGCGACCGTGTCGTTCGGTCAACCGATGCCCGACGCACCGATGCGACATGCAAAGAACGCCACGCTCGAATGCGATCTCTTCCTCGCCGTCGGCTCATCGCTGGTCGTGTGGCCCGCTGCAGGTTTCCCGTTGATGGCAAAGCGAAACGGCGCGCGCCTCGTCATCATCAATCGCGAACCGACGGAGTTCGATGAGATCGCCGATCTCGTCGTGCGCGGCGACATCGGCGACGTGCTTGCGCATTTCATTCTGTAATGCACAGCGGTGCGTTGCAAATTGTGCACAGGTGACGCGTTGATGTGACACGCCGTGCATTTTGTGCTTTCTCGACGAAGTCACGATGTTATCTTCGTCGACAGTTGATTCGATTGAAGCGTCCGTAAGAGACGCCAGAGGAAAGCGGCGGCGTACGGCGTCATGACGTCGGGCGGGACGGGGCCAAAAGAACTCGGTGCAGATCATGCGCTTGATCTGGAGACTGTCGGCGATTTGTCCGAACAGTCTGCAGCAAGCTTGGTCGAGATCACTGGAGTCATCAAATGGTTCGACGTGTCGAAGGGCTACGGCTTCATTGTTCCTGACAATGGAATGCCGGACGTTCTTCTGCACGTGACCTGCTTGCGGCGCGACGGATTCCAGGTCGCGTACGAGGGCACGCGCATTGTCTGCGAGGTGCTGCCGCGCACGCGCGGCCTGCAATGCTTCCGCATCATTTCGATGGACGACTCGACCGCGATCCATCCGGCGCAGATGCCGCCGGCGCGCACGCATGTTTCGGTCACGCCAACGAGCGGACTCGAGCGGGCGCAGGTGAAGTGGTTCAACCGTCTGCGCGGCTTCGGCTTCCTCACGCGCGGCGATGGCACGCCCGACATCTTCATCCACATGGAGACGTTGCGCCGCTACGGCATTGCCGAACTTCGCCCCGGTCAGACACTGCTCGTCCGTTTCGGCCCTGGGCCGAAGGGCATGATGGCAGCGGAAGTCCACCCGGATGGCGGCCCGGTCCCGCACTGACCCACGGCCGGTATCAGACTTCCTGCTTCCCCTCTAACCGTCGTTGCGGCCCGGCTTGCCTACCGTCTGCAAATGGCTCTGCTCGCCACACTCTGCAAAGCGCCGCTGTTGATGCCGCATTGCGAAACGTGTATCGAAAGCGCGGCTTCGGCGGGTGCGCCGCAGTCCCATCCGGGGCATAGCGCAGCCTGGTAGCGCGGGAGTTTTGGGTACTCCAGGTCGCAGGTTCAAATCCTGCTGCCCCGACCACCCTTAAGCCTCAAGGACTTCAGACGTATCGCTACCCGCTACGACAAACGCGCGGATATCTACCTCGCGGCAATCCTCTTGGCAGCCGCACTCACTGGGTGGGCCAATTAAGTCCGGACCCTAGCGCGCCGTGTTCCTATTTCGGTCGGGAAGTAGGCTACGAGCGCAAAAATGAGCCGATGAGACACGTCCGCCTGAGGGACTAAGAATAAAATTGCGCTAACGCCCCGCCGAGGGGATCGGATGAGATCCTGGATCGTCTGACATCGTTGGAGCGGGAAAAGCGAAGCCCCCGAGCGCCTTCGGGTCAGCAACGGGAAGGGCCGCCATAGTGCCTGCTGGCGCCGTCATCGATGGCCATGCTCCATCCTGAGGCTGATTGGGCTGGGGCGGCGGAGCAGTAGAGGGCCCTGGCTCCGGCGGTGCAGCCCGCCCAGCAGACGGCTCAGGAACATGAGAGGCGGGCGCGGCCGCATTTTCGGCAGCCGGCCCTTTCTTGGCGTTGGCGTTTTTGGGCGCGTGTTGGGCTGCAATCGTAGGGGGCGAAGATGGCTGGCTTCGGCCGGCGCCACCGGAAACCTTTTCGGCAATCCGTGCCGGCTTGCCGTTCGTTACTTGTGGCGCCGCCGCGACCGAACGCGGGCGAAGGACGGTGACAGCCAGGTGGCCCTCTCGCGTGGAGAGGACGAAGTCATAGTCACTCAGCAGGCGGGCCAGCACCCGGTTGAGCGGCCCGGCATAAGCACCGGTGAGAGAGCCATCGAGTGGGGATGCGGAGGTGAAGCTTAGCCCGAACGACTGCCCGAGCGCCTTGAGAACGGCTTCTGTGGATTCATTCTCGACGACAAGGCGAACCTCCTTCGCCGTGCCACGAATATCCACCTTGCTCTGCGCCGGCGCCGGCAAAAAAGCGACGGCGACAGCGGCGATGGCGAAAAGGCGGAGTCGCAGCGGCTGACAAGTCATTGGACGGGCAAATCTCTCGTGCCCGCCTCTCCATGTAATTGACGGCGGGATATGAAGGCTCGCCTCTCCCGGCGAGCCTTCGATTATAGCAGCATTCTGCCTTCGCTCTTTTCCGCCCCCGAACCATGTGGGCGGATTGTTACCCTTTCCCTTGGAAAGGGAGCCGGGCAGCTACATTCGCTACTCGGCTCCAGCCGATTGGACTGTCCACGTCGTCTGCACACTGCCGACGCTTTGGCTCGAGGAGACGGTCAGCCCGTTCATGAACCATATGGCGTTATTACCATCGGTGTTGCGCCACAGGATGTCCGTTTTTCCATCGAAGTTGTAGTCGCCGGTCAGAGCCACCGACCAACTGGTCGACAGCTGCCCGAGCGCCCCTTCTGCAATGACGTTGGAGCCGTTCATGAGCCAGATTTGTATGGCGCCGCTGGTATGACGCCACAGAATGTCGCTCTTGCCGTCACCGTTGAAGTCGCCGGTTCCGACAACCGACCAACCGGTCGCGACGGCACGAACGCTAACGGCGGAACGAACCGTTACGCCGTTCACAAACCATATGGCATTGGAGCCGTTGGCGTGGCGCCATAAGATATCGGTTTTTCCATCTCCATCGAAGTCGCCGGTGCCGACGATCGACCACTCTAGCGCAACGCCACCGAGGGCGCGGCTATCGACGACCCTTGCGCCATCCATGAGTCGGACAGCAACGGTACCGTCTGTCGTATCCCGCCACAGAATGTCGCCGCGGCCATCCGCATTGAAATCGCCCGTTCCCGCCACCTTCCACTCTGGGGAGATTGATCCAAGGCTGACGCTGGACAGAACGGACGCGCCGTTCATGAACCACATCGCGAGCTGGCCATTGGCATTCTGCCACAGCAAATCGGCTTTGCCGTCGGCGTCGAAGTCGCGCTGACCGACGATAGACCATGCTGGAGCGATGTCACTGACCGTCCTGCTGTCGATGACCTGCTTGCCGTTCATGAGCCAAGCCGCGACAGTGCCGGTCGTGTTGCGCCAAACGATGTCGCTGCGACCATCACCGTTGAGGTCGTGCGTCGAGGCTTGCGGCCCGGCCTTGGTGGTGAGCGTGTTGATATTGTTGGCCGAGACCACCTCTGCGCCCTGGCACCAAGCAACGTCGGCGACGCCGGTACAGGACTTCGTCAGATTGGGAGGACCACTCTGGACGACAAGCTGATATTTCCGTCCAGCCATATCCGTCGCCGTGAACATGCACGGAAAGCTCGGCGGGTAGAATTCGAATGCTGGGTGCAACGGATCGACGTCCGCGTAGTTGGCGTCTGAACTGCAGATGCCAACCTTGTCCCACTCGCGCACGCCGAGATGGTGGGCGCCGAGCGTCACAACAACGCGCTTCGACTTGTCGAGCTTGGTGTTGTTATCGAGGCCTTTACTGCCCGCGAAGGTGACGATCAGCCCGTCGCCCTTATAGCTCTGAAAGCCGATCGCGTCATCGATTGAGAACGCGTAGGCGGCCATGTCGAGATATTTCGGATCATGGATGAGTTTGACATAGGGGTTGAATGCCCCCGCCGGATCGTATTCCAGCTTCTCGACGTAGGTTTGCAGGAGGATGTCGAACTGCGCCTTGCCGAGCGTATCAACGAGTGCGTTGGCGCCGCTGCCGCAGCCTTCGTTGAACGGCACCCAGCCGTAGATCTTTTGCAGCATCGTCAGTTCGTTGTCCGTGACCGATGCTTTGGCGCAGTAGCTGTATGTCGTCTTGTACTTTTGATAGTTGGCCTTGAAGAGCGCCAAGACCTGCTGATACGGCGTACAGATCGCCGGTTTATTTACCGCGGTCGACGTGCAGGTCCGGTACAGGTTAATCATATTAGTGATGGTCTGCCCCGGAGGGCTGAGAACGTTGTTCGGCGGGTCGGTGAACGAGTTGGCGAAAATGATGTGCGCCTCGGGAACGCGCGGTCGCGTGGCGTCAACCGGATTGTAGACGGGCCACCCCGGAAATGCGTTCCGGAATGCAGTCAGTCCGCTGCGGAAATTCTCCAGCGTCTGTACGGTGCCGATGTAGGGAACCAGCGGGTTGTTGAGCGGCTGCATCGCCACCGGCAGGTACACCTGATCGACGGACGAGATATTGTATCCGACCTGCGCGAGCTTCATCTCGTAGGGCATACCCTTCGCCGTGATGGAATCGGCGAACGTATATTCCATGAGCTGAGAGCGATCTCCTGGGGGCAGACCTTGCGCTTTGGAGAAGATCGGGACCGGGGTGCACGTGGTCTGGCCGTTGTCACGCACGCAGGGCGCCGGGGAGACTGGAACGACGATACCTGAAGCGTCCGATGTGTAGGCGCTGCGATACTGGTTTTGATCGTCGTAGAAATAGAGCCGTCCGCCGTTCCACCAATCGAGATATTGATCGAGCTTCGTGCCGTCCGGATTGGCGACGAGTTGGGTGAAGAACGGGACCGAAACTTCGACGAATTCGTTCGGCGCAATGCCCGCGAGTCCATTCACATAAAGTCGGGACGTTTTAGTGGTCCCGTACTTGAGCTTGGGGTCCGTAACCTTGAACCAGCCCTGCAGCCACTCGTCGATTCCTCGCTCGCCAACTTCGATGATGACGTAGAGCTTCTCGGTCGAGTTGTTGAAGATCTTTATCTTCTTCTCGGGGATAGTTTGCGCCTGAGCGGCTCCGATTCCACCGACGATTACACTAACGATCAAAAAAAATAAAAATGCCCTGATGCGCAGCATCAGCCCCTCCAACCGGAATTCCTAGCCCACGTTATCTTCGACCATTTCTATGACGCCAGCAATAGCGCGGCTGCAAGTGCTACCAAGTGTTACATCGCGCCGCTGCACGTCATCGTTCTTGATGTCTAACCGTGAGTGCTGGTGAGCGCGCTGACTTAGAGGAAGCGGCAGAAGGTCAGCACGCCGGTCGGCGAGTCTTGGCCGCGGCGGCAGCGCATGCCGGCTCGCGGCGGTAGGTCGTCTATAAGATTAGCGTGGCGTCACTTTCTTTCCTGAGTCGGAGTAGGTAACGCGATGATTGCGCTACGCTCGCCCCTTTCGAGCGTCACCTCGCGACTGGAAACGGACGTCAGGATCCACCCCTTGTGACCTTCGCCCGTTTTCAAGCGCACGACGTCACGGGTTGTGCTGTCGATAAAGATGGCGAAACCTTCGTCCGCACCGGAGACGACGCCGACGAGTTGAAGTGCTGGCTTTTCCGGCTCCGG
>JAFKKS010000539.1:0-1277 GCA_017304555.1 Hyphomicrobiales bacterium
GCGGTTGTCACCCTGGGCGGTTGCGCGCCAACGCCGGTGTCGCTGATCGGCGCCGACCCCGCTGATCCTGGCGCGAAGGTCGCCTCCGTCGGCTACCGATCGACGGTCGCGCCCTACACGAGTCTTCGCCCAACCGGTCCGTCTCCCTGGCGGGGGCAGAACGACCGCGTCGCTCCAGCGCCCAAATCCGGCGAGTAGGAGCGCACCATGAACAGAGCCATCCATTTTCATGCGAACGCCACGGGTGCCGCCACATATTGCCCCAAACTCGCGCCCGTTGCCATTCTCCTGTCCACGCTGCTGCTGTCCGGGTGCGCGACATTCTCTCCGGACGGCGGAATGACGGTCGTCGCCAAGGTCGCCGGTGAGACCATCAAGAAAGACGTCGTGTCCATTCGCACGACTGATGACGCCGAGTGGGCCCGGAGTGCCGTCCAACGCCTTCTTCGTCGTGGTCTCACCGCGGACACTGCCGTTCAAATCGCGCTCCTCAACAATCGGGGTCTCCAGGCCGCGTACAATGAGTTGGCGCTGGCCGAAGCGGATCTTGTCCAAAATAGCTTGCCGCCCAATCCGACCTTTTCGATCTCGCGCATCGTCGGAAGCGGCGCGGTCGAGATTGAGCGTCAGGTCGTCGGAGATATTCTTGCGCTGGCGACCTTGCCGTTCCGATCGGAGATCGCGCGGCAACGTTTTCAGCAAGCGCAACTAAGGGCAGCCGAGGAGACGCTGCGGCTCGCCGCCGATGTCAGACAGGCATACTTCCGCGCCGTGGCGGCCAACGAGTTGGTCGTCCTCCTGACGGACGCCAAATCGACGGCGGAGTCCACGGCTCAGCTTGCCTTGAAACTCGGCCAGACCGGTTCGCTCAACAAACTCGATCAGGCGCGCGAGCAAGTATTTTACGCCGAGACCACGGCCGACCTTGCCACGCTTCGTCAGGATGCGGCGAGTTCGCGCGAGCGCCTGATCCGCCTGCTCGGGCTATGGGATGGAGATCTTGGCATTCGAGTGCCACAAAAGCTCCCGGCTTTGCCGCGCCGTCCGCTCTCTCTGCCACGGATCGAGGTGGACGCAGTCGAGCACCGTATCGATCTTCAGATTGCCCGTATCGAGCTCGTTGCGCTCGCGAAGGCGCTGAACCTCACCGAAGCCAGCCGCTTCGTCACCATGCTGGAGGTGGCGGGAATCGACAGGAAGACCCGCGACCCCGAGGGCGCTCCGTTTCGCGAGCGCGGGTTCGACGTGCAATTCCAGATCCCTATCTTCGACGGCGG
>JAFKKS010000539.1:1298-2027 GCA_017304555.1 Hyphomicrobiales bacterium
AGAAGGCCGTGAACGTCCGGTCAGAAGCGCGCGACGCGTTCCGCGTCTATCGCTCGACCTATGACATCGCAGGCCAATATCAACGTGAGGTCCTGCCGCTCCGGAAGATCATCTCAGACGAAACACAACTGCGGTTCAGCAGCATGCAGATCGACATATTCACGCTGCTGACCGAAGCACGACAGCGGATTGCGGCATTGCGAGCTGCGATCGAGGCGAAGCGTGCCTTCTGGCTAGCACAATCCGAACTACAGACTGTCGTCAACGGCGGCGGCCGCCCCGATACCCAACAAGAAATCCGTCCGTCGACGACCGCCCAGGCGAGTGGGGGCGCAAACTAAATGGAGAAAAGCATGTTTTCCCGACGAAGTTTTCTCGGCACAGCGACGGCGCTGGCAAGCGTGGCGGCGATCAGCGGCCGCGCTCAGGCGGCGAACATCCCTGAAGCGCCGATGATGGACAAGGCAACCATGCAACCGCCGCTCCATCCCTCGAGCGGTCCCGACTATCGGCCCGTCGTCACACTCAACGGCTGGACATTGCCCTGGCGGATGAACGGCGACTGGAAGGAATTCCATCTTGTGGCCGAGCCCGTGGAACGCGAATTCGCCGAAGGCATGAAGGCGTATTTGTGGGGCTACAACGGCCAGGCTCCCGGGCCGACGATCGAAGCGGTCGAGGGGGACAAAGTGCGCATCTTCGTCACCAACAAGTTGCCTGAACATACGA
>JAFKKS010000055.1 GCA_017304555.1 Hyphomicrobiales bacterium
GGCCGCGGCCGTTGTCGGCACCATCGTGTACCTAGCGCTCGGCTTCGCCTTCCATCCGGTGGTGATCGGCGTGCCGGCGTTTGCCCCATGAGGCGCGCCGCCCCGTCTTCTTTTGATGTGAGAGGGGCTTAAACCCGGCTTTGCCACGGCCGCGCCACATCTCTATCCTAACCGGCAGCGCAGCCGACGGCAGTGCAAGACAGGGTTAGGGTATGGTAACCGTTTTGGTCCGACCCTGATCTCAATTTTAAGATTGATCCCATTCGTTGCTTCGGGGCGAAGCGGCACGAAGGTGGCGATCCAGCGAGGAAGTTGCGTGTCCGATATTTTCAGCGAAGTCGACGAGGAACTACGGCGCGAGCGGCTTCGGGAGATCTGGGCACGCCACGGCAATCTCATCGTTGCGGCGGCATGCGTGGTCGTGCTCGGTGTCGGTGGCTGGCGCGGTTATGAGTGGTGGCAAGCCAAGCAGGCAGCGGAGAACGGCGCCCGCTTCGAGACGGCGATGACGCTGGTGAAGGACGGTAAGCCTGCCGAGGCGGAAGCCGCCTTCAGCAAGATCGCGACCGAGGGCGCCTCCGGGTATCGGATGCTGGCGCGGCTGCAGGAGGCCTCGGCGCTCGCGAAAAAGGATTCGGCGGCAGCCGTGAAGTCGTATGACCTCATCGTCGCGGACGGCGGGGCGACCGCGACGATTCAGGATCTGGCGCGTGTGCGCGCCGGCCTGCTGCTGATCGACACGGCGTCGTTCGCGGACCTTCGCACCCGCATCGAGCCGGCAACGGCAGCGGATCGTCCGTTCCGCCACTCGGCGCGGGAAATCCTCGCGTTTGCCGCGTGGCACGCCGGCAATAGCGACGAGGCGCGCAAATGGTCGGAGATGATCATGGGTGATCGGCAAAGTCCGGCGTCGGTCCGCACGCGGATCGAGATGCTTGGCGCGCTCATCCAGCCTGAAGCAAAGAGTTGAGGGTGAAGGACCCTTTTATGTCGTTGTCGCGCAAAACAGGCTTTGTTCTTGCCGCGTGTCTGGCGCTGGGATTGTCGGGCTGTGAAACCTCCGACCTGATCGATTCCGTGCAGGCGAAAGTGCAGGACTTCAATCCGTTCGGCGTCACCAAGACGCCGTTGAAGGGAGAACGTCACGAGGTCTTTCCCGGCGGCGTTCCCGGCGTGGAGCAGGGCATTCCGCCGAACCTGATGAAGGGCCACCAGACAATCCCGGACCCGAATGCGCCACCGGACGTCGCGCTTGCCGCGCCGGAGCCGGAAAAGCCTGCGGAGGCGGAGAAGCCGAAACCGAAGCCCAAGCGGCATGCCGCGCACCCGAAGCGCGAGCCGCGCCAGGCAAAGCCGAAGCCCGCTGCATCAGAACCGGCAACGGCCCAAAACGCGCCGCAGCAAGCCGCGCCGCAAGCCGCTTGGCCGGCGCCGCCCGCGGCCAATCAGGCGCCGCAATGGCCAACGCCATCCAGTCAGCCGGCCCCGACCGTCTGGCCGGACCCGCCTAAGCCCGGGCAATTCACGCGCTGATCGGATCGTGGGCTGGACGTCGCAGCATCGCGCGCGTCATAAGGTGCCCACGTCCTCAGCGGTTGCATCATGACCTTTTCAGCGGCGATCGTCGGTCGGCCCAATGTGGGCAAGTCGACCCTGTTCAACCGTCTGGTCGGAAAGCGCATCGCGCTGGTCGATGACCGGCCGGGCGTGACGCGCGACCGGCGGGAAGGACGTGCGAAACTCGGCGATCTGCATTTCACGGCCATCGACACCGCCGGCTTCGAAGAGGCCGAGGCGGGTAGCCTGCCGGCACGGATGCGGGCGCAGACCGACATCGCTGTCCGTGATGCCGATGTGGTGCTGCTGGTGATCGATTCCCGTGTGGGCTTAACACCGCTCGACGAGGCGTTTGCGGCAATCGTGCGGCGGAGCGGCAAGCCCGTCATCGTGGTTGCGAACAAGAGCGAAGGCCGGGCAGGACAGGTGGGCGCGGCGGAAGCGTTCGCGCTCGGATTTGGCGAGCCGGTCGCCCTCTCTGCCGAGCATGGCGAGGGTCTTTCCGATCTCTATGACGCCGTGCGCGCGGCTTTGCCATCGCAAACGGAGGAGCCGAGCGTTGCGCCGCGGGCGGCCGAAGGGACGGGGCCGATCCGTGTCGCCGTTGTAGGGCGGCCCAACGCCGGCAAGTCGACGCTCGTCAATACGCTGCTCGGCGACGACCGGATGCTTACGGGTCCGGAGGCGGGCATCACCCGTGACGCTATTGCCGTCGACCTCGAATGGAAGGGACGCGCTTTTCGTCTTTACGACACGGCGGGAATGCGCCGCCGCGCTAAGATCACTGAGAAGCTCGAAAAGCTATCGGTCGCTGACGCGCTCGAGGCGATCCGCTTCGCCGAGGTCGTCGTGCTGTTGATGGACTCGCAGGCGCCGTTCGAAGAGCAGGACCTGCGCATCGCCGACCTCGTCGTGCGCGAAGGCCGCGCGCTGGTGGTCGTGATGAACAAATCCGACCTGGCGTCGCGTGGCGAGATGGCGGGTTCCAAGCTGCGGCGGGAGATCGACCACTGGCTGCCGCAAGTCGCCGGCGTGCCGATTGTCGCGGCGTCCGGCCTGCATGGCGACGGGCTCGATCGCCTGATGCAAGAGATCGTTGCCGCGCATTCGGTGTGGAACAAACGCGTGCCGACCTCGGGCCTCAACCGTTGGCTTGCGGAAGCGGTTGCCGCGCATCCGCCGCCTGCCGTTTCAGGCCGACGCATCAAGATCAACTACATCACGCAGCCGAAGGCGCGGCCGCCGAGTTTTGTGCTGTTCTCCTCGCGCGCCGACGCGATCCCCGAGCAATACCGGCGCTACCTCGTCAACGGCTTGCGCGAAGCGTTCAACATGCCGGGCACGCCGATCCGCTTGATGCTGCGCGAGAAGGACAACCCGTTCGAGGGACGCGCGAAGAAGAAGGGATGAATTTTGGATTGTCATCCCGGCCAAGCGATCTGGCGAAGCCGGGAGCGTGAGCCGGGACCCAGATTCTTCATCAGATCGATCGGTTACGAAGCTGCGAACGATCGGTGCGCAAAAGCGAGTGTGGCGAGTCTGGATTCCGGCTCTCGCTGCGCTCGGCCGGAATGACGAACTCCTACGCCGGCCGCCGGAAATCCAACCAACCTTTGGTCGGGTAGTCGTAAAGCCGGCCGTTCTCGGTGCAGCTTGGGAGGCAGAGCGGAAGCATCGCGGCCGCGAGCTGCGCTGGCGTGTCGAGCGTTTCCGGGTCTTCGCCGGGCATTGCGGTCGCGCGCATGCGCGTGCGGATCGGCCCGGGATTGACGAGGTTGACGCGCACCGGCGACGACGCCGTCTCGGCAGCATAGGTGCGCGCCAGCATGTCGACCGCAGCTTTTGACGTCGCGTAAGGCCCCCAATAGGCGGCGCCGCGCGTCGAGGCGCCCGAGGTGAGAAACACCGCACGGCCGGCGTCAGAGACCCGCAGCAGCGGGTCCATCGAGCGGATCAGCCGCCAATTGGCGGGGACGTTCACCGCCATCACATCGTCCCACACTTTCGGCTCGACGTGGCCGAGCGGCGAGAGGACGCCGAGGATGCCGGCGTTGGCGACGAGCACGTCGAGACGGCCGTGGCGCTCGTAGAGCACGCCGCCGAGCCGGTCGATCCCGTCATAATCCTTCATGTCGAGCGGCACGAGCGTCGCCGTTCCGCCCTGTGCTTTGATGGCGTCGTCGAGTTCCTCGAGCCCGCCGACGGTGCGCGCGACCGCCACGATATGCGCGCCCGCTTGCGCGAGCGCGAGTGACAGCGCCGCGCCGATGCCGCGTGAGGCGCCGGTGACGAGAGCGATGCGATTGGCGAGGGGTTTGCTTTCCATCTTTTGCTTTCTCTGCGCGTCATGCCCACGCTCGTCGCGGGCATCTACGTCTTGCTTGTCGCAGGATCAAAGACGTGGATGGCCGGGACAAGAAGGGCGTTCACGCCCGTCTGCAACGGGCTATGCCCGGCCATGACGTAGAAAATGTCGGTAATGACGAAGCGTCAACTCGCTTCCGCGAGCAGCGACAGCTGGCGCGGGCCGTCCTGCGCCGTTTCATCTGTCAGAGGGGTCGGATAGTCGCCGGTGAAGCAATGGTCAGTGAATTGCGGCCGTAGCGGGTCGCGCCGCTCGAAGCCCATCGAGCGATAGATGCCGTTGACCGACAGGAACGCGAGAGAGTCCGCGCCGATGAATTTCCGCATCCCCTCGAGGTCATGCGTTGCGGCGAGCAGCTTGTCGCGCTCCGGCGTGTCGATGCCGTAGTAGTCGGGATGGGTGATCGGCGGCGAGGCGATGCGGAAGTGAACTTCCTTGGCGCCGGCGTCGCGCATCATCTGCACGATTTTCACCGACGTCGTGCCGCGCACGATGGAGTCGTCGAGCAGCACGATCCGCTTGCCTTGCACGACCGCGCGGTTGGCGGAGTGCTTCAGGCGCACGCCCAACTGCCGGATCTGCTGCGTCGGCTCGATGAAGGTGCGGCCGACATAGTGGTTGCGGATGATGCCGAGCTCGTAAGGGATGCCGGCTTCCTGCGAGTAGCCGATCGCCGCCGGGACGCCCGAGTCGGGCACGGGAACGACGACGTCCGCTGCCGCAGGCGCCTCGCGCGCCAGTTCGCGGCCCATGGTCTTGCGGATTTCGTAGACGCTGCGGCCGCCGACGATCGAGTCGGGCCGCGCGAAATAAATGTACTCGAAGATGCAAGGACGTTCCTGCATCGGCGGGAACGGCTTGTGCGACTGCATGCCGTCTTCATCGAAGATGACGACTTCGCCGTTTTCGATGTCGCGGACGTATTTTGCACCGATGACGTCGAGCGCGCAGGTCTCCGACGCGAGGATCGGGTGGCCGTCCAACTCGCCCAGTACCAGCGGGCGGATGCCGAGCGGGTCGCGCGCGCCTACGAGCTTCTTGTTGGTGAGCCCGACCAGCGAGTAGGCGCCTTCGATAGCGCGCAGTGCGTCGATGAAGCGCTCGACGAAGCGATTGCGCCGCGACTGTGCGACGAGGTGCAGGATCACTTCGGTGTCGGTCGTCGACTGCATCATCGCGCCGCCCTTGATGAGCTCGCGGCGCAGCGTGCGGCCGTTGGTGATGTTGCCGTTGTGACCCACTGCAAAGCCGCCAGCATTGAGTTCGGCGAACAGCGGCTGGACGTTGCGGAGAATGGTTTCGCCCGTGGTCGAATAACGAACATGGCCGACTGCGGCTTTACCGGGGAGGCGGTCGATCACCTCACGCCGTGAGAACGTGTCGCCGACAAGGCCCATGCGCCGCTCGGAATGGAAACGGTGACCGTCGAAGCTGACGATACCGCACGCCTCCTGGCCGCGATGCTGCAGGGCGTGGAGGCCGAGCGCGGTGAGGGCGGCGGCGTCAGGATGGCCGTAGATACCGAAGACGCCGCATTCTTCGCGGAGGCGATCGCCATCCTGCTCGCAGAGGCCATCTTGGTGAGAGAGATCCCAGGTTTCGCTCATCACACCTTCCGCAAGCTGTTCAAACGCCAACGTCAGCGCGTTTTAGGCGCTGAAGACTGAAGAAGTTGTTGCATTTCCACCCGGTCGGAGCGGCCGTAGCCGGGCTGCTCGTCAGGGGCCTTGATAGAGCCGGTTTGATCGCCGCCGTCGCGCTCGGACTTAGTGCCGGGCGGCGGCGCATCTGCCGGCTCCTGCTGCTCCTCGCCACGCGGCTTTTTCAGCTTGCGCAAGTAGCTTTCGGGGTCGTCCGGCAACATCGATTTAAGAGTTTCACCCGCGCTCTGCAATATGACGCGTGACTTGGCGTTGCGGACCCAATCGGGCTGTTTTTCCGGTGGCTGCACCAGCCAGTCGAAGAACAGGAATGCGACCACCACAATGATGAGGCCGCGCGCGAGGCCGAAGAGGAAGCCCATCGTCCGGTCGAGCGCGCCGATGCGGCTGTCCAGGATGCGATCGGAGATCTTCACCGTGATGATGGAGACGATCAGCAGCGTGCCTAAAAAGATACCGGCGACGGTGATGCCCTTCGCCACGATGTCCTGGGCGACATACTGCTGCACGACCGGCAGCAGCTTCGGAAATCCGATGACTGTCAGCAGCGCCGCTGCGCCCCATGCGGCAATGGACAGGACTTCGCGAATGAAGCCGCGCACCATGGCGAGCAGGCCCGAGATGAGCATGACGCCAAGAAGGATGATGTCGAGAAGCGTAATCGGCATTCCAAGGCTCGTCAGGTTCCCAGGTTGTACCCGGCCCGGGCAGGCGGCTCGGGAATCGGAACCCGGCGGCGATAAATGCTGTCCGTGTATAGCGGCGACGGCAACGCCCGTCACCCGTCTTTCATCGAACTGTCAACGACGCTTTTTGCGGTTTTTCCGCCCGCGCCACGATATCCGCCACGAGATCGGCGAGAGCGGTGACACCTGTCACTTTTAAGCCGCTATCGGCGCTCGCTTCAGCGCGCCCCGCCTCGGGCATGAACACGCGGCCGAATCCCAGTTTTCCTGCCTCCCGTAGCCGGGTAGGGCTCTGAACCACCGGGCGGACTGCCCCGGAGAGCGAGATTTCGCCAAAGTAGGCGGCGTCCGTCGGCAGCGGCGCATGCGCAAGTGACGACACGAGCGCGGCGGCGGCCGCAAGGTCGGCGGCGGGCTCCTGGATGCGAAGCCCGCCGGCGACGTTGAGGTAGACGTCATGGGTGCCGAGCCGCACCCCGCAATGCGCTTCGAGGACCGCGAGGAGCATCGAGAGGCGGCTCGGGTCCCAGCCGACCACGGCGCGGCGGGGCGTGCCGAGCGAGGTCGGTGCGACCAGGGCCTGAATTTCAACCAGAAGCGGACGAGTGCCCTCGATGCCGGCAAAAACGGCGGTGCCTGGCGTGCCGAGGTCGCGCTCGGAGAGGAAAAGCTCTGACGGGTTGGCGATCTGGCGCAGGCCCGCGCCCGTCATTTCGAAAACGCCGATTTCGTCGGTTGGACCGAAGCGGTTCTTGATCGCGCGCAAGATGCGGAACTGGTGCGAGCCTTCGCCCTCGAACGAAAGGACCGCGTCGACCATGTGCTCGACGACGCGCGGGCCGGCAATCTGTCCGTCCTTGGTGACGTGGCCGACCAGGATGATCGTCGCGCCGGAGCGCTTGGCGAAGCGGATCAGGGCCTGCGCGGCGCCGCGCACCTGCGTCACCGTGCCGGGCGCGGCTTCGACAGCGCTCGTCCACATCGTCTGGATCGAATCGATCACCACGAGGCGCGGCGTCGCGCCCTGCGCGAGCGTCGCGATGATGTCCTCGACGGCGGTTTCGGCCGCCAGTTCCACCGATGCGCCGGAGAGCCCCAGGCGCTCGGCGCGCATGCGCACCTGCGCGATCGCTTCCTCGCCGGAGATGTAAACCGCGCGGTGTTTCAGGTTGGCGAGCGAGGCTGCGGCCTGGACAAGGAGGGTGGATTTTCCGATTCCCGGATCGCCGCCGACAAGGAGAACCGAGCCGCGCACGAAGCCACCGCCAGTGACGCGGTCAAGTTCGGCGATGCCGGAAGCGATGCGCGGCGCCTCCTGCGATTCTCCGGTCAACGGCTCGAGCGCGAAGGGGCGCCCTTTCCGCGACGGCTTGGCGCCGGGGAGGGCACTGTCGGCGGGGCTGCCTTCTTCGGAAATGGTGTTCCACTCGCCGCAGGCTTCGCACTTACCCTGCCAGCGCCCATAGACGGCGCCGCAGTTTTGGCAGACGAAGTTCTCAGTG
>JAFKKS010000056.1 GCA_017304555.1 Hyphomicrobiales bacterium
GCCGAAGCCCGTCGAGGCCAAGCCGGAGCCGAAAAAGGAACCGGAGAAGAAGCCCGAAGCTGAGGCGCTGAAGAAGGACGAAAAGAAAGTCGAGAAGCCGAAGAAGGAGGAGGCCAAGGTCGTACCGAAGCCTCCGAAGAAGCCCGAGCCTCCGAAGAAGCAGGCGGAGAAGAAGCCGCCGCGGCATGAGCCGAAGTTCGACGCGGACCGGATCGCGGCGCTTCTCGACAAGCGTCAGCCGCAACGCGTGGCGGCTGCCGGCGACACGTTGAATTCGACCGCCTCGCTCGGCACGCAAAGCGGCTTGGCCGCGCGGCTTTCGCAAAACGAGATCGATGCGCTGCGGGCGCGTATTCAGCAATGCTGGAACCCGCCGGCGGGCGCGGCCGACGCGAAGGATCTTGTCGTGCTGCTGCGTATCCGCTTCAACCAGGATGGATCGCTCGCGGGGCAGCCCGCGGTCGTCAATCGTGGAAGCGGCACCTATTTCCAGGTTGCCGCAGAAAGCGCATTGCGCGCCGTGGTGCGCTGTGCGCCTTATACTTTCCTGCCTGTTGCCAAGTACGATGCGTGGAAGGACGTCGAGGTGACGTTCGATCCGCGGGACCTGTTTCGCGGCTAGCGCCGCATCGGACCCTCGGTTCCGACCTTTTCGGATATGATGACTGAAAAATCCCTTCTCTCCGATGCCGTGAGCGACCGGCGATTCCTGCCCGGCCGCCGTGATCTCCTGCTTGCCGCCGCATCGATCGCTGCGATGCAATTACCGTTGCTGCGCAGTGCGCAGGCGCAACTGCGTCTCGACGTGACGCAGGGCACGATTCAGCCGGTGCCGATCGCGTTGCCGGATTTCGTTGGCGGCACGCCGGCCGACAGCAACGTCGCGCGCAACGTGACGCAGATCATCACATCGAATCTGCGGCGTTCGGGGTTGTTCAACCCGATCGATCCGGCGGCCTATATCGAGAAGATCGTCAACATCGACGCGGTGCCGAAGTTTCCCGACTGGCGTGCGATCAATGCGCAAGGCCTCGTGACCGGCCGCATCACCAAGCAGAGCGACGGCCGGCTCAAGGCCGAGTTCCGTCTGTGGGACGTCTTCGCCGGCAATCAACTTGCGGGTCAGCAGTATTTCACGACGGCGGAGAACTGGCGGCGGATCGCGCACATCATCTCCGATGCGATCTACGAACGTCTCACCGGCGAAAAAGGTTACTTCGACACCCGCATTGTGTTCGTCGACGAGACGGGCCCGAAGGAGCGTCGCGTCAAGCGCCTCGCTCTGATGGATCAGGATGGCGCCAATGTGCGCTACCTCACCCGCGGCGACGACCTGGTGCTGACGCCACGCTTCTCGCCGTCGACGCAGGAGATCACCTACATGTCCTACGGGCAGGGTGACCCGCGCGTTTACCTCCTCAACGTCGAAACCGGGCAGCGCGAGATCGTCGGCAATTTTCCGGGCATGACGTTTTCGCCGCGCTTCTCGCCCGACGGCCAGCGCGTCGTCATGAGCCTGCAGCAGGGCGGCAACTCGAACATCTTCGCGATGGATTTGCGTTCGCGCTCGACGATGCGGCTGACCGATACTGCCGCCATCGATACCGCGCCGTCATTCTCGCCGGATGGCGCGCGCATCTGTTTCGAATCGGATCGCGGCGGCCGGCCGCAGATCTACGTCATGGCGGCGAGCGGCGGCGGCGCGCAGCGCATCAGCTTCGGCGAAGGCTCATATTCGACGCCGGTCTGGTCGCCGCGTGGCGACTACATCGCCTACACGCGTCAGCATGCCGGAAAGTTCGGCATTGGCGTGATGAAGCCGGATGGATCGGGCGAGCGCATTCTCGTCGAAGGCTTCCACAACGAAGGCCCGACCTGGGCGCCGAACGGACGCGTGATCATGTTTTTCCGCGATTCCGGCGGCAAGGGAGGGCCGTCGCTGTACACGATCGACATCACCGGCCGTAACGAGCAGAAGGTCCCGACGCCGAGCTTCGCGTCGGACCCGGCATGGTCACCGCTGCTGTCGTAGAGGTATTTGGGGCATGGGGATGCGAAGGGGCGCATTGTATGAGTTTACCCTTGGATAACCATTAACGAAGGTTTCCCGCGTAGCGGAGGTCTTAAGCTAATTCGGCAAGGCCTCATCAAGGTTGACGGAACCTTCGCTTAACGAACCCGCTGGTAGACCGGATGTACGTCCGGTGAGCCGGAAAGGAGTGAGGTCATGATCGCAGTTATTCGTGGTTTACGCGGCATCCAGATCGCCGCCGTGCTCGCAGGCGCGCTGACGCTGGCCGCTTGCGCGAGCAATCCTACCGCCCAGAACGGGGGAGCAGGCATGGCCGGCGCGGCTACGCCCGGCAGCGCACAGGATTTCGTCGTCAACGTCGGCGATCGCATTTTCTTCGAGACCGACTCGACGCAGCTCACGCCGCAAGCCGTTGCGACGCTCGAGAAGCAGGCGCAGTGGCTGCAGCGGTACAATCGCTACACGTTCACGATCGAAGGTCATGCCGATGAACGCGGCACGCGCGAATACAACATCGCGCTCGGCGCCCGTCGCGCGCAGGCCGCACAAGACTTCCTGATCTCGCGCGGTATCGACCGCTCGCGTATGCGCACGATTTCCTACGGTAAGGAGCGTCCGGTTGCGGTGTGTGACGACATCTCCTGCTGGTCGCAGAATCGTCGCGCGGTCACCGTCCTCAACGCCAGTTCATAACGGCGGTATTCGAGTTGGGCCGGCGTCGTGAGGCGCCGGCCTTTTCTTTGTCGCGGCGAACGGCCACAGTCACAATTTGGACGCAGCGGTTCATACACTCGGACCGGTTCACACGGTGACATCACGCTTCCCATGATGCGGATTTTCTCGCCCGCCCGCGCGCTCCTTGCCGCTTCAGCTGTCTTTGCGGCGGCTGCGTTTTCGATTGTCTCCGCCGCGGCCCAGAACCAGGGCAACGAGAACTATCCGAGCCGGCTCGAGTCGTTCAAAGACGACGCCGGCGGCTTCCTTGGAAAAATTTTCGGCAACGACGAGCAGGCGCAGCAGGGTCGGCCGGAGCCCTATGGGCGTTCGGGCGAAGATGGGCGTTCGGGCCAAGTGGCGCAGATGTCGTCGTCTGACATGATGATGCGCATCAATAGCCTGGAAGCGCAGATCCGGCAGATGACCGGGCAGGTGGAAGAGCTGCAGCATCGCAACCGGCAACTCGAAGATCAGCTTCGCCGCGTCCAGGGGGACAACGAGTACCTAACGAACCAGCGCGCCGGCAGCCGTGGCGGCGCACCGGTGCCGCAAGCGTCAGCGCCGCCCGCGGCTCCTTCGGCCGGGCCTTCCGTTGCGGCGGCGCCGCCGGTTGCAGCTCCGCCTTCCGCGGCGCATGGCAGGCGGTCGGACGTCTTCGATCCGCGCGAAGATCCGAATGCGCCGGGTGTGCCGCGCGCACTCGGTTCGCTGCCGCCGGGGCAGCCTTCAGCGCCGCCTGCACCGTCAAACGCTCGCGAAGAGTCGCCCGCATCCGTTTCCGGCGGCCGTGCGGCGGGCGAGCCGCTCGACCTCTCTACGCTTTCCGATCGCGCGGCGAACGATCCTGCGCTCGATCCGCGCGGCGCGCCGTCCGCGCAACCGCGCGTGATCCCCGGCGCCCCGCCGCGCAATCCGAACGCCACCGGCGGGCAAGTCCTGGCGTCGGCGCCGAGCGATGCACCGCGCGACGAATTCGCGCTCGCCTACGGCTACGTGCAGCGCAAGGACTATGCGCTCGCCGAGGAAGCGCTGCGGGCGTTCTTGCAAAAGCACCCGACCGACCGGCTGGCCTCGGATGCGAATTATTGGCTCGGCGAAACGCTGTTCCAGCGCCAGCGCTATCGTGATGCGGCGGAGTCCTTCCTCACCGTGTCAACGAAATTCGAGCGCAGCGAAAAGGCGCCCGACGCTCTACTGCGGCTCGGCCAATCGCTTGCCGCTCTCGGTGAACACGAGGCCGCGTGCGCCACGCTGGGTGAGGTGCTGCGCAAGTTTCCGCGTGCCGGCAACAGTCTGAAGCAAAGCGTCAGCCGGGAACAAAAGCGTGCGCGCTGCTGAGCGCGCGCCGATCTCCTCCAACGAAGGAGATCGTCTTTTCAACGGCTTCTCCGCTGTCCCCGCTCTTCTGATCGCCGTTTCCGGCGGCGCCGATTCCACGGCGCTTCTCTTTCTCCTCGCACGATGGCGGGCGAAACGGCCCGACGGCCCGCGCTTGTTCGTGGCGACGGTCGATCATGCGTTGCGCGCGCAGTCGCGGAATGAAGCGGCAGCCGTGAAGGCAATGGCGCGCACGCTCGGCCTTGCGCATCGGACGCTGCGCTGGAGCGGCGAGAAGCCGAAGACCGGCATCCAGGAAGCGGCGCGGGCGGAGCGCTACCGCTTGTTGGCGCAGGAGGCGCGCCGCGTCGGGGCGACGCATATCGCGCTCGCGCATACGCTCGACGATCAGGCTGAGACGGTGCTGCTGCGTCTCGCGGCGGGCTCCGGGCCGGCGGGTCTTTCGGGGATGCGGCCGATCGAGGCGCGCGACGGCCTCTCGCTGTGCCGCCCGCTTCTAGAGGTTCGCAAGCAGCGCCTGGTCGCGACCTTGGAGCAGGCCGGCATCGGCTGGAGCGAAGACCCCTCGAACGTCGATCCGCGGTTCGCGCGACCGCGATTGCGGGCGGCTGCGGCCGCCCTGGCGCGCGAGGGCTTGACCGCGGAACGCCTCGCGCGGCTGGCGATGCGGGTCCGCCGCGCTGAGGAGGCTGTGGTGGCGGGGGCTGGAAGCGCGCGGGCAAAGCTTTGCCATGCTCGGCATCCGGGGCGGCTCGACGGCGGCGCCTTGATCGCGATCCCTGAGGAGTTGGCGCTTCGCATCCTGTCCGCGGATATCGCAGTGGCCGGCCGGGGGGCAAGCGGCAATCCGCCGCGACTGCAACGGCTTGAGGCGCTATGGGAGGAGATGCGGGCGGCCATCGCCGGCGGCCGGCGGCTCAGACGGACCCTCGGCGAGGCTCTGATTTCCGTCGATTCCGACCGTTCGGTGTCGATCGGGCGGGCGCCGGAACGGCGCGCGCAGAGGGCCGATAAGTCAGCGCCCGTTCACCAGAAATGATAGAGAATGCATCGGTTCCCTTGGCATGAAGCGCCCTCGGACCTACATTGCCGTCAAAGGTCGGTCCGGGGGGATCATCGTGCGCCCACCTGATCCGAAGGATGGCCCGCTGCAACGCTGCCGGGCCCTGAAGGACATGGAATGAACGCCAATCTCCGCAACTTCGCGCTCTGGGTGATCATCGTCCTCCTGCTGCTCGCTCTGTTCACGCTGTTTCAGAGCCCGAGCCAGCGCGCGACGTCCCAGGACATCTCGTTCTCGCAACTCCTCAACGAAGTGGACCAGGGCCGCGTTCGTGACGTGGTGATCCAAGGTCCGGAGATCCACGGCACCTTCACCGACGGGCGCAACTTCAACACCTATGCCCCGAGCGATCCGACCTTGGTCGACAAGCTGTACAAGAAGGGCGTGCAGATCACCGCGCGGCCGCAGCAGAACGACGTCCCGTGGTTCCTGCAACTCCTGATCTCGTGGCTGCCGTTCCTCGCCCTGATCGGCGTCTGGATATTCCTCTCCCGGCAGATGCAGGGAGGCGCCGGCAAGGCGATGGGCTTCGGCAAGTCGCGGGCTAAGCTCCTCACCGAGGCGCATGGGCGCGTGACGTTCGAGGACGTCGCCGGCGTCGATGAAGCCAAGCAAGACCTGCAGGAGATTGTCGAGTTCCTGCGCGATCCCGGAAAATTCCAGCGCCTCGGCGGCAAGATTCCGCGCGGCGTGCTGCTCGTCGGCCCGCCCGGCACCGGCAAGACGCTCATCGCACGCGCGGTTGCGGGCGAGGCGAATGTGCCGTTCTTCACGATCTCGGGCTCGGACTTCGTCGAGATGTTCGTAGGCGTCGGCGCGAGCCGCGTGCGCGACATGTTCGAACAGGCGAAGAAGAACGCGCCCTGCATCATCTTCATCGACGAGATCGACGCGGTCGGCCGCCATCGCGGCGCCGGCCTCGGCGGCGGCAATGACGAGCGCGAGCAGACGCTGAACCAGCTGCTCGTCGAGATGGACGGCTTCGAGGCGAACGAGGGGATCATCCTGATCGCCGCGACGAACCGGCCCGACGTGCTCGACCCCGCGCTGCTGCGTCCCGGCCGCTTCGACCGCCAGGTCATCGTGCCGAACCCGGACGTCGTCGGCCGCGAGCAGATCCTCAAGGTGCATGTCCGCAAGGTGCCGCTGGCGCCGGATGTCAACCTGAAGACCATCGCGCGCGGCACGCCCGGCTTCTCGGGCGCCGACCTGATGAACCTCGTCAACGAGGCAGCCCTGATGGCCGCGCGCCGCAACAAGCGCATGGTCACGCATGTCGAGTTCGAGGACGCGAAGGACAAGGTGATGATGGGCGCCGAGCGCAAGTCGCTCGTCATGACCGAGGAAGAGAAGATGCTGACCGCCTATCACGAAGGTGGTCACGCGATCCTCGCGCTCAACGTCGTCGCCACCGATCCGGTGCACAAGGCGACCATCATCCCGCGCGGTCGCGCGCTCGGCATGGTCATGCAGCTTCCCGAGCGGGACAAGCTCTCGATGAGTTTCGAGCAGATGACCTCGCGTCTCGCCATCATGATGGGCGGCCGTGTCGCCGAGGAGATGATCTTCGGCACCGACAAGGTGACGTCGGGCGCGCAGTCGGACATCGAACAGGCGACGCGCCTCGCCCGCATGATGGTGACGCGCTGGGGCTTCTCGCCCGAACTCGGCGCCGTTTCGTACGGCGAGAATCAGGACGAGGTGTTTCTCGGCATGTCGGTCGCGCGCACGCAGAACGTCTCGGAAGCGACGGCGCAGAAGATCGACTCGGAAATCCGGCGGCTGGTCGAAGCCGGTCATGACGAGGCGCGGCGCGTGCTGGAAGAAAAGCGCGCCGACCTCGAAACGCTCGCCAAGGGGCTGCTCGAATTCGAGACGCTGACGGGCGACGAGATCACCGACCTGCTGGACGGCAAGCGGCCGGTGCGCGAGTCGGTCATCGAGCCGTCGACGCCGCGCTCCTCCGCGGTGCCGACCGCCGGCAAGGGGCGCCCGCGCCCCGACGCGCCGGGGCCGATGGAGCCGCAGCCGCAGGCCTGACGGTTCAGGCGCATCGATCAGAAAACGCCCGCTTCACGCGGGCGTTTTCATTTTCGGGCGAGTCCTTGCCGCCCCGTTTGGACATAGCTCATGCGTCGCGCGGCCACACGGCCGCGATGACGGTCGCCATGGCGGCGAGAACGCCGACCGACAGCGCCACCACGGCAGGCCATCCGCCGAAGTGCCACGCGGCACCGCCCGCTATGGCGCCGACGCTGCCGCCGACATAGTAGAAGGTCACGTACAGGCCGACTGCCGACGATGCGCCCTCGCGCGCCGCGATGGCGATGTAGCTCGTCGAAGACGCCTGGCACAGGAAACCCGAGACGGCGAACAGCGCGAGGCCCGGCATGATCGCGAACAGCGACGGCGCGAGCGTGAGCAGCGTGCCGGCGGTCCAGACGCCGATCATGCCGAGCACGAACGGCTTGCGGCCGAAATACGCGACCGCGCGGCCCGTGAAGGGGCTCGCGGCCGTGCCGAACAGATAGACGATGAAGATCGAGCCGAGCAGAGTCGGCGAAAAGCTGAACGGCGGTTCCGCGAGATAGAAGCTCACATA
>JAFKKS010000057.1 GCA_017304555.1 Hyphomicrobiales bacterium
CGCGCATATCGATCATATGGTCCTGTTCTCGGGCGACGGCGATTTTCGATCCTTGGTGGAGGCGATGCAGCGGCGCGGCGTGCGGGTGACCGTCGTGTCGACGGTGTCGACACAGCCACCGATGGTCGCGGACGAATTACGCCGGCAGGCCGACGTCTTTCTCGACATCGTCGATCTGCAATCTAAAATCGGGCGCGATCCGGTCGAGAGAGGCGAAAGACTGCCCCGTGATTCCCGCCACACCCCACAATTCCTGCAGCGAAGCGCCGCGGCGCCACAGCGTGCATCCGTGGGCGCGGAAGACGGCGACTTCGAGGATTGAGCGCCGTCATGTTCTTGCGCCGGCACGCCGGTGACGCGCGTATCTCCGTCCAAGCCGGGCCGCGATTGCCCGCTCTGTCCGCGGCTCGTCGCGTTTCGCGAGGAATGGCGGGCGCGCGAACCGTCCTGGCACAATGCTCCCGTGCCCTCCTTTGGCGATGCTGACGCACGGCTGCTGATCGTCGGCCTCGCGCCCGGATTGCGCGGTGCCAACCGGACCGGCCGGCCGTTCACCGGCGACTATGCCGGCGACCTGCTTTACGGAACGCTGCAGACGTATGGATTTGCGCGCGGACAATTTGCGGCGCGCCCGGACGACGGGCTGACCCTCGTCGATGCCCGCATCACCAACGCCGTGCGCTGCGTCCCGCCGGAGAACAAGCCGACCACGGCGGAAATCGCGACGTGTCGACAGTTTCTGTCGGCGACGATCGCGGAGATGCCGAACCTTCGCGCCATCGTCGCGCTCGGGCGTATCGCGCATGACAGCGTGCTGCGCGCACTCGGCCTTAAGCTCTCCGCGGCGCCGTTCCGCCACGGCGCGCGCGCGCAAACGGAACCCGCAGCGCTGTTCTCCAGCTATCATTGCTCCCGCTACAACACGAACACCGGCGTGTTGACGGAAGCCATGTTCCACGCAGTCTTTGCGGCGGTACGCGCCGAGATTGACAGTGCGAAGGAAGCACCCACCCGCGCTGCTAAAGCATGATCCCGAAAAGTGTGAAACGGTTTTTCGGAAACGATCATGCGCAATCAAACGACTAGGTAAAAGCCTCGCGCCGCGCCTCGAACACCATGTTGAACGGCGTCTCGGCCACGCGCCGGAAATGTTCGAAGCCGCCGTCGGCAGCAACGCCTCGCAGCTTCGTCTCGCCCGCTTGCGCGCCGAGCGCCAAGCCCACTTCCTGTGCCAGTGACGCCGGCGTGCAGATCATCGTCGAGGCGGCGTAGTAGATCGCTCCGATCGGATTGAGATTGTCGGCCAGATGGTCGTGCGAGAACGGCTCAACGATCATCCATGAACCGTCGGGAGCGACAGCCTCTCGCACATGCGCAGCGGCGCCGACCGGGTCGCCGAGATCGTGCAGGCAGTCGAAGAAGCAGACCAGATCGAAGCTGCGCGCCGGAAAGTCCTTCGCCAGCGCGACGTCGAACGACACGCGATCGGAAACGCCCGCCTCGGCTGCTGCCTGGCGCGCCGCATCGATCGATGGGGGATGCGCGTCGTAACCGTGGAAGTGGGCATTCGGAAACGCCTGCGCCATGATGATCGTTGAGATGCCATGCCCGCACCCGACGTCGGCAACGATGCCGCCGCTCTCGAGCTTCGTTGCGACGCCGTTCAAAGCCGGCAGCCACTCGTTGATGAGATGGTGCTTGTAAGTCGTGCGGAAGAAACGCGCGGTGCCGCAGAACAGGCACGGGTTGCGTTCGTTCCATCCGAGACCGCGGCCGGATTTGAAGGACTCCGTGATCTTCGGCTCGTCTCGGAAAACGGCGCACGCGATATCAAAAAATCCCGCCATGTAGACGGGGCTGTTTTCATCCGCGAACACCATCGCCTTTTCCGGCGACAGCGAGAAGCGATCCGTCTCCTGATCGTAGTCGATATAGCCTTGAGCGGCCTGGGCAGACAGCCATTCGCGCACCATGCGCTCCGAGGTACCGGTCTCTGCGGCCACCGCCTTCGCGTCGGCCGATCCGAGTTTCATCAACGCTTTGTAGAATCCGAGCCGGTCGCCGATATGCGTCAGCACTCCATTTGCGACGGCGCCGACATCGCCGAGCATACGGCCGACAAATTGATTGAGCTTGCTTTCGTCAAATTGCGGGGTCGAAACTTCCTGCATGTTCGCCTCCATGAGCATGTTCACGGGCACTGGAGCAAGAAAGTCACGAGAGGATTTTAGCACGCCACACCGGGAGCGGCACTGCGCCGGATGTCACAGCACGCGCTCGTTACGTCAATGATACTGTCGCAACGGAAAAGCGGAGATAGAAATCGACGCTTAGGCCGAACGCAACCAGGCGAGAACTTCTTCCGCGTTCTTGTCGGGCGGAAACACCGGATAGAACACCTTCCGGATGACGCCGTCCTCGACCACCCAGGTCATGCGTTTCAGAAGCGTCATGCCCGCCGCGACGAAAGTCGGGAGGTCGAGGGCTTTCGTCAGAGCGAACGCGGAGTCGGACAAAATCGGAAATGGAAGATGCAGCCGCTCGACCGCTTCACGTTGGTAGGCGGTGTCCTGCGTCGACAAACCGAAGACCGCGTCCACGCCCGCCGCCTTGAGCTCCCCGAAATGATCGCGGAACGCGCAGGATTGCGGCGTGCAGCCACGCGCGCCCGGTATGGCCTCCCACCCGTCCAGCGGCGGCACGCCCGGCTCGCCGGTGCGCGGATAAATGTAGATGACCGTTCGGCGCGGCAGTTCGGACAGCGCAACGGTACGCCCGTCCGTCGCGGAAAGTGCGACGCCCGGCAGTCGCATGCCGGTCAGATGCCGCGCCGCGCCGTCGTCTTTCGGAACCGGCAAGCCGGAGGGCAAATTCGTGGGATCGTGCGGAGCGGGCATGGTTCGTTTTTTCGGTGCAGAGAACGCAGGCGCTACTTTATCTCACCCTGCGCGTCATCGTCGTAGCCCTTGTGGTGGCTGTAAAACAAAAGGGCCATCAACCCGCAGCCGATCAGCAACGTGAAGCCGATACCGACGAACATCATCACGTAGACGTAAGTCGGCATCTCGACGTCGCTATGGGTTGTCCATCCGACGAACCCGACATAGAGAGCGGCGCCAAAAAGGGCGAGCAAAGCTATGAATAATGTCCACGCGCCCTTGCCCATCGCTCATCTCCTTGTCGCCGTCCTGAAGGTAGGCACGATCCGCGCTGCGCGCAACGAATATGCGGCTTAAGCCGGGTCACGTCGCCGCATACGAGATGAATTCCATCAGCGAACCATAAGGATCGCGGAAATAGACACTCGTTCCCTGCCCTTTTGCGCCGTAGCGCTCGACCGGGCCGAGCTCGATGGTCACCTTATGCCGCTGAAGATGCGCGACCGCATCGGCGATCGGTTCGTTCCACTCGAAGCACAGGTCACTATTGCCCGGCTGCACCGGCAGGCGCGCAACCGGTGTCGCATCAACGCCCGGGCCGTGCACATTGAGCTGCGTGTCGCCGAACCGGTAGGCGAAGCCGGCGGGACGCGCGACGACGGTCGCACCCATCACGTCACGGTAGAACGCGTTCGATGTTTCCCAGTCGGCGACATGGATGACGCAGTGGTCGAGCTTTACAGGTAACGCCACGTCATCTTCTCCCGGCTACCCTAACCGCGATCGCGCAGAACCCGGCTGCGCTCACGATCCCACGAGCGCTGCTTTTCGGTTTCGCGCTTGTCGTGCAGCTTCTTGCCGCGCGCCAGCGCAATCTCGACCTTGGCCTTGCCCTTCTCGTTGAAATAGAGCTTGAGCGGCACGATGGTCATGCCTTCGCGCTCCACCGCTGCGACCAGCTTATGGATCTGGCGCTTGTGCAACAGCAATTTGCGCGGCCGCTTCGGCGCATGATTGAAGCGATTGGCTTGCAGGTATTCCGGAATGTTCGCGTTGAGCAGCCACAGTTCGCCGCCCTCCGCGCCAGCGTAGGATTCCGCGATCGTCGCCTTGCCGCCACGCAGGGATTTCACCTCGGTGCCGGTCAAGGCGATGCCCGCCTCGAACACTTCGCCAATGGCGTAGTTGTAACGGGCCTTGCGATTGTCGGCGGCAACCTTGATCGGACGTTTCGGAGCAGTCGCCATCGCCTCAACTATTGAGCAAACCAGCGTGGACCATCGCCTTGCGGATGACGTCCTTGGTCGGCGGCGTCACCGGCAACATCGGCAAACGGATCTCCTCGTTTCCACGGCCGAGCAGCGCCAGCCCGCACTTCGCACCGGCAAGACCGGGCTCGGCGAACACCGCGTCATGCAGCGGCACCAAACGGTCCTGCACCTTGAGCGCGCCGGCGAAATCACCGGAGAGGCTCTTGGTTTGCATCTCGGCACAGAGGCGCGGCGCGACGTTCGACACGACCGAAATGCAGCCGTGGCCGCCGGCGGCGTTGTAGGCGAGCGCCGTCATGTCCTCGCCGGAGAGTTGGATGAAGTCGGGGCCGAGCACATGGCGCTGCTGCGAGACACGGCCGAGATTCGCCGTCGCGTCTTTCACGCCGGCGATGTTCTTGAGCTCATAGAGCCGCGCCATAGTGGCGACCGACATGTCGACCACCGAGCGCGGCGGGATGTTGTAGATGATGATCGGGATACCGATCGCGTCGTTGACCGCCTTGAAGTGCTGATAAAGCCCTTCCTGCGTCGGCTTGTTGTAGTAGGGCGTCACGACCAGCGCCGCATCCGCTCCCGCCTTCTCGGCGTGCTTGGCCAGTTCGACGGCTTCTCGGGTCGAGTTCGAGCCGGCGCCCGCGATTACCGGGACGCGCCCCTTCGCCTCATCCACGCACCATTCCACCACCTTACGGTGCTCGTCATGCGTCAGGGTCGGGCTCTCGCCGGTGGTTCCGACCGGAACCAGGCCCTCCGTCCCTTCTGCCAGCTGCCAATTGACCAGCTCACGGAAGCCCTTTTCGTCGAGCTTGCCGTCTTTGAAGGGCGTGACGAGTGCGGTGAATGAGCCCCTGAGCGTGGTCTTTGTCTTGGTCATGGCGCGTTCCTTGGGCGTCCGCGCGAATGGCGGCGCAGCGATTTGGCATTGTTAACGTCTTGCGCTTTGAGACGATAGTCCCGCAAGCGACGCGGGCGGCTCTTCCCTCTCAGCACCCGGTAACGCGACAGAGCGCTAGACGGTAAGCCCAAGCGGTTGAGATTGCCCCGCTTTTGCCGTGGTCCTCAGGCATGGACAGGAGGTCGCAGCCACGGTTAGCGTTTCGTCAAGGACATTTAGTCGACAACTGTATCTTAAGCGGTGCGCCCGTGGGCTCGCCGCTCAGTACTGATGCCACTGCTACGTCCAGGACGCCGATCGAGAATGAAGAGTGCTTTCACCCTAACGTCCATGCTCGCCGCAGCGATGGCGTTCAGCAGCGTGAGCGCTTGCGCGATCGCAGCCTCGGCGAAGGCCGACAAGGATAAAGCCGCCCACCACGCGACAACGAAGAACGCCAAGGACAAGCAGAAGGCGAGCGCGCGGAAGGCCGGCGCCGCCCCTTCCGCCAAGGACAAGAAGGGCGCGAAGCACGCGACCGGCAAGGCGGAAAAGCATAAGGACAAGGCCGCCTCGAAAAGCAAGAAGGCCGAGGACAACAAACGCTCCGCGCACCATTCGGCCGACCGCAAGGACAAGGCATCGAAAGCGAAGACGGAACGCGCGGCCCACGCTGCGGCGAGCGAGCCCGCAAGGAAGCTGGCGGCAGTGCCGTTGCCGGAACCGCGGCCGACACGCGCTGCGCGCAATGACGCGGTACCCATGCCGGCGCCGGTGCGCACAGTACAGCCCGTTCCCCCAATGGTGCTTGCGTCCGCCGGCAGCGTCCCGCTGACGAACGAGGAAACCGGCGCCCTCTCCTACGCGCCGTCGTCCGCGCCGACCTCCTCCGACGTGGAGATGGTGAAGGAAGCGCTGGCGCTCATCCGCAAAGGCCGCATCAGCGACGCAACCGAGCGCGAGCAAAGCGTGCGCAACCCCGCCGCCCGCACGCTGATCGAGTGGGTGCTGCTGCGATCGGATCGCAGCGACGTCGACTTCAACCGTTACGCCGAATTCCTGCGCGCCCATTCGACATGGCCGAGCCTCACGATTCTGCGCCGGCGCGCGGAAACGCAGCTTTGGCAAGAAAACCGCGACGCGGCCACCGTCCTTGCCTACTTCCGGTCTGGGAAACCCGTCAGCGTTCGCGGCCGCCTCGCTTTCGCGCGCGCCTTGCTGGCGCAAGGCGATCGCGCCGGCGCGCAGTTCTATGCACGCGAGGCCTGGCGCAACGACGACATGTCGAGCGACATGGAATCGCAGGCGCTTAGCCTCTTTGGCGAGTTGCTCAGCCGCGCGGATCACAAGGCGCGGATGGACCAGCGTCTGTACGACGAAGGCACCGACGACGGCCTGCGCGCAGCGGAGCGGCTCGGCGGAAGCCAAGTTGCGATCGCGCGGGCGCGCGCCGCCGTCATCACGAAATCCCACAGCGCGCCGGCCCTGCTCGAAGCGGTGCCGAACGAAGCGCGCGGTGACCTCGGCTATATCTTCAGCCGTGCTCAGTGGCTGCGCCGGCATGACCGCATCGGTGAAGCGGCGCAACTCATGTTGTCGGCGCCCAACGATCCGGGACACATCCACGATCCGGACGAATGGTGGACCGAGCGGCGCATCATCGTTCGCAAGCTGCTCGACGCGGACAATCCGCAAGCCGCTTATCGCGTCGCGCGCGACGCCGCCGTTCCGAACAAAGAGAATTATCGCATCGACCAGCAGTTCACGGCGGGCTGGATCGCGCTGCGTTTCCTGAACGACCCGATCACCGCCAAACGGCACTTCGCGCAGATCGGCCACGGCGTGCGGAATCCGATTTCGCTGGCGCGCGGCCTTTACTGGCAAGGCCGCGCGGCGGAAGCGTCCGGTTCGATGGGGGAAGCCGCCGGATTTTATGAAGCGGCGGCACGTCACCCAACTGCTTACTATGGGCAGCTGGCGCGCGCCCGGCTTGGCCGCAACGACCTTGTGCTGCGCCGCCCGCCGGCGCTGAGCAACTCGCAGCGCCTCTCGCTGCAGAACACCGCGCTCGTGCGTGCAGTTGAACTTCTCTACGCCGCCGGCGAACGCGACCTCGTGATTCCGTTCGTGATCGACCTCGCGGATAAGGCGCATGACACCGGCATTCTTGTGCTGCTCGGCGAGATCGCCGCGCACCATAACGACGCACGCGCGATGTTGCTGATCGGCAAGACGGCGCTCGGCCGCGGCATCACCTTCGATCAATTCGCGTTCCCCGGCATCGGCGTGCCGAAGTACGCCTCGATCGGTCCGCCGATCGACCGCAGCGTCGTCTTCGCAATCGCGCGGCAGGAAAGTCAGTTCGACCCCGGCGCGCTCTCCTCCGCGCGGGCGCTCGGCCTGATGCAGGTGATGCCGAGCACGGGGCGCCAGCTCGCGAAGAAATTCGGCGTCGCGTGGAATCAAAAGCGCATGCTGCATGACCCCGCCTACAATGCGCAGCTCGGGGCGGCGGAGCTCGGCGATCTCGCGTCAGACTACGACGGCAATCTCGTCCTCGCCTTCGCCGCCTACAATGCCGGCCGCGGGCGTGTGCGCGAATGGATCGGACGCTTCGGCGATCCGCGCTACCCGCGTGTCGATCCGATCGACTGGGTCGAGCGCATTCCCTTCTCGGAGACGCGCAACTACGTGCAGCGTGTGATGGAGAAC
>JAFKKS010000058.1 GCA_017304555.1 Hyphomicrobiales bacterium
GCGCTTGACGCACCGGCACCACTTCAGAGGGGAACAGCTTGCTGCGTCGCAGTCGCCGCTTGGGAGGGTGCGACACCGCCGCAACAGCGCAATCACTATGCGTTTTGCTGCGTGCGTGAGCAACGCGAGAGATGACATGACAGCCATGTAGGGGTCGCAGGCCTTTGACTCACGCGCTCCTATGCTCCTGCCAAAGCAAGTCTGACTTCCTAGTCAGTCCGGCCTTTCTATTCTCCGAGACCACAACGCCGACAGAGGTTCCGCGTCTTTGGCAAGAACCGCGAGGGTAGATCGTCAAATGTCGCGCGATGATGTCTGGAAGGCGCTTTGCCTCGCTGTCGCGCTCACACTGATCAAGCTCGCTCTTTTCGATCACACCGTCCTGACGTTCGACGCCGTCCCGAATCATGACTCGGGCTCGGCGGCGGCGGCGTTCGCGTCATCGATGCATGCCCTCGTCCTTGAGAACGATCTTGCCTGGTGGCTGCCGACGCCCGGCGGCGGCTACGCGCAGTATTTCAATCAGTTTCTGTCACCACTGATGCCGACCGCCGGATCGCCGCTGTTTCTGCTGTGGGCGATGGCGATCAAGCTGCTTTCTATCGTCGGAGTCCGCGTCCCGGAATATCTCCAGTTCCTCATCTTCCAGCACATCCTCGCGCCCACCGTCCTCTTCACAGTGTTCGCACTTTTCGTGCGTCGCTTCGTCACGTCGTGGATTGCGGTTGCGCTTGCCGTCGGCGCCTACGCTCTCGGCGGTCCGGGCCTGTGGAACAATTCTTGGATGTTCTGCCAGGAGTGGACGACGATCTTTTTTGGCTTGCTGGCATTCGACCTCTTGCTTAAGCGCCCGACGTTTCGGCGGCTTTGCTTCTTCGCGCTTGCCATCGTCGTGACCGCGATGTCGGTGAATTACTGGACCGTCTTCAGCCAGTGGTTCCTGGCGATCGCCTATGGCTCGTACTGTCTATTCTTCTTCAATCGCGCTCGCCGGTTGTGGCGGCGAATAGGCGTCGCCGGCTTCTGGCCGGCACATTGGGCGCCTTATGCGTTGGGCGCCGCCACGGTCTTGCCGGTGGTGATGTGGACGGGATTGCTGGCGCGGATTTTTATCGAAGAGCACGATCTTCTCACCCGCAAAGGCGCGCCGTTTTCGCTGCGCGACGTTTATGAACGGGCACAAGAGTCCAACGTTCTTCATTTCACCGTCGATTTATTCAATCCCGTGCTGGAGCGCGCGCTCAAGCTCTACCCCTCGATCAATCCGATCCACAATGCGACCTACATCGGGGTCGCGCTGCTCCCGCTTCTGGTTCTTTTCTTCTGCGATCGCTGGACGCGGCGACACGCGATCGTCGCGACGATTCTCATCGGCGCGCTGGCCGTGCGCATGACAAACGGATTGTTCTTTGTGCTCTTTGCCGTCTCGCCACTGGTCGGCGCGTTGCGGCACATCTTCTATTTCTATCAGTACTTCCTGCAGATCGCGGTCATCCTCGCGGCGGCGATGGCATTGGACAGCATCATCGCCCGGTGCGTGTCCGAACGCGCGGCGTCTTTCGTGCTGGCCGGTTGGGGCGGAATCGGATTGCTGGGACTGGTCGCACTTTTCGTCACGGCGGGTTCGTGGCCTGACCCGGCCCTGCGCAGCATCGCCTACGCGACCATCATCCTGTGTCTTTCCGTCGCACTGCTTTGGAAAATTCGCTTCGGTCTTCGACGATGGGCCGCCGCGCTGGCGGGATTGCTGTGCTTGTTTCAGGTTGGCGATCTCGCTCGCTATTATTGGGACGCGAGTTTGGTCGACCAGAATTTCTCCCTGAAGGCCTGGCACCGCACGATGGTCGACGGCCGCATGCCTGGATCGGATCGGCTGCGGCAACCATGGACGGTGCCGTCGCCTGACCGGCGCGACGGTGGTCTCTACGCCAACATGCCTTTCTTCAGCTCGCTTTGGCCGGAGAACATCTTCAACCCTTATGCGTTCGTTCAGAACCTCAAGCCGGGGGAGCTTGAAAAGCTGCGCCCCCCGAGCCTGTTGTCGATCACGACGGGATCGTCTCCGGGCCTTGTTCCCGTGACAGCGGAAATCACTCGCTGGGGCTACAATCGATTGGAGATCGACGCCACGTTGCCGGCGACGGGATCGATTGCGGTCGATCGGATGTTCGATCCGGGCTGGCGGGTCACGATCGACAAACAGCCCGTTGCAACGCGACGCGTGAACGAAGCCTTCTTGGGTTTCGATGCGCCCGCCGGCGTGCACCGTGTCGTTCTGGAGTTTCGTCCGCTCAGCCGCGCGTTGTTCTGGCCGATCGTCTTTTTATCATTGTTATGCTGCGCCGTTCTGAGCGTGTTCGCGCTTGATGGTCTTCCCCGCCGCGCGGCGGCGAGGTCCGGCGTCTAGATTTTTATCTGGTCGCGTTTTCTTCACGCGAACCGGTGTCCACTTCGCTCGAAAACGCTCTAAAAGCTTCCGCGCGAGGCCTTCGACACCAGGAAGTCGCGGAACACCTGCACGCGCGCGACGGATTTCAGCTCTTCCGGATACGAGAAGTAGGCGTCGAACGCGAAGCCGTCGCCTTCGCTGAAAAGCTGCACGAGGCCGCTGTTGTCGCCGATGCTGTAGTCGGGAATCATCGCGAGGCCGATGCCGCGCTGGCACGCGCGCAAAAGCCCGACCGCATTGTTGACGACGAGCCACGGGGTGCGCGGCTCCTTGCCCTCGCGGCCGACTTCGAGCAGCCACGTGACATTCTTCAGATAGGTCGGCACCGCGCCGCCGAGCACCATCACGCGATGATTGTCGAGATCTTCGGGCGCACGCGGCGTCCCGAAACGCTTGAGATATTCCGGCGACGCGAAAGCGTGGAAATGCACGGAGAAGAGCTTGCGCTGAATGAGATCCGGCTGCACCGGCTGGCGCAGGCGGATAGCGACGTCGGCCTGGCGCATCGCGAGGTCGAGTTCCTCATCCGACATGATCAGGCTGACGCGGATGTCCGGATAGAGATCGAGGAATTCGCCGAGACGCGGCACCAGCCAATTGACGCCGAAGCCGACGGGCGTGGTCACGCGCAGTTCGCCGTTCGGCTTCTCGCGGCTGTCGGTCAATTGCGCACGCGCCGCCTCGAGCTTCATCAGCACTTCGTGCGCGGTGCGGAAGAGAAGATCGCCCTGCTCGGTGAGGATGAGACCGCGCGCATGGCGATGGAACAGCGGCACCGAGAGCTCCTGCTCCAGCGCGCTCACCTGCCGCGACACGGCCGACTGCGAGAGGCCAAGCTGCTCACCGGCGTGGGTGAAACTGCCCGCCTCCGCCGCGGCGTGGAAGACCTTGAGCTTATCCCAGTCCATTGGCTTGCGTCGGGTGACGTTCATTCGGCTGCGACCCGACGGCCCTCCTGAGCAGCGAGGAAACGTTCCGCTTCCAGCGCCGCCATGCAGCCCATTCCCGCGGCGGTGACCGCCTGCCGAAACACGTCGTCGGTGACGTCGCCGGCGGCGAAGACGCCCGGCACGGATGTCTCGGTGGAATAGGGCTCGGTGAGAATATAGCCGGACGGCTTCATCTTGAGCTGACCGGCGACGAGTTCGGTCGCCGGCGAATGCCCGATGGCGATGAAGACGCCGTCGGTCGCGCGCTCGGTCACGGCGCCGGTCTTGAGATTCTTCAAGCGCACATGCGTGACCTTCATCGGGTCGGCGCTGCCCTTGATCTCTTCCAGCACGCTGTCCCAGACGACCTCGATCTTCGGGTTCTTGAACAGGCGGTCCTGCAGGATGCGCTCGGCGCGGAAATGGTCGCGCCGGTGTACGACCGTGACGCGCGACGCGAAATTCGTCAGGAACAGCGCTTCCTCGACGGCCGTGTTGCCGCCGCCGATCAGCACCACTTCCTTGCCGCGATAGAAGAAGCCGTCGCAGGTGGCGCAAGCGGAGACGCCGAAGCCCTTGTACTTTTCTTCCGACGGCAGGCCGAGCCAGCGCGCCTGCGCGCCGGTCGCCAGGACCAATGTCTCGGCGATGTAGACGTCGCCGGAATCGCATTCGACGCGGAAGGGGCGGCTCGACAGGTCGACCTTGGCAACGTGGTCGTCGACCATACGGGTGCCGACATGCGCCGCCTGCTTCTCCATCTGTTCCATCAGCCAGGGGCCCTGGATGACATCGGCGAAGCCCGGGTAGTTCTCGACATCGGTGGTGATGGTGAGCTGGCCGCCAGGCTGGATGCCGCGGATGAGCACCGGCTCGAGCATCGCCCGCGCCGCATAGATCGCGGCGGTATAGCCGGCGGGGCCGGATCCGATGATGACGAGCTTGGATTGGATGACTTTGGCCACGGACGCGCGCGCTCCCCTCGGGCGCAGGGACTCTTGCGGTCAGTTCCGTTGCGCAGCCGCAATGTAGGCTCTGCAGGCAGCTATGCAAGATACGCAAGGCAAGATTTCAACAAGACGGTTCGGCCAACTCCTTTTAAATCTTTGGAAAAATTCCTCTACGCGTAATAATATTGCGCGAAACCTGTCGCCCGATGGCGGCTATTCTCCCTTAATGCAGCCGGAATCGGCGAGGTTTGACCGCTTGACCACGCAACTCGATGCCATCGATCTGCACATCTTGCGGGAGCTGCAGGCCGACGGCCGCATCACCAACGTCGAATTGTCGCGGCGGGTCGGCATCTCGGCGCCCCCCTGCCTGCGCCGCGTGCGGGCGCTGGAAGAGGCCGGCTACATCAAGGGATACCGCGGGCTGCTCGACGAAAAGCGGCTCGGCTACGGCGTCACCGTCTTCGTCATGGTGAACCTGGCGAGCCAGGCCGAGGCGGACCTCGCCGCGTTCAACGCCTATGTCGCCGGGCAGAAGTTCATCCGCGAATGCTGGATGCTCTCGGGCGAGATCGACTTCCTGCTCAAGTGCACGACACCGGACGTCGCGGCGTTCCAGCGCCTCGTCACGGAACTCACCGCCGCACCGAAGGTGCGCACGGTGAAGACCGCGCTGGTGTTCCAGAACACCAAGGACGAGCCGATCGTACCGCTTTAGGGCATGATGCGTTCAACTTGATCGTCATGCCCGGCTTTATGCCGGGCATCCACGTCTTCCTTCATGCAGTAAGCAAGACGTGGATGGCCGGGACAAGCCCGGCCATGACGCAACTTAATTCGGCGATCGAGCGCCATGAAACGCAGCGCCGGCATTCTTCTCTACAAACGTGAGCGAGACGGCCTGCGCGTGCTGCTCGCGCATCCGGGCGGACCGTTCTGGCGCAATAAGGACGCCGGAGCCTGGTCGATTCCGAAAGGCGAGATTGGCGACGATGAAGAGCCTCTCGCGGCGGCGCTGCGCGAATTCGCGGAAGAGACCGGCGTGACGCTCGCCGGTGATTTCATCCCGCTCGGCGAGATCAAGCAGAAGGGCGGCAAGACGGTGATCGGGTTTGCGCTGGAGCGCGACCTCGATCCTTCAACGATCACAAGCAACACGTTCGCGATCGAATGGCCGCCGCGCTCCGGACGTCAGCAGACATTCCCGGAAATCGACCGCGCGGAATGGTTCGATCTCGACGCGGCGCGCGCGAAGATCAATGCGGGGCAAGCGGCGTTGCTCGACCGGCTTGTTGAGAACAGCTAGCGCGCGCCTTCGTCATGGGCCGGACTTGTTCCGGCCATCCACGTCTTGCTTCGTTGCTAAGACGTGGATGCCCGCGACAAGCGGGCATGACGTCGAACGATGTACGGGCAGCAGTCTTACCGCCACTCGACCTTGACGACCTCGTAGGCCTTGGCGCCGGCCGGCGTGACGACCTCGACCTGCGCGCCCTTCTTCTTGCCGACGAGCGCGCGCGCGAGCGGCGAGGCGATCGAGATGCGGCCGGCTTTTGCGTCCGCCTCAGGCTCGCCGACGATCTGCCAGACCTGCTTCTTCTCCGTGTCCTCGTCGATCAGGGTCACGGTGGCGCCGAACTTGATGGTGTCGCCGGAGAGCTTCGACACGTCGATCACTTCCGCGCGCGCGAGCTTGTCCTCGAGTTCCGCGATGCGGCCCTCGTTCAGCGACTGCGATTCCTTCGCCGCGTGATATTCGGCGTTCTCCGACAGGTCGCCGTGCGTACGCGCCTCGGTGATCTGCTGAATGATGCGGGGGCGTTCGACCGACTGGCGCTGCTTCAGCTCGGTCTCGAGCGTCGTATAGCCTGCGGCGGTCATCGGGAGCTTGTCCAACGTCATTCCTCCGGCAACGAAATGCGAGGCTCCGGGCAAACATCACTGCGGTCCCGGGGCCTGCTGAGAGTAATTAATGCTGGAACCTGACCCCGGCAGCGTGTGACCGGACCCCGTTCCAGCATCGGTTTTTCGCGCAAATCCGATTTGCGGAGCACGCCGTGCCCGCCGGGCTTGCGGTATCGTTCGAACCCGATCGGCATTGGCAGCCGCTCCGGTCCGATCAATTCAAGTCCGAACCGCTCTCGCGGTTCCAGATGGCAACTGGTTCCTTGAAAGGGTTAAAGGCTTCGGCCTGCGGCCTTTGCGCGGATCGCGGCGCCCGCGTCCCGCGCATTTTCAGCCCGGCCGCTGAAGTAGCTTTGCAGCGCGCGCGCCTCCAGGTCTCCCGAGAGGTAGGCCTTGATTCCGCGCGCCGCGGCAACGGCACCGGAAAGAGTGGTGTAGTACGGGACTTTATGCAAGAGGGCTTCGCGCCGCAGCGAACGGGAATCCTCCAGCGCCTTGACACCTTCGGTGGTGTTGAAAACGAGCTGGACGCCCCCGTTCTTGATCGCGTCGACGATGTGCGGGCGGCCTTCCAGCACCTTGTTGATCTTCTCCGCCGCGATCCCCTCTTCGGCTAGGAAGCGCTGCGTCCCGCCGGTCGCGATCACCTTGAAGCCGAGGTCGACGAGAAGCCGAATCGCGGGAAGGATGCGCGGCTTGTCGTCTTCGCGCACCGACACGAACACCGTGCCTTGGCGCGGCAGACGCGAGCCGGCGCCGATCTGGCTTTTGGCGAAGGCGGTTTCGAACGAGTGGTCGAGCCCGATCACCTCGCCGGTCGATTTCATCTCCGGCCCGAGCACCGTGTCGACGCCGGGGAAACGGGCGAACGGGAACACCGCTTCCTTCACGCCGACATGGTCGAGACGCGGCGGCTGCAGCTTGAAGCTCGCAAGCGATTCACCCGCCATGACGCGCGCCGCGATCTTCGCGACCGGAATGCCGATCACCTTGGCAACGAACGGCACCGTGCGCGACGCACGCGGATTGACTTCGAGCACATAGGTCTCGCCGTCCTTGATCGCGTACTGCACGTTCATCAACCCGCCGACATTGAGCGCCAGCGCGAGCGCGCGCGTCTCCTCTTCCAGCGACGCGATGGTTTGCGCCGACAGCGAATGCGGCGGCAGCGCGCAGGCGGAATCGCCGGAATGGATGCCGGCCTCCTCGATGTGCTCCATGACGCCGGCGATGAACGTGTCCTTGCCGTCGGCAAGGCAGTCGACGTCGACCTCGATGGCGTTGGTGAGGTAGCGGTCGATCAGCAGCGGCCGCTTCTTCGACACCGCGAGTTCCGAAGGCCGGCCGAGATCGACGGTGAGCCGCGCGAGGTAGCGGTCGAGTTGCGCGCCATCGTGCACGATCTCCATCGCGCGGCCGCCGAGCACGTAGGACGGGCGGATGACCACCGGATAGCCCATGCGGTCGGCGGCGGTGCGCGCGTC
>JAFKKS010000059.1 GCA_017304555.1 Hyphomicrobiales bacterium
GGCGTGATCGAGGCGCTGGCGCGCTGGGTCGATCTCGGCCGCAAGCAGAAGGTGATGGCGCCAGGCGTCGTCGAATGGGGCACCACGCCGAAGGATTTCTTCGAGAAGAAGACCGCGATGATGTGGACGACGACGGGCAACCTGACCAACGTGCGCAAGAACGCGCCGTTCCCCTTCGGCGTCGCCATGCTGCCGGCCAACAAGCGGCGCGGCTCGCCGACCGGCGGCGGCAACTTCTACGTCTTCAAGAAGACGACGAAGGAACAGCAGGAAGCCTCACTGAAATTCGCGCAATGGATGACGTCGCCCGAGCGCGCCGCACAGTGGGGCATCGACACCGGCTACGTCGCCGTGCGCCCGGACGCGTGGGAGACGGCCGCGATGAAAAAGTATGTCGCCGACTTCCCGCCGGCGGCGGTCGCGCGCGACCAGCCCAAGTTCTCGGTCGCCGAGCTTTCGACCCACGACAACCAGCGTGTGACGAAGGCGCTCAATGACGGGCTGCAGGCGGCGCTTACGGGGAGCAAGTCGCCGGAGCAGGCGATGAAGGACTCGCAAACGGAAGCCGAGCGGCTGCTGAAGCCGTATCGGTGACATTGGTGACGTGTGTCGCAAGACTTGCGTCCCATCGCGGCGTCATGGCCGGGCATAGCCCGTCGAAGACGGGCGTGAACGCCCTTTTTGTCCCGGCCATCCACGTCTTTCTTCGCGTCAACTTAAGACGTGGATGCCCGCAACAAGTGCGGGCATGACGGAGGAGGTTAGGTGACAGGTCGCACCAATCGCCTCGAAGCCCTCCACGCCTGGCTGCTGCTCCTCCCCGCCATGGCGCTGCTGGTGCTGTTCACGCACTGGCCGGCGGTCGGCACCTTCATCGACAGCTTCTACTCGACGCCGCGCGGCCGCCGTCGCTCGATCTTCGTCGGGCTCGACAACTATCAGCAGATGGTCGCCGATCCGATCTTCTGGCAGTCGCTGACCAACAATCTCTGGTACGCGCTCGGCACCATTCCGGTGTCGATCGCGCTGGCGCTGCTGATGGCGGTCTGGGTCAACGACCGCATTGCCGGCCGCGCGCTGGTGCGTATGGCCTATTTCACGCCGACCGTGCTGCCGATGATCGCGGTCGCCAACATCTGGCTGTTCTTCTACACGCCGCAATATGGGCTTCTCGAGCAGGTCTTGGGTGCCTTCGGCGTTCCCGCGCATAACTGGCTCGGCTCGCCCGACACCGCGCTCGCCTGCGTGATCGTGGTGACGATCTGGAAGGAAGCCGGCTTCTTCATGATCTTCTATCTCGCCGCGCTCCAGCAGATCTCGCCGGTGCTGGCGGAGGCGGCGTCCCTCGAAGGTGCCTCGCGCTGGACGTACTTTCGCCGCGTGCAGTTTCCGTTGCTGATGCCGACGACCCTGTTCGTCCTCGTCAATGCGGTGATCAACGCGTTTCGCACCGTCGACCATATCATCGTCATGACCCGTGGCGGGCCGGACAACGCGACGTCGCTCCTTCTGTTCTACATCTACGAGGTCGGCTTCAAGTTCTGGGATTCCGCCTATGCGGCGGCATTGACGGTCGTGCTGCTCGCTTTGCTCGCCGCTGTCGCGCTGGGGCAATACGTCTTTCTCGAGCGCCGGGTGCATTACCGATGACCGCGCGCGCGCCCTCGATTCCCTATCAGCCGCGCGGCTTCGGGCTGGCGCTCGAAACCGCCGGCGCGTGGCTCCTCGCGCTGATCTGGCTGTTGCCGTTGCTCTATGCATTCTGGACGGCGTTCCACCCGTCGGCTTACGCGACCCGCTTCGATCTCACCGCGCCGCTGACCTTGGAGAACTTCGTCGCCGCATGGAACGCCGCGCCGTTCGCGCGCTACTTCCTCAACACCTTCGCACTGGTGACGCTGATCCTCGCCTGCCAGTTCGTGCTCTGCACGTTGGCCGCTTACGCCTTTGCGCGGTTCGAGTTCAAGGGGCGCGACGTCGCCTTTCTGCTGGTGCTGCTGCAGTTGATGATCATGCCGGACGTGCTGATCGTCGAAAATTACCGCACCATGGGCAAGCTCGGAATTCTCGACTCGATCCCGGCGATCGCATTGCCCTATGTGGCGTCGGCCTTCGGCATCTTCCTGATGCGGCAGACCTTCAAGGCGGTGCCGCGCGAGCTCGATGATGCGGCGCGCGTCGAGGGCGCCGGGCCGCTGCAGATCCTGCTGAAGGTCTACGTTCCGCTCGCGCGCCCGATCTACATTGCTTACGGCCTCGTCTCAGTGAGTTACCACTGGAACAATTTCCTCTGGCCGCTGATCGTGACCAATTCCGTCGAGGCGCGCCCGCTCACCGTCGGCCTGCAGGTCTTCTCCTCGACCGACCAGGGCGTCGACTGGTCGATCATCTGCGCCGCAACCTTGATGACGTCGGCCCCGTTGCTGATCGGCTTCTTGCTGTTCCAGCGCCAGTTCGTGCAAAGCTTCATGCGGGCGGGCATTCGTTAGCGCCGCGCGAGTTCGAAGGAGGCGGCTATGACGGAAACGATCAGGATCGGGGGCTTGGAGTTGGAATTCCTGCACAGCAAGGAGGATACTGCGGGCAGCGTCGACGTGTTCAAGATGACGGTGCAACCGAACGCCCGCATGCCGGTGCCGCACTATCACGAAAGTTGGGACGAGACGGTCTACGGTTTGAGTGGAACGTTGAATTTTCGCGTCGACGGTCAGGACGTCCCCGTTGGGCCGGGCCAGACCGTTTTCATCCAACGCGGCGTCGTCCACGGTTTCAGCAATGAGACGCAGGCGCCTGCCGCGTGCTTGTCGATCCTCACGCCGGGCGTGCTCGGCCCGGCCTATTTTCGCGAGATGGCCGTGCTTCTCGCCGAAACCCCGCCCGATCCGGCGCGCATGAAGGAAACCATGCTGCGGTACGGCTTAGTACCGGTCGCGCCAAAAGCATGAAGGCTTCCAGCCGTCCGCCTGTCTGGAGCCATCCGCAAGGGGCCTGACACGCCAGTTGGCCCCGACCCGGGCATCAATCCCGAACCTAATTCCTCTCTGGTGCGCGTTGATTGTTGCGGCCTACGGGGCACGTCGTTATGAATACGCGCCCTTCAGGCCGGTTTTGCACGGGCACGGCCGCCATTCCACCAAACGCAGGCAGGCTGCCAGACTTCGATGGCTCGGCTGGTAATGAAATTCGGCGGGACTTCGGTCGCCGACGTTGAACGCATCCGCAACGTGGCCCGCCACGTGAAGAGGGAATACGACGCCGGCCACGAGGTCGCCGTCGTCGTCTCCGCCATGGCCGGCAAGACCAATGAGATGGTGGGCTGGTGTCGTGAGGCCGCGCCGCTGCATGATGCGCGCGAGTACGACACGGTTGTCGCCGCCGGCGAGCAGATCACCTCCGGGCTTCTCGCCATGACGCTCGAGGCCATGGGGGTGACCGCGCGCTCCTGGCAGGGCTGGCAACTGCCAATCCTCACCTCGAATGCGCATGGCTCCGCCCGTATCCTGAACGTTAATGGCGGCGAACTGATCAAGCGCTTTAAAGAGCGCAACGAGGTTGCCGTCCTTTCTGGCTTCCAGGGGATTCACAAAGAAACTGGCCGCATCACGACTCTGGGCCGCGGCGGGTCCGACACCTCGGCCGTGGCCATTGCCGCCGCCATCCAGGCCGACCGTTGTGATATCTATACTGATGTCGACGGGGTCTACACGACCGACCCGCGCGTCGTGCCGCGTGCGCGCCGCCTCGAGCGCATCGCTTTTGAGGAAATGCTGGAGCTCGCCTCTCAAGGCGCCAAGGTCCTGCAGGTCCGTTCGGTTGAGCTTGGCACCGTTCATAATGTGCGGATTTTCGTGCGCTCGAGCTTTGATCGGCCGGAAGATATCGACCCGTATGCGAGTCACCCGCCGGGCACGTTGATCTGTGACGAGGAGGAGATTGTGGAACAACAGGTCGTCACGGGAATAGCCTTCTCCAAGGATGAGGCGCAGATCTCGATCCGACGAGTGCGGGACAAGCCGGGCGTTGCGGCTGCCATCTTCGGTCCGCTCGCCGACGCCAGCATCAACGTCGACATGATCGTGCAGAACGTCTCGGCGGACGGCGCAACGACGGATATTACCTTTACCGTGCCGGCTTCGGACTACGACCGCGCCCGTGAGGTTCTCAAAGCGGCGCACGATCAGATCGGCTACGACCGGATTGACGGGGCGAGTGACGTCGCCAAGGTATCCGTCATCGGCATCGGCATGCGCAGCCATGTGGGCGTGGCGGCCGAAGCCTTCAGCGCGTTGGCCGAGCGCGGCATCAACATCCGCGCGATCACCACGTCCGAGATCAAGTTCTCGGTGCTGATCGACGCGGCCTATACCGAGCTCGCGGTTCGCACGCTCCATACGCTGTATGGCCTCGACAAGTAGGCTTCGGATTGCGGCACTGCAGCAAAGGCGACGGTGGGCAGCGCTGGGCCGCAAATGTTCTGGCCGTCACTGGAAGAGCTCTAAGGTCGTGTGCACCGCCGCCGGCGTCGTCACGCGGCGGTGATCTGTCCCGCCTACATCTCAGGCTTGCTCCCTTGGCAGGGCATTCGCTATACGGCGAGACAAAGTCGCCGCGGCGCACGGGCGCGGCGACACGTTCGAAATAGAACCGGTACTCGCAAGCGAGGCCGGCCGGATTACGGCCTGAGAGGACCTCACGTCGATGCGTGGCGCGCTGGGCGGTCCGCGCGTGCTGTTGCGCCGGCTTCGCGAGGTGATGGCGGAGCCGGTCAGCGCGCAGGAACGCCTCGACAAGATCGTTGTACTGATCGCTGCCAACATGGTGGCGGAGGTGTGTTCCGTCTACGTTTTGCGTGTGGACGGCACGCTGGAATTGTACGCGACCGAAGGTCTTAATCGCGATGCCGTCCACCAGACCGTAATCGATGCGGACGAGGGCCTTGTCGGCCTGGTCGCTCGCGAAGCGACCCCGATCAACCTCTCCGACGCCCAGACGCATCCGGCCTTCTCTTTCCGGCCGGAGACTGGCGAAGAAACCTATCATTCCTTCCTCGGCGTTCCGATCCTAAGGGCGGGCAATACGCTCGGCGTGCCCGTCGTTCAGAACCGCGCGCACCGCACGTACTCCGAAGAGGAGATGGAGGCGCTGCAGACCACCGCGATGGTCCTCGCGGAAATGATCGCATCGGGCGAACTCTCGGCTCTCGCGCGTCCCGGCGCGGAACCTGCGGTTCGCAGCCAACTGCATCTCAAGGGCCTCGGCCTGTCGGACGGCATCGCACTCGGCCACGTCGTGCTGCACGAGCCACGCGTCGTGATCACGAACTTCATCGCCGACGACGTGCAGAAGGAGGTCGCGCGCCTCGACAGTGCGGTTGAGACGCTGCGCTCGGACTTGGACGACATGCTGACGCGCGGTGACGTCGCCGACGGCGGTGAGCATCGCGAAGTGCTCGAGACCTTCCGCATGTTCGCCTATGATCGTGGCTGGCTGCATCGCATGCGCGAAGCCGTCATGACCGGTCTCACCGCCGAGGCTTCCGTCGAGCGCGTGCAGTCCGATACGCGCGCCCGCATGGTGCGCCAGACCGATCCGTATCTGCGCGAGCGCCTGCATGATCTCGACGATCTCGCCAATCGGCTGATGCGCCAGCTCGTGGGACAGGATCATGCTCCGGCAAAAGAAAACTTGCCGGAGAACGCGATCCTGGTCGCCCGCACGATGGGACCGGCGGCCCTTCTCGACTACGACCGTTCTCGCTTGCGCGGCTTAATCCTGGAGGAGGGTGCTCCGACATCGCATGTGACGATCGTTGCGCGCGCTCTCGGCATTGCCGCGGTCGGCCAGCTCGAGAACGTTGTCAGCATGGTCGACCAGGGCGATGCGATCATCGTCGAGGGCTCGACTGGCGACGTTCACATCCGCCCAGCGATCGATATCGAGCGCGCCTACGCTGAGAAGGTCCGGTTCCGCGCACGCAGGCAAGCCCAGTATCGCGCTTTGCGCGAGAAGCCATGCATCACGCGCGACGGTGCCGAGATTACGCTGCTTCTCAACGCGGGTCTGTTTGTCGATCTTCCGCATATCAATGAAACCGGCGCTGCCGGTATCGGACTTTTCCGGACCGAACTGCAGTTCATGGTGGCGGCCGCGTTTCCCCGCACGAGTGAGCAATTGAAGCTTTACAAAGACGTGCTCAACGCGGCCGGCGATCGGCCGGTGACGTTTCGCACGCTCGACATCGGCGGCGACAAGGTCCTTCCCTATATGCGCATGGTCGAGGAGGAGAACCCGGCACTCGGCTGGCGTGCCATCCGTCTCGGTCTCGATCGACCCGGGTTGTTGCGCAGCCAGATCCGTGCGCTGCTGCGCGCAGCGTCGGGGCGGCGCCTGAAGCTGATGTTCCCGATGGTGTCGACCATCGACGAATACGACAGCGCCAAAGAGTTGGTCGAGTTCGAACTGACGCATCTGCGCAAGCACAATCACACGCTGCCCGAGCGCATCGAGATCGGGGCGATGGTCGAGGTTCCCGCGCTGCTCTTTCAGCTGGACGAATTGTTTTCGCGGGTCGACTTTCTCTCGGTCGGCTCCAACGATCTCGTGCAGTTCCTGTATGCGGCGGATCGCGGAAACAGCCTCGTCGCCGATCGTTTCGATCCGTTGTCCGTTCCGGTATTGCGCGCGCTGCGCGACATCATCGATAAAGGTCGCGAGCACGGAAAGCCTGTGACGCTGTGCGGCGAGATGGGTGCAACACCGCTTGGCGCGCTGGCGCTGGTCGCGCTGGGATATCGGAACCTGTCGGTGTCGCCTTCGGCACTCGGCCCGGTGAAGGCGATGTTGCTCGAGACCAATGCCGGGGAGGTGGGCCAACTGGTGCGTGGCCTTCTTTCCAAGAGTGCGCCGCGTGTTTCGGTGCGCGAGCAGCTTGCGGCCTATGCCGCCGCCGAAGGCTTGCAGATCTGAGCCATGCTTCAGCCCGCCAAACTTGATGCGTTGCTCGCGCGCCAGGAGGCCGTGGAGGCGGAGCTCGCGAGTCAGCCGGATCGCGACACGTATGTGAAGCTGTCGCGCGAATTCTCCGAGCTCAGCCCGCTCGTCGAAAAGGTGAAGTCCTATCGCGCCGCGTTGACGGAGCTTGCGGATATCAAGGCGCTTCTCAACGATCCAGCGACCGACGCCGAAATGCGTAATCTCGCGCAGAGCGAGCGGCCGGAGCTTGAGGCACGCATCGCAGAATCAGAGAAAGAAATTCAACTCGCTCTGCTGCCGAAAGACGCCGCGGACGAACGCAACGTCATTCTCGAAATTCGCGCCGGTACGGGCGGCGATGAAGCGGCGCTCTTCGCCGGCGATCTCTTCCGCATGTATGAGCGCTACGCGGCGCGCCAGAACTGGAAGGTTGAAGTTCTCTCCGTCGCCGAAGGCACGATGGGCGGTCTCAAGGAGATCATCGCCGAAATTACCGGCGTCGGCGTTTATGCGCGGTTGAAGTTCGAATCCGGGGTACATCGTGTGCAGCGCGTGCCGACGACGGAAGCCTCCGGCCGTATCCATACGTCGGCTGCGACCGTCGCGGTGCTGCCGGAAGCGGAAGACGTCGACGTTGCGATCAACGAGAGTGACCTCAAGATCGACACCATGCGCGCCGCCGGCGCCGGCGGACAGCACGTCAACAAGACCGAGTCGGCGAT
>JAFKKS010000060.1 GCA_017304555.1 Hyphomicrobiales bacterium
GAAAGCTCCCAGTTCGACGGGAACTGCGGGCTCTGGATCGGGCGGATGTCGGTGTGGCCGTCGACGCGCAGCACCCAGGGAATCTCTTTCGGGATTTCCTTGTCGAGATCGATGATCGCCTGCGCGAGCTTGTCGAGTTCCGCGCGCCCTTCTGGCCGCAGGGTGGCGAGGCCGACGTCGAAGAACACCTCCGACTGGAAGACGAAGCGGTCGCCGACGACGCGGATTTCCGGGCGGTTGGCGAGGATCGCGCGCAGACGGCCGAAGAACTCCGAGCGATAGCGTGAAAGCTCCTGCACGCGCTGCGCCAGCGCGACGTTGAGGCGTTGGCCGAGGTCGGCGATGCGCGACTGCGATTCCTTGTCCTTCTTCTCGGAGGCATCGAGCGCCTGCTCGAGTGCGGCGAGTTGCCGGCGCAGCGCGGCGATCTGCGCGTTGAGCAGTTCGACCTGGCTCATCGCCTGCGCCGACAATCGCTTCTCGTTGGCGAGGTCGGAGGAGAGGGCGTCCACCTTGCCTTGCGCGTTGCCGGCGCTGGCGCCTGCCGCCATGTTTTTGTAGCGGTCACGTTCGCTTTCGGCGCTGGCAAGGCTCGCGCGCAGCGCCGCGAGGCTCTCTTCCAGCGTCGATTTGTTGCCCTTCTCGAGCGCGAGCAGATCGGTCAGTTGCGCGATCTGCGCGTTGAGGCGCTGCAGCGCGGCGTCCTTGCCGGTGACTTCCTGCGACAAATAGAACTGCACCACCACGAACAGGGTGAGCATGAAGATGATGCCGAGGACGAGCGTCGAGAGCGCATCGACAAATCCCGGCCAATAGTCGATGGCCCGATCGCGGCGGCCGCGCGCTAACGCCATGAACTACGCCTCGCCAAGACTTAAGCCTCGCGCCGTATTCTCGGAGAATCCTCACGCGAGAGCCGCTCTAGCAGGCGGCGGATCTCACGCTGCTGCTCCGACTGGGCGTTGACCCAATCGCGGATGAGCTGTTGTTCGCTGCGCATATGGCTGACGAGACCTTGGATCGCCTCGGCGAGATTGGCCATTGCGTTGGTCGCGGCGCGGTTCGTTCCGCCGCCGTCGGCGACTGCTTCCTTCAACCGATCGGCGATGACACGCAATTCGTTGGCGTAAGCCGGTACAGCCGCTGTGGCGGCGGTCGTTCGCGCATCCGGTTCGACGCCGAGATCGCGCACGGTGGTCGAGAGCCAATCCTCGAGATCGGTATAGAAACGGTTTTGTGCCTGGCTGGTTTGCAGGTCGAGGAAGCCGAGCACCAGCGAACCGGCAAGGCCGAACAGCGACGACGAGAAAGAGATGCCCATGCCGCCGAGCGGTGCGGCCAAGCCTTCCTTGAGCGTCTCGAACATCTGGCCGGCTTCGCCGCCGACTTTCAGGTTGCCGATCACGTTGCCGACCGACGTCACCGTCTCGATCAATCCCCAGAAGGTGCCGAGCAGGCCGAGGAAGATGAGCAGGCCGGTGAGATAGCGCGAGAGATCGCGTGCTTCGTCGAGCCGGGTCGCGATCGAATCGAGGATGCCGCGCATCAGCGGCGTCGAGATCGCCATGCGCCCCATGCGGTCACCGAGGATCGTGGCCATCGGGGCGAGCAGCACCGGCGGGCGTTCGACGGTGATGCCTGGGTCCGCGAGCCGGAAGCCGTTCACCCATGCGACTTCAGGGAACAGGCGGATGACTTGGCGAAACGCGAGCAGAATGCCGATCACCAGCACGCCGATGATCAGTCCATTGAGCCCCGGATTGGCGAGGAACGCCGTCCATATCTGCTTGTAGAGGACGAAGGCGACCAGACCGCAGAGGATCAGGAACACCAGCATCCGTACAAGGAAGATGCGGGGCGAAGACAGTTTGAACGGGTCGAGATCGCGCGCCATGGGCCCATTAGCTCCCGCACCGAAGGGGTTCAATTATGGCACAGGCGCGGTGAAAGCAAAGCTGTCCGCGGTCGCATGCGCCAACGCTTATGTTTTCGCTGCTTTGCGCAGCACGCTCAGCAATTCGCTATGGATGACGTCGTTGCCGCAAATCACGCTGCCTTTGCCGAGCACGTCGTCGCCGCCGTCGATATCGGTGACGAACCCGCCCGCCTCGCGCACGATCACCATGCCGGCCGCCATGTCCCAGGGCGAAAGGTCGCGTTCCCAATAGGCGTCGAGACGCCCTGCGGCGACCCAGGCAAGGTCGAGCGACGCGGCGCCGAAGCGGCGAAGCCCCGCGACCTTTTCCTGCACGGCCGCAATCTCCTGGCGGAACAGGGCGAGATCGCCGCGGCCCATATGCGGGAGGCCGCAGGTGATGACGCTGTCGGCGAGACGCTTGCGTGTCGCGACACGGATGCGCCGCTCGTTGAAGAAGGCGCCCTTGCCGCGTTCGGCGGTGAAAAGCTCATCCAGGATCGGGTTGTAGATGACGCCGGCGATGATATCGGCCTCGCGCTTGAGCGCGATCGAGATCGCGAACTGCGGGATGCCATGCAGAAAATTGGTGGTGCCGTCGAGCGGGTCGACGATCCAGGTATGGCTCTTGTCGGTCCCTTCGTGGCTTCCGCCTTCTTCGCCGAGGAAGCCGTAGCCCGGGCGCGCTTTGGTCAATTCCTGCCGCAGCGTTTCCTCGGCACGGCGGTCGGCCGCGCTGACGAAGTTCGCGGGGCCTTTCAGCGAAACCTGCAGCTTCTCGACTTCGCCGAAATCACGCTTGAGTGCGCGGGCCGCCTTGTTGGCGGCCTGGATCATCACATTGAGAAGAGCGGAGCGAAGCATGAGACCCGTTACGCAGGAGGGATGAAAGGGCATCTTGCTTGCGCTGCTCGTGGCCGGCCCGTCAAGGGCCGAACCAGATCAGGAACGAGACGGAGGCACCATCTTGAGCCAGGCTTCGGCGGATTTCTCGCCGGCCTGCCGCTGCTCCGGCGGCAGTTTCTGCAGGAAACTGTCGAGTGAGGCGTCTTGTTCGCCGTGCGAGCGGGCGATGATGTGCCATTTCGCCGCCTCGACGGGATTGGCTGGTACGCCGCGGCCGCTCGCGAGGACATGGGCGAGACGGTTCTGCGCCACCGGATTGCCGCGGCGCGCGACCTTCAGTAGTAACGCTTCCGCGTGCGCCTCGTTCTTCGGCACGCCGTCGCCGTTGTAGAGGGCGATGGCGTATTCGAGTTGCGCATCGGGGATTCCGGCGCGGGCCGCAAGGCCCAGGAGGCGCGCGCATTCGACGCGATCTGGCGCGACACCCTTGCCGTCGCGATAAACGCCCGCAAGGACATACTGCGCTTCCGCGCTGCCGACATCGGCGGCGGCTTTCAGGTGCTTGAGTGCCAGGGGTAAGTCTTGCTTGACCGACTTGCCCTCGAGATAGAGCAGGCCGAGGTCGTAATTCGCGCCGACATGGCCGAGATCGGCGGCGCGGGTGAGAAGGTCGACGGCGGCGTTGACGTCCTTGGGGCCAGCCTTGCCGTTGAGGCGGAACATCGCGAGCGCGAACATCGCCTCACGGTTCCCTTTATTCGCGGCGAGCTGATACCACTCGGCGGCTTTGTTCTCGTCCTTCGCAATACCGTAGCCGCTCGCGTAGAGTTCGCCGAGCAGCGTCATCGCTTCGGGATCGCCGTTCGCCTTGATCTGCTGCGTCGCCTTGTCGAAAGCAGTCAGGAAATGCCCGCGCTGGAATGCGGCGTAGGCTTCGTCCGACGCGCTGACGGTAGCCTTCGGTGCGTCGTCGTCGGGTGCTTTAGCCTTTGCGGGCGCCTGCGCCGGGGCGGGCGGCTTCTTCGCGGCGGGTTTCCTTGCGGGCGGCCGCGGCCGCGCGGGCCTCGGCGCTGCGGCAGGACGGTTGGCGCCGCTTTGCGGATTGATGCTGAGCGGAGCTTGAGCCAGCGCCGGTGCGCCACCGATCGTTCCCGCTGCCAGAATTGGCAACGCGGCCAACAAAACGGACCTCAAGCGACGCAAAGCCATCACACCCAATCTACCGAACGCAAGACCCTCCCGCTAACCGCACTTTCGCAGCGGAGGTGTTCGGGTCCTCCCATATGAACGCGCCCAGCGCGATGAAATCCGCGCCTGCGCGAGCCATTATCTCCACGTCTTCCTGCGTTTGCGCAAAGCCAACGCAGGGAATCTCGAACAATTCGCTCCACCACGCCAAGCGCTCGGCGATCGCTTCGACCGTCGGTCGTCCCCCATCAGCGTCCGGTTCCCCGAACATAACGTAATCTGCACCGGCTTCGCCAGCGACCATCGCATCATGGCGGGAGAGAAGGCCGCCAACGCCGGCAATACGGTCCGGGCGCAATGCGGGGAGGGCGGCCGCGAGGGCTTCGACGCCGGTGATGTGCGCCCCGTCGGCGCCGGAGCGCGCCACGATCTGCGGCTGGCCGTCGAGCACCAGCGCGGCGCCTGCATTCTGCACGGTCGCGGCAATGCGCTTCACGGCATTGATCGCGGCGCGCTCGTCGTTTTGCGCCGGGTCGAAACGGAGCAGGACGGCCGCGACATCGGCGGCCGCCAGGGCCGGGGCAAGAAGCGCGGCAAGCGCCGCGCCATCCCCGACCGGCGGGGTCGTGAGGTAGATCCGCGGGTTCGGTGCGGGCTGGTTCTTATCGGGAGCTGCCATGGCGCGACTATACTCTCAGCTTCGCCGCGCCGACGCCCTTTCAGGCCGCCTTCTTTTCCAGGTCCGACTTCCACTGGCCGAGCGCGGCAAGCCCGTTCATCTCGGCGCGATGCGAGAAGGCGCGCTGCGCCGCGGCGACGTTCTCGTTCTTGCCGGACCACGCCTTCTGCGGAGCCGCCTGCAGCGCGCGACCATAGGAGAAGGTGAGCCCCCACGGCAGATTGCCGATCTTGTTCATGGCGTCGAGATGCGCGGTCGCTTCTTCGTCCGACTGGCCGCCGGAGAGGAACGCGATGCCCGGCACGGCGGCCGGTACGCATTCCTTGAGCAGCTTCACGGTCTTCTCCGCGACTTCCTGCACCGAAGCTTTCTTCGCGCTCTTTTTGCCCGGCACCGCCATGTTCGGCTTCAGCACCATGCCTTCGAGCGCGACCTTCTGATAGTAAAGCTGCTGGAACGTTTCCTTGAGCACGAACTCGGTGACCTCGACGCAGCGATCGATGTCGTGATCGCCATCCATGAGGACTTCCGGCTCCACGATCGGAACGATTTGGTTGACCTGGCACAGCGCCGCGTAACGGGCGAGCGCGTGCGCGTTGGTCGCGATCGCGGCATAGCTCGGGATGCCGGCGCCGATGTCGATCACGGCACGCCATTTCGCGAAGCGCGCGCCCTGCTCGTAATATTTTGGCAGGCGCGTCGGCAGGCCGTCGAGCCCATAGGTGATCAGTTCGCCCGGACAATTCGGCAGCGGCTTGGTGCCTTCATCGACCTTGATGCCGGGGATCGAACCGGCCTGCTCGATCAGCTTGACGAGCGGCGTACCGTCCTTCGCCTTTTGCCAGATCGTCTCGTCATACAGGATCACGCCGGAAATGCGCTTCTGCATCGCGTCCTTCGAGCGGAACAGCAGTTCGCGATAGTCGCGGCGGTTGTCCTCGTTCGACTCCACCTTGATGGCGTCGAAGCGCTTCTTGATTGTGCCGGAGGATTCATCGGCCGCGAGAATGCCCTTGCCCGGCGCGACCATGGCCTTCGCGATCTTGTTGAGTTCCGAGAGGTTCATCATTGCCTCCTCTAAGTGTCCCCGATCGATGCATCATTTCGAAGGCGAAAACGCCTTCACGCGAGAAACGGCAAACGCCGCTATCACTTCACGCGCAGCGCCTCCACTCCCGGCAAGGGCTTGCCTTCCATCCATTCGAGGAAAGCGCCGCCCGCCGTGGAGACGTAAGTCAACGCGTGGCCGACATGCGCGGCATTGAGCGCGGCGACGGTGTCGCCGCCGCCTGCGACTGAGATAAGCTTTTTCGCTTTGGTATGCTCCGCGACATAGCGCGCGATCACCACCGTCGCATGATCGAACGGACGCAGCTCGAAGGCGCCGAGCGGGCCGTTCCAAACGAGCGTCGCCGCGTCATCGATCGCTGCCTTGATGCGCTCGATCGACTGAGGGCCGACGTCGAGGATCATGCCGTCGTGCGGAATGGCGTCGAGGCCGTAAGCGTGTGACGGCGCATTCGCTTCGAAGTGATAAGCGACGACCGCATCGACCGGCAGGATGATGGCGCAGTTCTTGCTCTCGGCCTTGGTGAGGATCTCGCGCGCCGTGCCGGCCATGTCCTTTTCGGCCAGCGACTTGCCGATGTTCACGCCCTGCGCATGCAGGAAGGTGTTGGCCATGCCGCCGCCGATAATCAGCGCATCGACCTTTTCGATGAGGTTGCTGAGGAGCTCGAGCTTGGTCGAGACTTTGGCGCCGCCGACGATCGCCGCGACCGGGCGCTTCGGCTTTTCCAATGCGGCGGAGAGGTGTTCGAGTTCGCGCTGCATGGCGCGGCCAGCATAGGCCGGCAGCTTGTGCGCGAGGCCTTCGGTGGAGGCGTGGGCGCGGTGGGCGGCCGAGAAAGCATCGTTGACGTAGATGTCGCCGAGTTTGGCGAGCGCGGCGACGAACGCCGGATTGTTCTTCTCTTCCTCTTTGTGGAAGCGCGTGTTCTCAAGGCAGAGAACATCGCCGGCTTTCATTTTCGCGACTGCGGAGTCCGCTTGCGGCCCGATGCAGTCCTCTGCAAACGCGACATCACGGCCGAGCTCCGTTGCGAGCGCCGCGGCAACAGGCCGCAGCGAATCCTTCGCGTCGCGTCCCTTTGGGCGTCCAAAATGCGAGAGCAGGATGACCTTGCCGCCCTTGTCGGCGATCTCCTTGATCGTCGGCACGATACGCTCGAGGCGGGTCGCGTCGGTGACCTTGCCGTTCTCCGTCGGCACGTTGAGATCGACGCGCACGAGCACGCGCTTGTCCTTGACGTCGGCGTCGTTGAGGGTGCGGAAGCTGCTCATGCGTCTCTCTCGATCGTCACGCCCGGCTTCATGCCGGGCATCCGCGTCCAAATCATGATCTCAAAGACGTGAATGGCCGGGACGAGCCCGGCCATGACGGATTGAGGCTCAGATCAGCTTGCCCATCGCGACGGCGGTATCGGACATGCGGTTCGAGAAGCCCCACTCGTTGTCGTACCAGGTGAGGATGCGCACCAGTGTTCCGTCCATGACCTTGGTCTGATCCATGTGGAACGTCGACGAATGCGGATCGTGGTTGAAGTCGATCGAGACGTTCGGCGCGTTGGTGTAGGCGAGAATGCCCTTGAGCTGCTGCTCGGACGCACGCTTGATGGCGTTGTTGATCTCGTCCTTGTCGGTCTTTTTCTTGGAAACGAATTTGAAGTCGACGACAGAGACGTTCGGCGTCGGCACGCGGATCGACACGCCGTCGAGGCGGCCGTTGAGTTCCGGCAGGACGAGGCCGACGGCCTTCGCCGCACCAGTCGAGGTCGGGATCATCGACATCGCTGCGGCGCGGCCGCGGTAGAGGTCCTTGTGCAGGGTATCGAGAGTGGGCTGATCGCCGGTATAGGCGTGGATCGTCGTCATGAAGCCCTTGTCGATGCCGACGGCGTCGTTGAGCACCTTGGCGACCGGCGCGAGGCAGTTGGTCGTGCAGGAGGCGTTGGAGACGACCTTGTG
>JAFKKS010000061.1 GCA_017304555.1 Hyphomicrobiales bacterium
GAGCTCGGCATGTCGTCGGCGGTGATGATGATCATGGCGCTGCTACCTGGCATCCCAATGCTGCCGTTCCTCGCGTTGGGCGGCGGCGCGGGTGCGCTCGCCTACATCAGTGATCGTCGCGCCAAGGAGCGCAAAGAGGCTGCGGAGACGGCAGCGGCGGCGGAAAATAAGGTCGAACCGACTGAGGAGCCGATCTCGTCGGCTTTGAAGATCGACGACCTCAAGATCGAGCTGGGCTATGCGCTTCTACCGCTGGTCAAGGGCACCAACGGCAGCGACCGGCTCACCGACCAGATCAAGGCGCTGCGCCGCTCGCTGGCGTCCGAGATGGGCTTTGTGATGCCCCCGGTGCGTATCCTCGACAACGTCCAGCTTGAGGGGAACAGCTACGTCATCAAGATCAAAGAGGTCGAAGTGGGCTCTGGTCGCATCTGGCCCGAGCAGTTCATGGTCATGGACCCGTCGGGCGGGCAGGTCGACGTGCCTGGAACCCACACCACCGAGCCGACCTTTGGGCTGCCCGCGACATGGATCGATGCCGCCCTCAAGGAGGAGGCCGCGGCGAAGGGCTACACCGTGGTCGATGCTGCGACCGTCCTCTCCACGCATCTCACCGAGGTGCTCAAGGCGAACGTCGCGGAACTCCTTTCCTATGCCGAGGTGCAGAAGCTCCTGAAAGAGCTCTCGAAGGAGCAGGCCGAGCTCCTGAAAGACATTATGCCAGGGCAGATCACGGCGTCCGGCATCCAGCGCGTGCTGCAGATGCTGCTGGCCGAGCGCGTCTCTATCCGCGACCTGTCGACCGTGCTCGAGGGCATCGCCGACGGCCTCGCCGCGACGCGCAATCCGGCGATGCTGGTGGAACATGTGCGCGTGCGGCTGTCGCGGCAGATCTGCGCCCAGCACTATTCACCGAACGGCTATCTGCCGCTGATCGCGCTTTCGGCGGCCTGGGAGCAAGCCTTCGCCGAGTCGATCGTCGGGCAGGGGGAGGAGCGCAACCTCGCCATGCAGCCGTCGAAACTCACCGAATTCATCACCCTCGTGCGTCTTCGTTTCGAAGACGCGGCGCGGGAAGCGGAAGCGCCGGTGCTGGTCGTCTCGCCAGGCATCCGCCCCTACGTGCGCGACATCGTCGAGCGCTTTCGCGCCCAGACGTCCGTTTTGTCGCAGGCGGAAATCCATCCGCGCATCCGGCTGAAGACGGTCGGAAGCATCTGATCGCGCGCCCGATCACGCGATTCTGATGAAGCCCTTAAGTCCAGGTGGCGGTTATGTTTGTTTTTGAAAAACATGAAAGATCAAAGGCTTGTAGTGAGGCGCCGCGGGGCTTTGCGCCGACGTCATTCGGGCCTCATGCCACCGGATTGAAACGGAGAGTCCGCCGCTTACGTAGACGCCGAACAGAGATGGAACCAAACCGCATACGCGCCGTTATTCCGGTAACTATGCGACGTGCACGAACGTTCTCTGTGCAGGTCTCAGCGGCTCACCGTCGGTTTTTTGAACCGCGTGTCGTGTTCAAGCGACGAAGCCCTGAAGGCAAGAGCGAAGGGCAGCGTGTCATGAATCACTCGATTATCGGCGCAGATCGCAATACGCACGTGAAAATGGTCGTTGTCGCGCTGGTGGCCGCCATCATGGTTGTGACGGTCGGCATCGGTGCGCGCTTGAGCAGCTCGGTCGATCTTGGCACCGACATCCTTGCCGCCCGTCCGGGTGAGCACCCAGTCAACGTGGGTGTGATCAAGGCGACCAAGTCGAACGCTTATTCGAGCAGCGAGACGCTCAACATCCGCTAAACGATTCAAGTCCTTTTACCGACCTCCAAGTCTTACCGACCTCCAAGTCGACTTGAGCGCGCCGCGAGGCGCGCTTTTTGTTTTTGCGTAGCCGGGCGGGTGGGTTACAGGCCGTTGAAATTGCTAAGGTAGATCAACGAGTCCCCGAACCTGTTGCGATCACGATGGCCAACCAAGAACTTGAAAACTACAAGTCACGCACCCGGACCTGGTTCGAGGCGTTGCGCGACGATATCTGCGCCGCCTTGGAAGAGATCGAACGGGAGGCGCCGCAAGCGCTCTACGCCGGGGAGCCGGGCCGCTTCGTGCGCACCCCATGGAACCGAGCCGATCACACCGGCGCGGCCGGCGGTGGCGGCACCATGGCGATCCTGAAGGGCCGAGTGTTCGAGAAAGGCGGTGTGCATGTGTCGACCGTGCACGGCGAATTCGCCCCCGAATTCCGCAAGGAGATTCCCGGCGCGGAGACCGATCCGCGCTTCTGGGCGTCGGGCATCTCGCTGATCCTGCATCCGTGCAACCCGCATGTCCCGGCCGTGCACATGAACACGCGGTTCGTCGTCACCAGCAAATCCTGGTTCGGCGGCGGAGCCGACCTCACGCCTGTCCTTGACCGGCGCCGCACGCAGGACGATGCGGATACGCTCGCCTTCCATGCCGCGATGCGGGCGGCGTGCGACGCGCACGCAGCCGTCGCGCCTTACGAGAAATACAAGACGTGGTGCGACGAGTATTTCTATCTCAAGCACCGCAAGGAGGCGCGCGGCGTCGGCGGCATCTTCTACGACTGGCTGGCGAGCGGCGATTGGGAGGCGGACTTCGCCTTCACGCAGGCGGTCGGCCGCGCATTCCTCAAGATCTATCCCGACATCGTGCGCCGCAATCTGGCGACGCCGTGGACCGATGCCGACCGCGAAGAGCAACTCGTTCGCCGCGGCCGCTATGTCGAGTTCAATCTGCTCTACGATCGCGGCACGATTTTCGGGCTGCGCACAGGCGGCAATGTCGACTCGATCCTGTCGTCGCTGCCTCCGGTCGTACATTGGCCGTGAGGCGGAGGCGCTTGCAGCGCGCTACAGTATCGCGGCGTCGAACACCATGTAGGCGCCGCCGAACAGGACCACGGCGTCGAGGATGGCGGTGTGGAAATGCACCGGTAGCCGGTCAACCAGCGCCTTGGCGATGAAGGCGCCCGGTGTCGCGATAGCGCCGATCAGGAGCGCGAAGACGACGATCTTCGCATCCATCACGCCGGCAATGCCGAACACCAGCACTTTCACGACGCCGACAATCACGGAGATCGCTGCGTCGGTCGCGATCGTGCCGGCGCCGCTCAAGCCAGACGCCATCAGGAGCGAGAGCAGGATCACGCCGGAGCCGGTGGTGCCGCCGACCAGCACGCCGTAGCCGACCGACGAAAAGAACAGGCCGCGCTGTTCGAGCATCAAGCCGCGCCGGCGCATCAGGCGGCGCAGCGGCACGCTCATCAAGAGCGTGAGGCCGATCACGATTAATGCCCCACGGCCGGTGAGCAATGTGAATCCGTAAGCGCCAATGACGGTGGTTGGCAGCGCGCCGAGCAGCACGGTCCGCCAATGCGACGTGCTGATCGCCTCGCGGAAGGCGAGCGCCCGGCTCGTATTGGTGAACAGCGCCGTGATCGCGATGATCGGCACGACCGCCTCGGCGCCGGTGATCGGCACGAGCACGAGCGGCATCAGGACGCCGGTGCCGTAGCCGGCGACGCCGCCGACGAGAGACGCGAACAGCGCCATCCCCGCGACGAGCGCGAGTTGCGTCACGGTGACGCCGGCAAAACCTGCGGCGAGGTCCATCGCGATGATTTCTAAATGGAAGGCCGGACGGGTGGACGTTCTGTATCAGTCGGCGGAGCGCAACCGCCGCATGGTGAACTCGATACGCCCATCGGGGAGTTCGCGCCAGCTTTCGATTTCGGTCATGTAAGCGGCCTTTGGAAACCGCCGCAGGATGTCGCGCGCCTTCTCGCGCGCGGCCTCGCGTTCAAGCGCGAAGGTTTCGCGATGAAACGCGTCGAACGCTTCGCGCGTGCGCGTCGCCATGCGCTCGGCGCTGCGGCGCGCGATATCGGCGGGTCGGCGCGGAAAGCTCATGCTGGAAGTCTACGCCGGCAGCGCGAAGCAGGCGAGTCGGTCGTAGAAGGGCAGTGAGATAAGCTTCGGCATTAGACAGACCTCATCCTGAGGAGCCGTTTCGAAAGAAACGGCGTCTCGAAGGATGGCGTCGTGGTTGTGACCATCCTTCGAGACGTGTCCTGTGGACGCTCCTCAGGATGAGGCCGAGGGCGCTGCCTACCCGCGAACCGTGCTCGCTAGAGTCTTTTCGGCGATCGCGTCCAACGCGGCCTGATCCATCGGGAAGTCGGTCGTGATCCAGGCCTCTTCGGCTGCTGCCAGCGCCGCACCGAGGGCCGGCCCTTTCGGCACGCCGCGTGCGATGAAATCGGCAGCCCTCAACGGGAAAACCGGCGCCTCCCATCGCTCCAGCAATGTAAAGAGGCTGGCCCACGCGGAATCGCTAGATGGGACGCCCGACCGCGCCCAGGCAAACAGCACGCGGTCGCGATAGCGATCGGGACCGAGCCTGTAGAGCAGGGCGCGCGCAGCATGCGCGGGCAAGGCTTCTGTGACCTGCCACCAGCCCCGCGCCATGGAATCGAGGCGGTCGGTTTCCTCGTTGGCAAGCCGCAGGCGCTCGCGGAAGCGCTCCGCATCGTCGGTGACATGGACGGCGAGCGCGCCCAGCCGGCGCACAGGGTCGGGCGCGAGGCCAAGCGCCTTTTCGAGTGCGTCCATCCGCGCGAGATGCGCGACCAGCGGCGCAGCGCTCAAGACACGATCGAGAATCCCTGCGTCGGCCATGACGGTCAGGGTTTCCGCCGCGCCCGAGGCGACGACGAGCTTCATCAATTCCATGCGGATGCGCTCGCGCGACAATTGCTCGAGCCCGGCGCGCTGGCGGATCGTTGCCCCTAAGTCGTCCGCGTCCGGCGCGCCGGCGCCATAGGCGGCGTGGAACCGGAAGAAACGCAAGATGCGCAGATAGTCTTCCCGGATGCGTGTCTCGGCATCGCCGATGAAGCGGACGCGCCGCGCTTCGAGATCGGGCAAGCCGTTGACCGGGTCGTGCACCCGGCCGTCCGGTGAGAGCGACAGCGCGTTCATCGTGAAGTCGCGGCGCTCCGCGTCCCGCCTCCAGTCACGGCCGAAACGAACGCGCGCCTTGCGCCCGAACGTCTCAATGTCCTCGCGCAGTGTCGTCACTTCGAACGGCGTGCCGTCGACGATCACGGTGACCGTGCCGTGGTCGATGCCGGTCGGGACCGCCTTGAGTCCATCGGTTGTTGCTCGTCGCGTGACGACGTCTGGCGTCGCCGTCGTGGCGATGTCGATTTCACCGCGCGGCAAACCGAGCAGCGCGTTGCGCACCGCACCGCCGACGATGCGCGCTTCCTCGCCATCGCGATCGAGCAGGGCGAGAACGCGCGCGGCCGGCCCTTGCAACAACGGGGAGATATTCTTTTGCCTGGCGGCGCTTCCGCTCATTCATTCCTGCCGGGGATGAACTTGCCGTTCTCCACATGCGCCGGAACGTAAGTCGAGTGCGGCGGCGCTCCGCTGAACTGCGCGATCAGGACGAAGGAGACGACCACCAATGACAACGCGACGATCGTGAGCCAGATGATCGTGTGCCACGACCATGCGTCGGGCACGAACAGGCCTTCGCGGGTCGCCCAGATGAATGCGGCGTAGAGGATGAATGGGGCGGCGAAAAGGGCGAGTTCGGTGAGGATCGGGCGGATCATCGGCGGCCTGCGCCTGTACGCCCGACGTGAAATGACATCTGCGCGCCACCTGCGGTGGGGCGCATCGAGCGGTGGCACTGGCACATGTCAGCCGCCGTAAAGCCGTTCATAGAGTCGTCGTAACATGCCCGCCGTCGCCCCCCAGATATAATGATCCCCAAACGGCATGGCGTAGTAAGTGCGCATCATGCCGCGCCACTCCCGACTGTGGCGCTGATGATTCTCCGGTCCCATGAGAAATGCCAGAGGAACCTCGAAAACGTCCTGCACCTCGGCGGGATTGGGCGTGATCGTGAAGCCGGGCATCACGCGTGCCACGGTCGGCGCGATCCGGTAGCCGGTCGTCGTCAGGTGTGTGTCGGAATAGCCGAGCGGTTCGATGAAGCGGGCGTCGAGCCCGATCTCTTCGTTGGCTTCGCGCAGCGCCGCGGCGACGGGTGAGACGTCTTCGGGGTCGATCTTGCCGCCCGGGAAGGCGACTTGCCCGGCGTGGCTGGACAGTTTCTCGTTGCGCAGGGTCAAGAGCACCGTCGGTTCGGGGTGGTCGACGACCGGAATGAGCACGGCAGCCGGGCGGATCGGCCGCACGTCCGCAATCGCCAGGAAGACCGGATCGCTCTCATGATCGCCATGCGGCGGGACGAGGTCCGGGTTGGTGAGGGCTGGATCGACCTGCTGGCTCAGGCGAGCGCGGGCGAGATCGAAGAATTCGTGGCCCGGCAACGATTTTGGCGTGGCAGCGTCCATCAAACGAAGTCCTGGAGGGCGTCAGCCGGTGCCATCGGAAAAAAAGCAGTGCCCGAAGCGACGCCGAACATGCGGCGCCCCTCGATGCCGCGTTCCTCGCCGCGCGCGACGACATCATAGAACAGGGCCCGCGTCACTTTGGCCCACAGGCCACGCCGGACATGCAGATAGGGCTTGAGGCCGCCGGTGCCCGGCTCCGGTTCGAAGCGGAGCGCGTTGTCCGGCCCGCATACCACCCAGTCGTCGACATTGGTGCGGAAGTGCAGCGTCTCACCGTCTTTCGTTGGCGCGATCTGCATTTCGACCGCCAGGAAGGGCGCGTCGTCGACCGCAATGCCGCATTTTTCCACGGGGGTGACAAGAAAGTGGTGGTCGCCCTCGCGCTTGAGAACGGAAGCGAACAGCTTCACCAGCGGCAGCCGGCCAATCGGCGTCTTTTGATAAAACCAAGTACCATCGGTGGCGATTCGCATGTCGATCTCGCCGCAATAGGGCGGATTCCACAGATGGACGGGGGGAGGCCCTTTTTTCCCGGCGGTGCGCGCGGCGCCCGCGAGCGATTCCATTCCGCCGGTGGGGTTTTTCGTATCCGTCATTCCATATCCAGCGTGACTTAACTTTACCGCGATGCCGATTTCGTGATCGTGAACGGATGGTCCTAAATCGCCACGATCTCAATCTAGCGTAGATGCGATACGCGTGCGGCAGGGCCGAGCCGGCAGGGACACAAGATTTAGGCTCGATTGTCGTATGATCTACCCTAAATCAAGCGGCGTTGACGATGCCTTTGGCGAAGGAGCGCAAGGAATGAGTGTGACCGGCACGGACGGCATCGAGAACTTCGAGGATATGGTGGTTCGCGCCGCCGAACAGGCGGCCGCCCACGTTCGCGCCGCCAAGGCGGCGATCGGCACCGTGATTTTCGGCCAGGAGAGCGTGGTCGAGCATGCGCTCGTGACAGTCCTGTCCGGTGGCCATGCGCTCCTGATCGGTGTGCCCGGCCTTGCCAAGACGAAGTTGGTCGAGACGATGGGGGTTGTCCTTGGCCTCGATGCGCGGCGCGTGCAGTTCACGCCGGACCTGATGCCGTCCGACATCCTCGGCAGTGAAGTGCTGGAGGAGACGACGGGAGGGCGGCGCAATTTCCGCTTCATCCCCGGCCCGATCTTCGCCCAGCTTCTGATGGCCGACGAGATCAACCGCGCGAGCCCGCGCACGCAGTCGGCACTCCTGCAGGCGATGCAGGAGCTGCATGT
>JAFKKS010000062.1 GCA_017304555.1 Hyphomicrobiales bacterium
CGCAGTCTCATCTCCGGCATTAGAGCCTTTCGGCCCTGCCCTAATCTCGCGGAAACTCCAACCCCATCTCGCGATAGCGTTCGGGATCGTCGCTCCAGCTTTCACGCACTTTCACGAACAGAAAAAGGTGCACGGGGCGCTCGATGATGTCCGCCAATTCGCGCCGCGAGTCGGCGCCGATGGCGCGGATCATCTGCCCCGCTTTGCCGAGCACGATCTTACGCTGGCTCTCACGCTCGACAAAGATGGTTTGCTCGATGCGGACCGAACCGTCCTTGCGATCCTGCCACTGATCGGTCTCGACGGTCGAGCGATAGGGAAGCTCTTCGTGCAGACGATGGAAAAGCTTTTCGCGCGTGATCTCGGCGGCAAGCTGGCGCATCGGCGCGTCGGACACCTGGTCTTCCGGGTAAAGCCACGGCCCGGCCGGCACACGCTCCGCGAACCAGGTCTTGAGGTCGTCGACGCCATCGCCCGTCAAAGCCGAGATCATCAGCGTCGCCTCGAAGTGCGCGGCCTCGTTGATCGCGGCGGCGAGACCAAGGAGCTTCTGCTTGTCGACGAGATCGACCTTGTTGAGAATCAGCACGGCGGGCTGGCGAACGTCAGCAAGCTTGCTGAGGATCGCGGTCGCCTCCTCGTCGAGGCCGCGCTTGGCGTCGATCAGCACACCGACAAGGTCGGCATCGTGCGCGCCGCTCCAAGCCGTCGTCACCATAGCACGGTCGAGGCGGCGGCGCGGGCTGAAGATGCCGGGCGTGTCCACGAGGATCAGTTGCGCGGAGCCGACAAGCGCAATGCCGCGGATCAGCGCGCGCGTCGTCTGCACCTTCGGCGAGACGATCGACACCTTGGTGCCGACGAGTGCGTTGATCAGTGTGGACTTGCCCGCGTTCGGGGCGCCGATCAGCGCGACGACGCCGCACCGCGTCGGCTGAGCCTGCTCCATTGGCGTCGCGTCAGGCATTTTCGTCACTCATCGGCACACCTTCCTGCTGCAGCATCGCGGCGGCCGCCGCCTGTTCGGCAGCGCGCTTCGAGCGCCCCATACCCTCGGTCGGTGTATGGCCGGGAAGTTCCACCAGCACGCGGAACTTCGGATTATGGTGCGGCCCGGTGCGCTCGATCTCGTTGTAGGACGGCGTCGGCAATCCCTGCCCTTGCGCCCATTCCTGCAACGTCGTCTTGGGGTCGCGCAGCATCTGCTGGCGGGCGAGCATACGCTCGGCCCAGAATTTCTCCACCACGGCGAACGCCGACGCATAGCCGGCGTCGACGAACACCGCGCCGACCACCGCTTCGCACGCGTCGGCCAGGATCGCTGCGGTGAGCCGCGACGCATTCCGTGATGCTGAGCCGAGCGCGATGACGGTTTCGAGTTGCATCGCCCGAGCAACCGCGGCGCAACTGTCGGCGCGGACGAGGCCGGCCAATCTTCGCGACAGTTCACCTTCCGTCGCCTTCGGAAAGCTGCGCATCAGCATCTCGGCGATGGCGAGACCGAGCACGCGATCGCCGAGGAATTCGAGCCGCTGATAGCTTTCGACGCGGCTCTTGCCAGCGATGGCGGAGCTGTGCGTCAACGCTCGCGTGAGCAGACTCTTGTCCTTGAAAACATGTCCGAGGCGCTCCTCGAGCGCCTCCAGGCCTGCGGCCTTACGTTTCATCGCACGATCGTCATTAACCGGTTCCAGCGCACGGCCCATGGCCAGCGCCACACTTGCCACGCCCGCTCGCCCTCGTTCACCGAGAAGAAGATCACCTCGGCGCGGCCGATGATGTTCTCGAACGGAACGTAACCGACCTGCGACAGCACGCGACTGTCGGTCGAGTTGTCCCGGTTGTCGCCCATCATGAAGAAGTGGCCGGGCGGCACCGTGTAGATCTGCGTGTTGTCGTAAAAGCCGTTCTCGACGAGATCGAGGGTGTAATAGCTCTTGCCATCGGGGAGCGTCTCCTTCCAGCGCTTGACGCGCTGCGTCGCGCCGTTCTCGCCGACGTCGTTGAAATACCCGGCCGGCTCACGCTTGATCGGTACGCCGTTGATGTTGAGGACGCCGTCGATCATCTGGATGCGATCGCCCGGCAACCCGATCACACGCTTGATGTAGTCCACACTGTCGTCGCGCGGGAGGCGGAAGACGACGACGTCGCCGCGCTTCGGTTCCGACGCCATGATGCGGCCGGAGAAGATCGGCGGCGAGTACGGCAACGAGTAGTGCGTATAGCCGTAAGTGTATTTCGAGACGAACAGATAGTCGCCGACCAGCAAGGTCTCCTTCATCGATCCCGACGGGATGTTGAATGGCTGAAACAGGAAGGTCCGGATGATCGCGGCGATCACCAGCGCATGGACGATCACACGCATGGTTTCGGCGAAGCCGCCTTCGTTGCGCTTCTGTTCCGTCGTCACTTGCATTGCCTTCTCGTCGATGGGGAGCGTGGATCGGGGCGGAACAGCCCTGCGGCAGATTCGCCGCAGGCGGCGCGAAGCAGGCGTCGTTTTAGCCCCCGGAATCGGGCGGCGCAACGAATGGCAAGCGTCATACGATCACGATCGAGGAGCCAGAACGGGCGGCACCGGCGGTATCCCCGCCCGGCGCGGTCGCCCTAGCGAATCCACGTAAACATCCGCCTCAGACGTAGATCTTGCGGCCATCGCCAGACTTCCCAAGCACCGGCGCCATGGGCGATGGAGAAGAAGATGATCTGCGCCCGGCCGACCAGATTCTCGAACGGAACGTAGCCGACCTCGCTGAGAACCCGGCTGTCAGCCGAATCATCGCGGTTGTCACCCATCATGAAATAGTGGCCCGGCGGGACGCGATAGACCGGCGTGTTATCGAGCGGTTCGTCGTCCGAGATGTTGAGGGTGTCGTAGCTTACGCCGTTCGGCAGGGTTTCGCGCCAACGCTCGATGCGGCTTGGCGGCGACGTTTCCTTATCGATGAAGTCATCGATGCGCTCGCGTTTGACCGGCTCGCCGTTGATGTAAAGCGCGCTGTGGCGAACCTGGATCGTGTCGCCCGGCAGGCCGATGACGCGCTTGATGTAGTCCTGCGACGTGTCCCTTGGCAGGCGGAAAACGACGACGTCGCCGCGCTGCGGCGGGGACGCCAGGATCCGGCCGCTGATCGGCGCCAGCGAGAAAGGAAACGAATGGCGGCTGTAGCCGTAGGAGAATTTCGACACAAACAGATAGTCGCCGACCAGCAGGGTCTCGCGCATCGACCCGGACGGGATGCGAAAGGGCTGGAACAGAAACGTCTGGATGCCGACCGCGATGAGCAGCGCCGGCACGATCACGCCGATCAGTTCGCGGAAAAATCCTGGTTTCGCCTGTTCGGCGCCGGTTGAGGTCATGGCGCCTCCGTTGGCTTGGTCTGCGCGGGCTCTGCGGAAATGACGACGAAGGCCTGAGCCAGCGGCCACTCGTCCGTGATGGTGAGGTCGATCCGGGCGGCGTAACCGGCCGGAGTCAGGGCTTCGAGGCGGCGAAGGGCGCCGCCCGTGAGTTGTAAGGTCGGACGGCCACCGGGCAAATTGATGACGCCCATGTCCCGCCAGAACACGCCCTTGCGCATACCGGTCCCGAGGGCCTTTGAGCAAGCCTCTTTCGCGGCGAAGCGCTTGGCATAGGTCGCGATGCGCTGCTGGCGGCGCTCGGCCTTCGCCCGCTCGATGTCGGTAAAAACCCGCGACAGGAACCGCTCCCCGTGGCGGCCGATGACCTTCTCGATGCGCCGGATATCGATCAGGTCGGAGCCAATACCGAGAATCATCGACGGGACCGTGGGCGGGAATGGCGAAAACCGGCATCCGGCCGGACGGCTGCGGGCATCAACATGATCTGCGATCAGGCGGTCACGCGCTCGACTTTCGCGACGACCGGCTTCGCGCGCAACTGCGCGATGATCGAGTTGAGGTGCTTGAGGTCGTAGACCTCCATGTCGATCAGGATCTCGGTGAAATCGGGGGAGCGCCGCGTCATGCGCACATTGTCGATATTGCCGTCGTGCTCGGCGATCACTTGCGCGATCTGGGCGAGCGTGCCTGGTTCGTTGACGGACTGGACGAGAATGCGCGCGGGAAAGCGTTGCGGATTGTCGCTCTCGTCGTCCCAGCGCACATCGAGCCAGTGCTCCGGCACGTCCTCGTATTCCTGCAGCGCGGAGGACTGGATCGGATGGATGGTGATGCCTTCTCCCGGCGTCAGGATACCGACGATCCGATCGCCTGGAACGGCGCCGCCCTCGGCGAAGCGCACCGGCAGATCGCTGTTGATGCCGCGGATCGGCAAAGCCGGCCCGTCGTCGCTATAGCTCGGGACTTTGAACTTCACGGCCTTAAACCGGCGCAGGCCGAACCACCCGCTTTCCGGCTTGTTGCGCAGGACGCGCTTGGCCGCCCTCTCCTCCTTGTAATCGGGGTACATGGCGCGGGCGACGTCGGAGCCTTTCATTTCCCCGCGGCCGACAGCGGCCATCACCTCGTCGATCGACGAGCGCGCAAGGCGCGGCAACGCCCCCTGCAGCTTGTCGTCGGAATACTCGATCTTCGCGCGCGTGAAGAGACGTTCAACGATGCGCCGCCCGAGCCCCGTATACTGCTGCCGGACGGCGGTGCGGGTCGCGCGGCGGATGGCGGCGCGCGCCTTGCCGGTCACGACGATCGAATCCCACGCCATCGGTGGCGCCTTTTGCGCATCGGACGTGACGATCTCGACCTCGTCGCCGTTTTGCAGCTCGGAGATGAGCGGGCTCGCTTTGCCGTTGATCTTGCAGCCGACCGTCGTGTTGCCGACATCGGTGTGAACCGCGTAGGCGAAGTCGATCGGCGTCGCCTTGCGCGGCAGGGCGATGAGCTTGCCCTTCGGCGTGAAGCAGAAAACCTGATCGTGAAAAAGTTCGAGCTTGGTGTGTTCGAGGAACTCTTCGGGGTTGGAGCCTTCCGACAGCATCGCGATGGTGCGGCGCAGCCAGGCGTAAGCGTTCGATTCCCGCGTCAGCATTTCCGACGGCGTGCCCTGCCCGTCCTTGTAGAGCGCATGCGCCGCAATGCCGTACTCAGCGAGTTGATGCATGCCGTGGGTGCGGATCTGCAGTTCGACGCGCTGCTGTCCGGGACCGATCACCGTCGTGTGCAGCGAGCGATAGTCGTTCTGCTTCGGGGTCGAGATGTAATCCTTGAAGCGCCCCGGCACGACGGGCCATGCCGTATGGACGACGCCTAAAGTGCGATAGCACTGCTCGACCGAGCCGACGAGAACGCGAAACCCGAAGATATCGGAAAGCTGCTCGAAGCCGACCGACTTGCGCTCCATCTTGCGCCAGATCGAATACGGCCGCTTCTTGCGTCCCGACACTTCAGCACGAATGCCGCTTTCCGCGAGCTTGCTGACGAGTTCCTGCTCGATCTCTGCGATCCAGTCCTCGTTACGCAAGGCGAGCGCGCCGAGACGCTGCGCCGTGACGTTGTAGGCTTCGGGGTTGAGTTCGCGGAACGACAGATCTTCGAGCTCCTCGCGCAACTCATGCATACCCATGCGGCCGGCGAGCGGCGCGTAGATGTCGATCGTCTCCTGCGCGATACGCCTGCGCGCCTCCGGGCGCATGAAGCCGATCGTGCGCATGTTGTGTAGCCGGTCGGCTAGCTTGACCAACAAGACGCGCACGTCGGAGGCGATGGCGAGCAGCAGTTTGCGCAGGTTCTCGGCCTGCGCCGCCTGCTTCGAGACGAGATCGAGCCGCTTGAGCTTGGTCAGCCCTTCGACCAGGGCGCCGATATCGCTGCCGAAGATTTGATCGATCTCAGCGCGGGTTGTCGCCGTGTCTTCGATCGTGTCGTGGAGTAGCGCCGCGACAATCGTCGCATCGTCGAGCTTGAGATCGGTCAGGATCGCCGCGACTTCGAGGGGATGGCTGAAGTAAGGGTCGCCCGATGCCCGGGTCTGCGTCCCGTGTGCGACCATGGCGTAGACATAGGCCCGGTTGAGCAGCGCCTCGTCGGTGTTGGGATTATAGCGGCGGACCCGGTCCACCAGCTCGTATTGCCGCAGGATGGCGGGCTTGGCCGATTTCTGTTTTCCGTCTGCAGGTTGGAGTGTGACGCTAAGACCCGGGTCGAGCGCGACCATAGGCCCGTCCAAGGACCTGGGCGGACGAGGATCGGGATTAAGCAACGCCATCAGACCATCCGTCGGCCGGCTCTCCTGAGCACGACGCTGAAAAGCAAAGCGCGATTTTCAGCTAATATCATGCTCTAAGTCGTTAAAATTGATCACGTTCGCCACTTTGGGGCCGCCTCGGCCCCCGCGATCAAAACAAGGATATCACGTCTCCGACGCAAGGCTGCAAGGCCAAACCTCGGACGAGGTTGCAGAAATGCAAAAGGCCCGGGTGCTCCCGGGCCCTTGAAACGCGCTTGATGCCTTCCGGCGAAAGTCGGCCGAGGCCGACTTATTCCTCTTCTTCCGGCTGCTCTTCCGGCGGCGCCAGCCCTTCGAGGCCCTTGAGGAGCTCCTCTTCCGTCATCCGCTCGGGAAGAACCTCGGTATCGTCGGCATCGACGCTGCCACCGCCGGCGCCGATCAACGGCACATTCTCCGGCTCCGGCTCGTCGACTTCGACGTACTTCTGCAACGAATGGATGAGGTCTTCCTTGAGGTCGCCCGGCGAGACCGTCTCGTCCGCGATCTCGCGAAGCGCCACAACGGGGTTCTTGTCGTTGTCGCGATCAACCGTAATTGGCGCGCCCGATGAAATCATCCGCGCCCGATGGCCGGCGAGCAGCACCAGCTCAAATCGGTTTTCCACCTTATCGATGCAATCTTCGACGGTGACACGGGCCATACGGCTCGCTCCTTACTGCGGCGGGTTGTCGGAATCGTTGGATGAACTATATCCGGCGCCCCCAAAGCGCAAGCTCAAAGTTCGGTTCCGCAGCCCTGCCCTGCCTGCCGAGGGTATCTTGTGCTGGGAACCAACCCTGCCCGGCGCGCTTGTTCTACGCAGCGATTTGGAGGGGGACGCCAACCGCAAAATCAGCGTTTTACAAAAGCAAATCGTCGTCGGGGATCAGGGGATTGACCTCTTGAGCCCCTTCTAGGGCCACATTTGGCGTGCAGACGCCGCGCCCTCCGGGGTCAATTTCCAAGGAATCGTTAGAGAACCCAATGCCAACAAAAAGCGAAAAGACGGCTCTCTTCATCGACGGCGCAAATCTCTATGCCACTGCGAAATCGCTCGGCTTCGATATCGACTACAAGCGGCTGTTGCGCGAATTTCAATCGCGTGGGGATCTTCTGCGCGCGTACTACTACACGGCGATCATCGAGGACCAAGAGTATTCATCGATCCGGCCGCTGATCGACTGGCTCGACTACAACGGCTACTCGGTGGTGACCAAGGCGACCAAGGAATTCGTCGATCAGACCGGGCGCCGCAAAGTCAAAGGCAATATGGATATCGAGCTTGCCGTCGCCGCCATGGATATGGACGCGCATATCGATCATATGGTCCTGTTCTCGGGCGACGGCGATTTTCGATCCTTGGTGGAGGCGATGCAGCGGCGCGGCGTGCGGGTGACCGTCGTGTCGACGGTGTCGACACAGCCACCGATGGTCGCGGACGAATTACGCCGGCAGG
>JAFKKS010000063.1:0-2197 GCA_017304555.1 Hyphomicrobiales bacterium
GACGCCGCTACATCAACAATCCCTGCAGGTGCGGGATCAGCGGAATGTCGGCCGGCGGCATCGCATAGTCGCGCAGCTTTTGCGGACGCACCCAGGCCAGCCGCTGACCTTCCTGCGGCGCGACCGCGCCCTCCCAGCGCCGGCAGATGTAGAGCGGCATCAGAAGGTGGAACGTCTCATAGGTGTGGCTCGCGAACGTCAGCGGCGCGAGGCAGTCCGCCTTCACCGTGATGCCGAGTTCTTCGTGCAATTCGCGAATGAGCGTCGCCTCCGGCGTTTCGCCCGCCTCGACCTTCCCGCCGGGAAATTCCCATAAGCCCGCCATCGGCCGGCCTTCCGGCCGCTCCGCCAGCAGGATGCGGCCGTCGGCGTCGATCAATGCACAGGCGACGACGAGGGTGAGTTTCACCGGCTTCCTTTTCCGTCATCATGGCCGGGCTTGTCCCGGCCATCTCGCTTAGAACGGCACTGTCCTGCCACATCCATCGGGATCACCGGGTCACGCGCCTATGGCGCGGCCCGGTGATGACAGCTAGCTTCGATAGTCGCCGTTGATCGTCACGTATTCTTTCGTGAGATCGCACGTGAGCACACGGTCGCGGCCCGTGCCGAGGCCGAGCGCCACCTTCAGCGTCACTTCCGGGCGGCGCATATAGGCTGAGACCTTGGCCTCGTCGTAAGTCGAATCGCGCATGCCGCGATGCGCGACGCGCGTGTCGCCGAACCAGATTGAAAGCTTGTCGCGGTCGGCCGGCTCGCCGGCCTTGCCGACGGCCATCACGACGCGGCCCCAGTTGGCGTCCTCGCCTGCAATCGCCGTCTTCACCAGCGGCGAATTCGCAATCGCCATGGCGATACGCCGCGCCGACTTGCTCGACGTCGCGCCCTCGACGATCACCTCGACCAGCTTGCGCGCGCCTTCACCGTCGCGCGCGACCTGCTCGGCCAAATCCGCCATCACGGCGTGCAAGGCCTCGCGGAACGGTGCGAGGCGGCGGTCGCTCGCTTTCTCGATGCGCGGAGCGCCCTGCGCCGCCGCGGCGCCGGTTGCGAAGGCAAGCAGCGTGTCGGAGGTCGAGGTGTCGCCGTCGATCGTCACCGCGTTGAAGGTGTCGGTGACGCCCTTGCTCAGAAGGCCTTGCAGGGCCTCGGCGCTGATCGGCGCGTCGGTGAAGATGAACGACAGCATCGTCGCCATGTCCGGCGCGATCATGCCGGCGCCCTTGGCGACGCCGCAGATGGTGACGGTCGCCTCACCCAGCTTGGCGGTCGCGGTCGCGACTTTCGGAAACGTGTCGGTCGTCATGATCGCGTTCGCCGCGTCGAGGAAGCGCCCAGGCGCGGCCTGCGCGACAAGACCTTCCATCACGCCGTCGAAACGCTCCGCCGGCAACGGCTCACCGATGACGCCGGTGGAGGCGAGAAAGATCTCTCCCGGCTTGCAGCCGGCGGCGCTCGACGCAATCTTCGCCGTGTAAGCCACCGACGCGCGCCCGTTCTTGCCGGTGAAAGCGTTGGCGTTGCCGGAATTGACCACGAGCGCGCGCGCCTTGCCGCCCTTGAGCTTGGCGCGGCACCATTCGACCGGCGCCGACGGGCACTTCGAACGGGTGAAGACGCCGGCGACCGTCGTGCCTTTGTCGAACAGCGCGAGCAGCACGTCGGTGCGGCCCTTGTATTTGATCCCCGCGGCGCCCGTGGCGAGGCGCACGCCGGCGATGGCCGGCATCGTCGGGACCTTTTTCGGTGCAAGCGGTGAGACGGCGGAAGCCATGGCGAACCTCGATGTATCGGGCCAACGGCGGGCCCAGACATAGAAATGCCCGGCGCGAGGCCGGGCATTTGTTATTCATGCTCCCGCTCGTCTTTCAAGGCAAGCGGAACCTCCTATCCAGCGCCAGGCGCCGTTACTTTTTCGGCTCGGCCGGTGCAGCGGCTGGCGCGGCGGGCTCTGCCGGCTTCGGAGCGGCGGCGGTGCGCTCGATCTTGGCGTCCTGTCGTAGCTTCGCGACCAGCTCGGCCTGCGCCTTACGCGTCAGGAACGACTCGATCTGCTCCTTGACCTTGTCGAATTCCGGAATCGGCTTGTTGCGCTTGTCCTCGACCTTGATGATGTGCCAGCCGAACTGACTCTTCACCGGGTCGGAGAGCTTGCCGGGTTCGAGCTTGAATGCGACTTCGGCGAACTCGGGCACCA
>JAFKKS010000063.1:2215-9857 GCA_017304555.1 Hyphomicrobiales bacterium
GGCCCCCTTCTTGAGTTCGGCCAGCACCGCCTTCGCCTCGTCTTCCGTCTCGACAAGGATATGGCGCGCGCGGACTTCCTTTTCCGTGCCCATCTGTTTGACGGCTTCGTCATAGACCTTGCGCATCGCCTCGTCGGTGACGGCGGCCTTACCCTCCTGCGCGAGCAGGCTTTCGCTCAGCAGTCGGTTGCGGGCGAAGGCGAGCTTGGTCTTGAATGCCGGGCTGTCGGCGAGCTTCTTCGCTTCTGCCGCCTGGGAGACCAGAAGCGTGTCGGACAGCAGAGTGAGGACGTAATCCTTGCGGGCGTCGGGAGCCATCGGCGGCAGGTTCGCTCCGATCTCCTCCTCGGCGGCGGCAACGTCGCTTGCGCGGATTTCAGCCCCGTTGACGCGTGCCAGCACGGGGTCGGCATCCTGCGCCAGAACGGGTGCGGGGGTGAGCAACGTCAAAGCGAAGCCACAGGCCAAAATCAATGTGCTGATCGTCGCCGTGGCGCGCGGGCGCTTGGTCCCGACGGGGCTGCTAGCGGCAGCAGGCGAGAGCGAAATCATGGTCATCCTTATAGGCTGCGTTGTTGGCCCGATGGCCGGGCGGCGGACACTCCGCCATCCGGTGGGCGCTGGCAATGGCGTTTTAAAGGCGCGGGGCGGTATGTCCCGGCAAATCGTTGATAATTGACAACGTTTAGACCCCCTCCTATCTCTCGCCTGCTCCACTATTGTGCCCGGGGCTCGCCTTTGCTCGCGCCCGGCCCGAAAGGGCCGTATTCTTCAGGTGCTCCGAGGCCTTAGGCCGGACAGCCGGCGCACGGCACGGCACGATAATACTACAAGGAATCGCAACGTCATGATCGGCGCCCTCGCCCGCAAGCTGTTCGGAAGCTCCAACGACCGGCGGGTCAAGACCTATCAGCCGCGAGTCAATGCCATCAATGCGTTGGAACCCGGACTCGCGGCGCTGTCGGACGATGCCCTGCGCGCCCGTACCGAAGAGTTCAGGAAGCAACTCGCCGACGGCAAGACCCTCGACGATATTCTCGTGCCCGCTTTCGCCACGGTCCGTGAGGCCGCCAAGCGCGTCCTCGGGATGCGTCCCTTCGACGTGCAATTGATCGGCGGCATCGTACTCCACCAAGGCAAGATCGCCGAGATGAAGACCGGCGAAGGCAAGACGCTGGTCGCGACGCTGCCCGTCTACCTCAACGCACTGGCCGGCAACGGCGTGCACGTCGTGACGGTCAACGACTACCTGGCGTCGCGCGACGCCGAGTGGATGGGGCAAATCTATAAGTTTCTCGGCCTGACCGTCGGCGTGATCGTGCACGGCCTCGACGACGAAGAGCGCAAAACAGCTTACGCGTGCGACATCACCTACGGCACGAATAACGAGTACGGCTTCGATTACCTGCGCGACAATATGAAGTATCGCCTGGAGGACATGGTCCAGCGCGGACATGCCTTCGCGATCGTCGACGAAGTGGACTCCATCCTGATCGACGAAGCGCGCACGCCGCTGATCATTTCCGGTCCGCTCGAAGACCGTTCCGAGTTCTACAACACGATCGACACGTTCGTTCCCGGCCTGGAAAAAAGCGACTACGAGGTCGACGAGAAGCAGCGCACCGTCGCGCTCACCGAAGCGGGCATGGAGAAGCTGGAGCAGCGCCTGCGCGACGCGGAGCTGCTGAAATCCGAATCGCTTTATGACATCGAGAACGTCACCGTCGTTCATCACGTCAATCAAGCGCTGAAGGCGCACACGCTGTTCCAGCGCGACAAGGACTACATCGTCCGCAACGGCGAGGTCGTCATCATCGACGAGTTCACCGGACGTATGATGCCGGGCCGGCGCTTCTCGGAAGGCCTGCATCAGGCGCTCGAGGCGAAAGAGCATCAGCCGATCCAGCCGGAGAACCAGACGCTCGCCTCGATCACCTTCCAGAACTACTTCCGGATGTACAAAAAGCTCGCCGGCATGACCGGTACGGCGCTGACCGAGGCGGAAGAGTTCTTGGACATCTACGGCCTCGAGGTCATCGAGATTCCGACGAACGTCCGGGTGGCGCGCGACGACCAGGACGACGAGGTCTATCGCACCGCCGGCGAAAAATATCACGCCATCATCGAGTTGCTGCGCGAATGCAAAGAGCGTGGGCAGCCCGTTCTCGTCGGCACGACATCGATCGAAAAATCAGAGCAACTCGCCGAACTACTCCGCAAAGACGGTTGGGAACAGCACGACTTTTCCGATCCGCACGCGTTCGCGGAACTTTATTCCGGCGACGATAAAGCCAAGGCGAAAAAGATCTTCGCCGTGCTCAATGCGCGCTATCACGAGCAAGAGGCGGCCATCGTCTCACAAGCGGGCGTGCCGGGGGCCATCACCATCGCCACCAACATGGCCGGCCGCGGCACCGACATTCAACTCGGCGGCAACGCCGATATGCGCATCCGCCAGGAGCTTGCCGAGATCGACGATTTTGCCGCGCGCCAGGCGCATCCGCGCGCGGCGGAGATCCGCACGGAAGTCGCCGCCCTGAAAGAGCGCGCGCTGGCCGCCGGCGGCCTGTTCGTGCTCGGCACCGAGCGCCACGAAAGCCGCCGCATCGACAATCAGCTGCGTGGCCGTTCCGGCCGTCAGGGTGACCCGGGACGCTCGAAGTTCTTCCTGTCGCTCGAAGACGACCTGATGCGCATCTTCGGCACCGACAAGCTCGACGGCATGCTGCAGAAGCTCGGCCTCAAAGAGGGCGAAGCGATCGTCCATCCCTGGATCAATCGGGCTCTGGCAAAGGCGCAGCAGAAGGTCGAGGCACGCAACTTCGACATCCGCAAGAACATCCTCAAATACGACGACGTGATGAATGACCAGCGTAAGGTCATCTTCGAACAGCGCGTCGACCTGATGCGGGATGAGGCCGTCGGCGACACCATCGCCGACATGCGTCACAGCGTCGTCGAGGAGCTCGTGTCGCGTCACGTGCCCGAAAACGCCTATCCCGAGCAGTGGGACACAGCGGGCCTACAAGAGGAGCCGCTGCGGATCCTCGGCCTCGACTTGCCCGTCGACGAGTGGGCGAAGGAAGAAGGTATCGCGGACGAAGAGCTACGGACCCGCATCGAGCGCGCAGCCGACGAGCACATGGCTGCGAAAGCCGCGCAGTGGGGCCCCGACGTGATCCGCTATGTCGAGAAGTCGATCCTGCTACAGGCCCTGGATCATCTCTGGCGCGAACATCTGCTGATGCTGGAGCATCTGCGGCAGGTGATCGGCCTGCGCGGCTACGGTCAGCGCGATCCGCTCAACGAGTATCAATCGGAAAGCTTCCATCTGTTCGAAGCCTTGCTGCAGCGCCTGCGCGAGACGGTTACGGCGCAGCTGATGCGGGTCGAGGTCATGCAGGCGCCGCCGGAGGACCAGGACGACCTGCCCTATATGGAAGCGCACAAAGTCGATCCGCTCAGCGGTGACGATGAAATGGACTTCGCCGAGGCCGCATTGGCCCCGACCGTGCGTGGCGACTGGTCCCAGGAAACGGCCGTGGCGCGCAACCCCAAAGACCCGACGAGTTGGGGCAAAGTCGGCCGCAACGAACTCTGCCCCTGCGGTTCCGGCAAGAAGTATAAGCACTGCCACGGCCGCTATGCGTGACGCTTCCCCCCTGACATCGCGCGCTCTGCCGCCCCTCGTAGGGACGGGATAGGGCGAGTATTCAGGGGGCAACGATGCGCATCGGCTACAAAGTCTGGCTCGTCGGTGGCATCCCCATCGCCATCGCGGCGCTCATTGCCGTCGCCGCCTGGCTGCTGCTGAATGAAGCCGAGCGCGCACGCGACGGCGCATCTCTCGCCGGCACGATCTACCGCAACCTCGTCCTCGCCATGCGCGCACGCGACGACTACGTGCAGGCGCTGCCCGGCGACCGCGCCGAGCATGCCGTGCGCTTCGCCGAGACGGCGGAACAGGCGCGCAACGACCTCACGGCTTTGGAAAGGGTCGCCCGCGGCTCGTCGCACCGCAGCGACGCCGCCGCGGCTTACGAGGCGCTGACGCGCTATGCCGAACGCATGCGGCAGTTCATGGTCGTCACGGCGAAGAACGACAGCCTGGGCGCCGAGATGCGCGCGCACGTCGCCTCGCTGACGAAGCTTACCGCGCAGGCACGCGAGCGACAGCGCGCTTCCAACGTGGACGTGGTCGCTTCCCTCACCGACAAGGACCGCAAGCTTCGCGCCATCCGCGAGTTCGTCGATCGCGCACATGAACTGCGCGCGCAGATCGCTGCCGTTGCGTTGCAGGAACTGCAACGCAACTACGGAACGAACTGGGACGCAATATCGAACGCCGACACGGCGTTGACGCGCGGCATCGCGCAGTTGCGCAAAGTGGCCGACGAGATGGCGCAGATGCTGCGGGCCGACAAGCGCCAGGACGCGGCGCAAGAGCTCCTCTCTCTCGTCACCACCTATGTGATCCTGGTCGCCGGGCAACCCGACCCGACGACTCCTGAGCCAACCGAAGGGCCGCGCCGCGTGCGCGCCGGCCAGCAACTGTCCGAATGGGCCGACCGACTCCTGAAGGTGAGTTCCACGGGCCAACGCGCCCTGCAGGATGAGGTGGCGCAACTCGTCACCTATTCGATCCAAGCGAACGAGACCGAACAGGCGGCGCAGAACGTCGCGATCGAAACGCTGAAGCTCGGGCAACGAACCGCGGATGCTTTCGCGCGGCGCGCTCCGGACGAGGCGACCGCCATCATCAACGACAGCAAGAAGTTGTCCGACGCCGTCGACGTGCTGCCGATCTCACCGCTTGTACAGACCGAAATCATCGATGCGCTCGACCAATGGCGCACGCGGCTAACGGCGGCGACCAGCGGACTGCGCGAACAGAACGCGATGATGGCCGACATGGACGTGACGGCCGCCTCGATGATCGAGGGCGCCCGCTCGCTCAACGACATCTTCGCCGGAGAAGCCGCCCGCATCAGCGGCGTCGTGCGGCAGATCCTCGTTCTCGGCGCCACGTTCGGCCTTCTCCTCGGCGGCATCGCCGCGTTCATTGTCGCACGCTCGATCACAGGCCCGGTAAAGAGCCTGCAACAGGACATGCTGGCGCTCGCGCGCAATCCACTCGCGGGGCCTATCCGGCATGCGGAACGCCGCGACGAGCTCGGCGCCATGGCGCAAGCAGCGAATTACTTCGTCACCGAGATCGGCCATCGGGAAGCCGCGCTACGCGAAGCCAAGGACAAAGCGGACAACGCCCTGGCGGAGCTACGCCGCACCCAAGCTGACCTCATCCAGTCGGAAAAACTCGCCTCGCTCGGCCAGCTCGTCGCTGGCGTAGCGCACGAAATCAACACGCCTGTCGGCGTCGCGCTCACCACCGCGACCACGCTTGGCGAAGAGGTCAAGACGTTCAGCGCGCTCGCGGCGGGCGGCCAGCTCGCGCGCTCGCGGCTCGATCATTTCATCGAGCGGATGCGGGAGGGCGCACAGCTTCTCTTCTCCAACCTCACGCGCGCCGCCGACCTCGTTCACAGCTTCAAGCAGGTCGCAGCCGACCAGGTAAGCTCCGACCGGCGTGTCTTTGACGCGCGCATCTGGGTGCATGAACTCCTCACGAGTCTGCGCCCGGTGCTGCGCAAGACCGGCCACACGGTGACGATCAATTGCCCGGACGGTTTGGCGCTCGACACTTACCCCGGCGCACTCGGGCAGGTGCTGACCAATCTTCTGATGAACGCCGTGACGCACGCCTACGCACCCGGCGTTGTGGGGCGCATGGCGATCACCATCGATGAGAGCGGCCCCGGTTATGTGCGCATCGTCTTCGCCGATGATGGCCGCGGTATCGCGCCGGAGGATTTGAACCGCGTGTTCGACCCGTTCTTCACGACGGCGCGGAGCAGCGGCAATACCGGGCTCGGCCTGCACATCGCCTACAACCTCGTGACGTCCACCTTGCAGGGACGGATCGAAGCCACGAGTACGCCGGGAAGCGGCACGCGATTCACCATCGTCATCCCGACGCGTGTTGATGAAACCGCACCCGAGGCCGAGACGGTTCCGGCATAGATGGAGCTTCTGCAATGAAACGGATCGTTGCGGTGACCCTGGCTGCGATCTTGCTGACGCCTCTCGCCGCCGCGCGCGCGAAAACGCTCGTCTTCTGCTCCGAAGGCAACCCGGAGGCGCTCAATCCGCAACTCGCGACGACCACCACCGGCATGAATGCAGCGCGGCCGATCTTCAACAATCTTGTCGAATTCGAGAATGGCACGACCAAACTCGTGCCGGCGCTCGCGCAGTCGTGGACGATCTCCGAAGACGGCACGATCTACACTTTTAAGCTCCGCCCCGGTGTGAAGTTTCACGAGAGTCGCACCTTCCACCCGACGCGCACGCTCAACGCCGACGACGTCCTCTTTTCGCTGATGCGGCAGTGGAAGGAGGACCATCCGTTCCACAAGATCTCCGGCGCGACTTACGATTACTTCCAGGACCTGGCGATGGCCTCGATGCTGAAGGCGATCGAGAAAGTCGACGACCTCACCGTCCGCATCACCCTCACGCGGCCGGAAGCGCCTTTCCTCGCCAACATGGCGATGCCGTTCAATTCCATCCACTCGGCGGAATATGCCGAGCAGATGCTCAAGGCCGGCACGCCAGAGCGCGTCGATCAGGAGCCGATCGGAACCGGCCCTTTCATGTTCGCGGGTTTCCAGAAAGACATCGCTGTGCGTTATCGCGCCTTCCCCGATTACTGGGGCGGACGCCAGCCGATCGATACGCTCGTCTTCTCGATCACGCCGAACCCGCTGATCCGTCTCACCAAGCTCAAGGCCGGCGAGTGCCAGGTGATGGCCTACCCCGACCCCGGCGATGTCGCGGAGATCGAGAACAGCCCTTCGCTCGAACTTCTCAAGCAGGAAGGACTCAACGTCGGCTATCTTGCGATGAACACGTCGCGCAAGCCGTTCGACGACGTGCGTGTGCGCCGCGCAGTCAACATGGCAATCGACAAAGCGACCATCGTCGATGCGGTCTATCAAGGCGCCGGAGCGCCAGCCAAAAACCCAATTCCACCGACCTTGTGGTCCTACAACGACGCGATCCAGGATTACCCTTATGATCCGGCACAGGCGCGAAAGCTCCTTGATGAAGCGGGACTGGCGCAAGGCTTCGACACCGAGCTTTGGTACATGCCGGTGAGCCGGCCGTACTATCCGAACGCCAAGCGCGTTGCCGAACTCATTCAGACCGACCTCGCCAAGATCGGAATTCGTGTGCATCTCATCACCGATGAATGGAGCCGCTATCGCGCCCGCCTGCAGGCGGGCGAGCCCTCCATGGCCCTTTTCGGATGGACCGGCGACAACGGCGACCCTGACAATTTCCTCAACGTGCTGCTCGGCTGCGCTGCAACGCGCACCGGCGGCAACAATATCGCGCGCTGGTGCGACAAAGACTTCGACGCGCTCGTCGCCAACGCGCGGATCATCGCCGATCGCGCAACGCGAGAGCGGCTCTACAAGGATGCGCAGGTGATCGCGCATCGCGAGGCGCCATGGGCTCCGATCGCCCATTCCGTGGTCTTCATGGCGATCCGCAAAGGCGTTACCGGCTTCAAGATGGA
>JAFKKS010000064.1 GCA_017304555.1 Hyphomicrobiales bacterium
GCCGCGCCAACGAGGACGGCGACGACGGCGGATCGCATTTGCAACATCATGAGACCTTCAATCAGGGAGGGGCGTATCGCTTGCGCAGCGTTCGCCTGCGGTTTGGTGCCGCAGGATATCGACGATCTGTTTGACGAGCGACGCGCGATCGGCCGCCAATGCCGCAACCCACGGCTCCGGCAATGCTGCCACGATCGCGGACGTGCTGGCCAGGGCCGCGTCGACTTCGAGTGCTGCCGGCGCTCGGCCCGCCAGCAGATGGGTCGGGGGCAGGTCGCAGGTTCCTGCGCCGCCGCGCCGCGCCCATCGCTGCAGAAGCAGGCAGGCGCCGAAATCGATCGCCCAATGAGCGCCATCGGGCGTGCGCATGAGGTTCAAGTTCTTGGCTGTGCGGTCGACGTTCTGCAGCAGCGCATCGACGGCGGCGAGGCGGTCGAGGAAGGCGTCGGGAACGGCGGATAAGTCCTTGATAGTAAGGTCGACGGCGCCATCCAGGAACGTCACGCCGAGGTTCCAGCCGGAACTGCGGCGTTGCGCGTCGTAGAACTCGTCGGTCCCTGCCTGCCACGGCAACTCCTCCGGCAGCCAGAGCGGCGTGACCGCGGGGACGTTGAGGCCAAGCAGGGCAGCGAGGCGCGTGGCGATGAATTCCGTCGCCAAGCCGGTGGCGCCCTGGCCGACGCCCGACAGTTTCATGACGTAGCGGCCGCCCGACGCTGTTTCGACCAGGGACGGGAACCCGCCACCACCCGGCAAGACTTTGACGATGGTATGGACGGTTTCGCAGGCGGGTTGGCTGGTGGTTTTGCGGATCATGGGGGCTAGGTTCATTCCATTCGCCCTGAAAAGGCGCTAAACGCTGCGCGGAGAGAGGGTCGGCCGCGCCAGGCCGGCAGGAGAGCATCGAGCATAAGTAGGATACGGAACGGCGTGACGGATACGAAATCCAGCAAGGCGGCGTCCAGCGGCGATACTCCGCGGCGCGTCTTCATCAAGTCGTTCGGCTGCCAGATGAACGTCTACGACGCGCAGCGCATGGCCGATGCGCTCTCCGCCGAAGGCTACGTTGAGACCGCGACGCCCGACGACGCCGACCTCGTTCTTCTCAACACCTGCAACATCCGCGAGAAGGCGGCCGAGAAGGTCTATTCCGATCTCGGGCGCATTCGCGTGCTGAAGGACGCCGCGGCGCGCGAAGGCCGCCGCATGACGATCGGCGTTACCGGATGCGTGGCGCAGGCGGAAGGCGCGGAGATCGTCGCGCGCGCCCCGGCGGTCGATCTCGTCGTCGGCCCGCAGAGCTATCACCGCCTGCCGTCGATCTTGAAGCAGAGCGCCAAGGGCGCGGTGATCGACACGGAGTTTGCAACGGAAGACAAGTTCGATTTTCTCGCTCCGCCGAGCCGCGCGGCGACGCGCGCGCGGGGCGTCACCGCGTTCGTCACAGTGCAGGAAGGCTGCGACAAGTTCTGCACCTTCTGCGTCGTGCCCTATACGCGCGGCGCGGAGGTTTCGCGCCCGGTCGCGAAGATCGTCGCGGAGGTCGAACGACTCGTCGACGCGGGCGTGCGCGAAGTCTCGCTGATCGGGCAGAACGTCAACGCCTATCACGGCGAAGGGCCGGATGGGCGGACATGGTCGCTCGCGCGATTGCTGGCGAGGTTGAGCGAAGTCTCTGGGCTGGCGCGGCTGCGCTACACCACCAGTCATCCGAATGACATGGACGACGATCTATACGCCGCGCATCGTGACCTTCCGGCGCTGATGCCGTTCCTGCATCTGCCGGTGCAATCGGGATCGGACCGGATGCTGTCGGCGATGAACCGCCGCCATACGCGCGCCGACTATCTGCGCGCGGTCGAACGCCTGAAGACGGCGCAGCCGGATATCGCCTTTTCCTCCGACTTCATCGTCGGCTTTCCCGGCGAGACGGACGCGGATTTCCAGGCGACGCTCGATCTGGTCGCGGAGGTCGGCTTTGCGGCGGCTTACTCGTTCAAATACTCGCCGCGGCCGGGCACGCCGGCGGCGGATATGGACGAACAGGTCCCCGAGGACTTGAAATCCGCGCGACTGGCGCAATTGCAGGCGCTGATCGACCGCGAGCAGGCGGCCTTTAATGCCCGCTGCATCGGGCGGACCTTCGATGTTCTGCTGGAGAAGTCGGGGCGCCATCCGGGACAGATCACGGGACGCTCGCCCTATCTGCAGCCGGTGCAGGTCATGGCCGATACCTCCGATATCGGGCGTATCGTCGCCGTGCGTATCGAAGACGTGCGCGTCTACAGCTTGCTTGGATCGCGGCTTGCGGCGCAGGATCAGCAAAACGAGTCCGCGGCATCGGCGCCGCGGGTGGCAGCCATCGCTCACGGAGCTTGAGAGAGCTTTTGCGCACACCGACACAGAGCCAATATCCGTCACCGGCCGCCTTGGCGGCAGGGTCCCGTCAACAGATCGACCTTGCCTTCGACGACAACCGGCTCGCCTCGACGCTGTTCGGACAATACGGACAGAATCTCAGCCTGATCGAACGCCGTCTCAACGTCACTGCCGAGCAGCGCGGAAACCACGTCACGCTGGAAGGCTCGCGCGACGCCATTGCGCAGGCGAAGCGCGTGCTCGAAGGTCTCTACGAGGGCCTCAAGCGCGGGCGCGACCTCACCCCCGGCGATGTCGAGGGCGCGGTGCGTCAGTCGCTGGCGCAGGGAACGTTGTTTCCCGCCGAGGCGAGCGGCAAGAGTACGGGCTTCACGGAAATCAACCTGCGCAAGCGGCCGGTACGTGCGCGCACGGCGGCGCAGGACGCGTATCTGCGCGCGCTCAATCGCAATGCGCTCGTCTTCGGCACCGGGCCCGCCGGCACCGGCAAGACATGGCTCGCGGTCGCGCATTGCATCGCGCTCTACGAGCGCAAGGAAGTGGATCGCATCATCCTCTCGCGCCCTGCGGTCGAGGCGGGCGAGCGCCTCGGATTCCTTCCCGGCGACATGCGCGAGAAGGTCGATCCGTATCTGCGTCCGGTCTACGACGCGCTTTACGATCTGATGGATTCGCGCATCGTCGAGCGCGCACTGCAATCGGGTGAGTTCGAGATCGCGCCGCTCGCCTTCATGCGCGGACGCACGCTTACCAACGCCGCGATCATCCTCGACGAAGCGCAGAACACCACATCGATGCAGATGAAAATGTTCCTTACGCGGCTCGGAGAGAACTCGCGCATGATCGTCAACGGCGATCCGAGCCAGATCGATCTGCCTGGCGGGCAGAAGTCCGGCCTCATCGAGGCGGTGGAGCTCCTGAAGGACGTCGAAGGCGTCGATTGCGTGACGTTCACCGCGGCGGACGTGGTGCGTCACGAACTCGTCGGACGCATCGTCGCGGCCTATGACTCGGCGGCGCAGGCGCGGCGTGAGGGGCATCTGTGAGAGAGCGCCCGCGCGGCGCCAAGGCGCCGGCGCCGAAGGTCGAGGTGCTCATTCAATCCGTACTCTGGAAAAGCGAGGCGAAGATCGCAGCACGGCTGCGCGCGGCGATTACGGCGGCGGCGGCACGTCTCGGAGAGGGCGACGCACCTTGCCCGGTAACGCCGATGCCGAGTGCGCCGTCGCGCGCGCTGCTGGCGCTCGCTTTGAGCGACGACGAAGCGGTACGCGCCCTCAACCGCGATTGGCGCAGCAAGGACAAGCCGACCAACGTGCTCTCGTTTCCCGCCGCTACGCCGGGCACGTCAGCGCGCGGTCCGGTGCATTGGGGCGACGTCATCATCGCCTACGAGACGACGGCGCGGGAGGCGGAGGAGGCGGGCAAGAGCTTCGCGGATCACGCTGCGCACCTCGCCGTCCACGGTTTTCTGCATCTCGCCGGCTACGATCACGAGAAAGACATCGACGCGGAGGTGATGGAGGGGCTGGAACGTGCGATTCTCGCACGAATCGGCATCCCTAATCCTTATTCTGAGACTTGAAGATGCAGCGCGCATTTTGTGGAGACGGGAGGCGGGCTTGTCCCGGCCATCCACGTCTTGTCTTTCAAAGGAAGACGTGGATGCCCGGCATAAAGCCGGGCATGACGTTGATAGGCACGAACTCGACGCTGTTGCCTCCGTTCTGCGCGCAGCTTTCAGGCCCAACCTCGCCTTCATGCTGACCCGCCTTTCAAACGCCGTCGTGCTCGCTTGGGGATGGCGCCGCGCCGCGATCGCCTTCGTCGCCGGCGCGGTGTCGACACTGGCGCTGGCGCCGTTCTACGCGTGGCCGCTGCTCTTCATCACGTTCCCCGTTCTCGTCTGGCTGATCGACGGCGCGTCGGCGGGCCGCTTCGGCCGCGTGATGAGCGCTGCCGCCGTCGGCTGGTGGTTCGGCTTCGGCTACTTCGTCGCCGGACTTTACTGGATCGGGATCGCGTTCCTCGTCGACGCCAAGACGTTCGCGTGGCTGATGCCGTTCGCGGTGCTCGGGTTGCCCGCGTTTCTCGCGATCTTCACCGCGCTCGGAACGGCGCTCGCGGGCGCATTGTGGACGCCGGGGCCGTCACGTCTCTTGGCGCTCGCTGCAAGCCTCACCATCGCCGAGTGGGTGCGCGGGCATGCGTTCAGCGGCTTTCCCTGGAACGCCTTTGGCTAGGCGCTGACGGCGCCGCTCGCATTGGCGCAGAGCGCCGGATTGATTGGGCTTTGGGGACTGACGTTTCTCGCGGTGGTGATTTTCGCGAGCCCCGCCGTGCTCGCCGACGATCGCGCCGACACGCCGCGGCCGTGGCTTGCGCCGGCTGCTTCCATCGCGGTGCTGGCGCTGATGGCGATCTATGGCGCGGGGCGGCTTTCCGCGCTGCCGACGGCGTTCGTCGACGGCGTGAAGCTGCGCATCATGCAGCCGAACCTGCCGCAGGACGTGAAGTTCAACTACAGCGCTAGAGCCGACGTGATGCGCCGCTATCTCACGCTATCGGTGCGCCAGAACGCCGACGGCAGCGGTGGTGACGGTTTGAACGGGATCACGCATCTGATCTGGCCGGAGTCGGCGTTTCCTTTTCTGCTCACGCGCGAGCCGGATGCGCTGGCGCAGATCGCCAATCTCCTGCCGGAAGGCACGGTGTTGATCACCGGTGCGGCGCGCGGCGAGCCGCCGCTGCGTCCGGGCGGTGGGCTTCGCGCCTACAATTCGATCTACGTCATCGATCACGACGCTTCGATCCTCGGCGTGTACGATAAAACCCACCTCGTTCCTTTCGGGGAATATCTGCCGCTGCAATCGCTGCTCGAGAGTGTGGGACTGCAGCAGCTCACCAAGGTGCATGGCGGCTTCCTCGCGGGGACGCGACGGCGCCTGCTTACCATTCCGCACGCGCCCGCCGCGCTGCCGCTCATTTGTTACGAGATCATCTTTCCCGGCGCCGCGGTTCCCGCCGGTCCGCGCCCCGGCTGGATGCTGAACCTCACCAACGACGGGTGGTTCGGCGACAGCACAGGCCCGCACCAGCATTTCCAGCAGGCCCGCGTGCGCGCGATCGAAGAGGGGCTGCCGCTGGTGCGCAGCGCCAATACCGGCATTTCCGCGGTGGTCGATCCGCTCGGGCGGATCGTCAAGTCGCTGCCGCTCGGCACGGAGGCGGTCCTCGACGCGGCGTTGCCGAAGCCCGTCGACCCTCCCCTCTATGTCCGCATAGGGGACAGCGGCGCCTTGATTTTGGTTGGAGCAGCCTTGCTGTGGGCTTTCAGACGACGTATTCAAAAATATTGAATACAGTATCCAATCGCTACCGGAGGTTGGTACCTTTGAGCCTCTGCGCAAATTAACATGGATCATTCTGCATCTTTCCGCATCGGTCTGAGCAGCTTTTGGCCTTAGAGTTCGCCCCGCTTATTTTGTGCATTTGCTTGCCGTGTGTGAGAAATTGCCAGAAGCGCGGTGCCTCGCTTCGACGACAGGAGTTCTGGTTAAATGGCGATGAAGGCGCCCAACCCGATCGACAAGCATGTCGGTAGCCGCGTTCGCATGCGGCGCATGATGCTGGGCATGAGCCAGGAGAAATTGGGCGCCGCGCTCGGCCTGACTTTTCAGCAGGTACAAAAATACGAGAAGGGCACCAATCGCATCGGCGCCAGCCGAATGGCGCAGATCTCCGAGACGCTGCAGGTGCCGGTGGCTTTTTTTTATGAGGGCGCCCCCAGCGGCTTCAGCGGGAATGCCGGATTTGGCGAGGCGCAGTCGCCGACCTACGTCTCCGACTTCCTGGCAACGTCCGACGGCCTCGCTCTCGTCAAGGCGTTCCAGCAGATTCCGGACAGCAAGGTGCGGCGGCGGATCGTCGATCTGGTCGAGGCGATCGCCGATCAGCCCGGCGATTGATGGCGAGGCTTTGCCTCATCGTACGAGGGATGAGGCGAAGGCATCTTGACCCCGCCACAAAGACGCTGCAACAACCGCGCGGTCGAAGCGGCCGAGGGCCGCGGCGAGGGCATGGCCCAACGGCGTTGAATCATACCCATCGCTTATCTTTTTGATCAATCACGATCTTTTCCGAACGTCCGCTTCCACTTGAGATCGTGTTCCAAGGAAGGTTTGTGCCCGATGTCGCGCAAGAATTACCTCTTCACCAGTGAGTCCGTTTCCGAAGGTCATCCGGACAAGGTTTGCGACCGCATTTCCGACGAGGTCGTGGACGCGTTTTTCGAGCATGCCGCGAAGGAAGGTCTCGAACCGGGTCAGGTGCGCGTCGCCTGCGAAACGCTGTGCACCACGAACCGCGTCGTCATCGCGGGTGAAACGCGCGGGCCGAAAAGCGTCACGCCAGAACTGATCACGGAGCGCGCGCGCGCCGCCATCAAGGATATCGGCTACGAGCAGGACGGCTTCCACTGGGACAAGGCGAAGGTCGAAGTGCTGCTGCATGCGCAGTCGGCCGACATCGCGCAGGGCGTCGACTCCAGCGGCAACAAGGATGAAGGCGCCGGCGACCAGGGCATCATGTTCGGCTACGCCTGCCGCGAGACGCCGGAGCTGATGCCGGCGCCGCTCTATTACTCGCACAAGATCCTCAAGCTGATGGCGGAGGCGCGTCACGCCGGCACCACCGACAAGCTCGGTCCCGACGCCAAGAGCCAGGTGACCGTGCGCTACGACAACGGCAAGCCGGTCGAAGCGACGCAGATCGTCGTCTCGACGCAGCATCTCGACGAGAAGCTCACCTCCGACGATATCAAGGCAATCGTCGAGCCGTATGCGACGAAGGCTCTACCGGCGGGATGGGTCACCAAGAACACCGTGTGGCACGTCAACCCGACCGGCAAGTTCGTGATCGGCGGTCCCGACGGCGATTGCGGGCTCACCGGCCGCAAGATCATCGTCGATACTTACGGCGGCGCGGCCCCGCATGGCGGCGGCGCCTTCTCTGGCAAGGACCCGACCAAGGTCGATCGCTCGGCCGCATATGCCGCGCGCTACCTGGCGAAGAACGTGGTGGCCGCCGGTCTCGCCGACCGCTGCACGATCCAGCTTTCTTATGCGATCGGCGTCGCCAAGCCGCTGTCGCTCTATGTCGATCTCGCCGGCACCGGCAAGGTCGCCGAGGACAAGCTGGAGAGCGTGCTCAGCGAGGTGATGGACCTCAGCCCGCGCGGCATTCGCTCGCACCTCAACCTCAATCGTCCGATCTATGCGCGCACCGCGGCCTACGGGCATTTCGGTCGCGCACCGGAGACTGACGGTGGCTTCTCCTGGGAGCGGACCGATCTCGCCGACGCCATCCGCGCCGCCGTCAACTAAAGGCGTGAGACGGCGCGCGGATTCCGCCGCCGATAATCCGCAGGCTCAAGGCGGCGCCTTTTTCGGGCGCCGCAAGGGGCATCGTTTGCGCGCCGGCCAGGCGGGCCTGTTCGACGCGCTTCTGCCGCGGCTCGCGCTCGACCTTGCGCAGCCGGCGCCGGAGCTTGCGACGCTCTTTCCCATCACCGTCGAATCCGTGCGACTGGAGATCGGTTTCGGCGGCGGCGAGAATCTGATCGCGGAAGCGAGCGCGCATCCGACGGTCGGGTTCATCGGCTGCGAGCCGTTCGTGAACGGCATGGCGAAGGCGCTCGCGGCCATCGATGCGTCGGGCTTGCGCAATATCCGTCTGCATCACGGCGACGCCGCCGACCTATTGCGCTGGCTGCCGGCTGCGTCGCTCGCGCGCATCACGCTGCTTTATCCCGACCCATGGCCGAAGCGGCGGCACTGGAAACGCCGGTTCGTGCAGGACGAGCGCATTCCCGCCTTCGCGCGCGCCTTGCGGCAGGGCGGCGAGTTCCGCTTCGCCAGCGACATCGACAGCTATGTGGCGTGGACGCTCGCGCGTTTCCTCCGCGCGGATGATTTCATCTGGCCGGCGACACGCGCCGACGATTGGCGCAAGCCCTGGGCCGGATTTGCCGGAACGCGCTACGAAGCGAAGGCGCTGCGCGAAGGCCGCCGTGGGACGTATCTGACGTTCGTGCGGCGGTAGGTCATTGCAGAAGATGCGCGGCCTTGTCCCTCCCCGGAGGGGAGGGTGGCTCCGAGCGAGCGCAGCGAGTGAGGAGTCGGGTGGGGTCATTCTCGCAGCCCATCCCCACCCGGCCGACGCTGCGCGTCGTCCACCCTCCCCTCCGGGGAGGGATGGCGAGAACCTTACTGCAGGATATCCTTTTTTTGCTCGGCGCGCGGCGCGCGCGCCTGCCAAAAGCCGAGAACCTGCGACGACGTCGTGGTCGACAGGCGATCGAATTGTCCGCGGGCGCGCTCCATTGCCGGCGTGTCCGCGCCGAGGTACAGCGCGATGACGGCCTCGACCGTGCTCCATTGGAACTGCATCGCCTTGCCGAGGATCAGGAAGGAGTCCGGCCGCCCGCCGTTGACGAGTCGGTCGGCTACGGCGATCGACAATCCGCAGATCTGCGAAATGGCGACGACGGTCTCCTCGATCTTTCCGGCGCTCGCGAACGCGACGATGTGCGCCTCCATGTCCTCGAGCGTGCCGTGCCGCACGTCGACGCTGCGGCTCACCGCCGCGTAGTCGCGCGCTCCAGGTCCACGCAGGACGATCTCCTGCGCGACCTTTTCGGTGACGCGCACGATGTCCGCCTGCGCCGCGCCATTGGTTGTGGCGAGGAGGCGTTCCTGCGCGATCGTCGTCGCTTGCGCGACGAGCTTGCGGAACAGTTGCACGGGAACATCGGTGCGGCTGCCGACGCGATCGACGAGCGCGCGGTCCTTGGCGGCGCGATCGAAGAGGACGACGAAGCCCGCCTCGGAGAAGCGTGCGTTGCGGTTGCTGACGATCTTGTCGAGCACCGCGAGGTCGCCGCGGCGCACGAGTTCGTTGGTGACGTGCTCGGACACGCTGTTGCGGCCGGAGATCGCGAGCAGGTGCGCCTGCGGCTTGTTCTGCGCGACGGCGATGAGGTCTTCGTCGGTCAGGCGCGGCGACTGCGACAGCACCGGGCCGGCGACGGCGATGTCGTCGTCATGCGCCAGCGTGCGGATGATGTCCGGCGGGGCACTCGCGAGCGGCGCCAGCGTCTGCGCAAGATCGACCAGCGCCACGGTCTCGATCTCGACCACGAGGCGGCGGAACACATCATCGAAAAGAGCGATCTGGGCGTCGTTGAAGGCGTCGGCGCCGTGCAGAAAAAGCGTCGTGACCTGCTTTAGCGTGCTGGCCCGCCAGAGGGGTGAGGCGCGCCGCACGACGTCCTCGACGTCGCGGATGAGGGCTCCCTCGGCGGTCATGTCCTGGACTCCAACGCGCCCACATTCTGCGGGTTTCTGGACAATTAGGGGGAGAATATGAAGGAAGCGTTAGGGGTCGCGGCGGCCGCGGCCCGCTGGTGCCGCCCGGGCACCTTTGCCCAGGACGTCTTACGCTTCGCCTTGCCATATCGCGCGCAAGACGATAGCTATGCCGCGCCGCCGCCCAATAGGGTGTTTGCCGGCACGCGCCCGTAGCTCAGCTGGATAGAGCACCAGACTACGAATCTGGGGGTCAGAGGTTCGAATCCTTTCGGGCGCGCCATCTATCTCATTGCGAGATATTGCGTTTTCCCTTTTGCAAACTTCGTTCGCGACTGCGGCGGTGAGATCGTTCCGCCCACACAAAATCATTGCCGCAGTCCGACGCCATGACCGAGCGTTGAATCACTCGGGATAAATTTCAACGCCGCCCGGTGTCGTCTTATTGAAAAGGACGAACATCAAAGGGTTGCCGGGCTCAGCCATTGCGTCGCTGCGCAGGCCCGACACCTCTCCACTCACGCCGCTCGCATATTCCGCGACCACTTCGCCGAAGCTGTTGCGCTGAATGGCCACCTTCTGTCCGGGCTCGACCTTGTCGTTGAGTTTGACCAGATACTCGACGATCCCACCCTCGGTCGCCAGGACCGGGAAGCCACTGTTGCCGATGAAGACCGTCACGTCCTTGCCCGTCCGGCCCATCGGCCCGGCCACGATGCCATGATGCTTGAGGACGTTCATCGTGCCTTCCACGAACAGTGCGATCATCTCGGCGTCGAGCACGCGAGCGGCGCCGATCTCCGGTGCAAAGGCCGGGATGCCCACGTCTAGGAACGCGTTGTGCAGGACGGTGGGATAGGCGCGTTTCGGCATGTCGAGGATCTGGCTGACGGGATAGAGATCCAGCATCGCCTTGACCTCGGGCCTCTCGATCTCGCCGATGTTGAAGGCCGTGACTTCGAATCCGGTCGTGCCAGTGTGGAAGTCGATCGCGGCGTCGGCGTTTGGCCGCAGCAGCCGGTTGAACAGAAGCCCGGCCTGGCGGCTCGGCGCGGTCACGCCGTTCTCGTTCCCGGGCCATTCCCGGTTCATGTCGATCAGATCGATGCCTCTGCCCTGATTGGGCCATCGGCGTTGCATGCTTTCCAGGGCCGGGCGGGACACGTCGGTGACCGCCATCACCGTGCCTGACATTTCAGCCGGAACGAGCTGGTTCATCACGGTCTGGACCGTGTGTATCGAACTCATCTCGTCGCCGTGCACGCCGCTTGTCAAAACGATGCGCTTGCCTGGCTTCGCCCCTTTGGCGATCGTCACGGATACATACCAGTGCTGTCCGGTGGGCGTTTCCACACCCTGAAAATACAACAGGTGCTTCTTGCCAGGCTCCAGGTCGTTGACGTCGAGCGCGCTGACGACCTTTTTCCCCTGGATGGTATCGCCGGTATAGACCGTTGCCGATGCCGTTTTCTGTGCCGCCCCAGAAGAAGCTGCGGAACCCTGAGCGTTCGCAGTGCCGGCATTGGCCGCGAGAGCAGCCGATGCACCAACTGTAGCAATTGATGCGAGCACGAAATCGCGGCGATCGACGTAACCTTCTGGCCCATTCGACATGACTGAGGTCCTTGCCGTGTGAACTTCGCGAGCTTGCGATTTTGCCGCGTCGTTTGGCAAGGCTGTAGAGACATCAGTATGAGTTTAATAAACGTGGCACAGGCTTAAGCTGCGCGCCTCGATACGCGTAGGCTAGAGCCGTCATAGCAGCTTGCCGGTGCTTCGCGGCTTCACGTTGCGTTGGCGTTCGAGACTTCCGAGGCCAGCATCGCGACCGCCTGCCGGGCAGCAGGATGAAGTCC
>JAFKKS010000065.1:0-4931 GCA_017304555.1 Hyphomicrobiales bacterium
GACGTCCGCGCCCGCGTGCGTGACGAAATCGGCCCGAACGTTGGTGCCGGTTCGCACAGCCAGTGGCTGTCGGGTTACACGATCGGTGCTGGTATCGAATACGCCATCACGCAGAACCTGTCGCTCGGCCTGCAGTACAACTACGTCGATCTCGGCAGCAAGAACTTCGACCTCGGCGATGCTGGCGGCTTCTACGACTTCCGCGTCCGTCCGGACATCCACATTGCCACGGCGCGCCTGAACTACCGCTTCAACTGGGGCGGCCCGGTGATGGCCAGCTACTAATTGGAACCTCGTTCCGATTGACGAAAAGGCCGGCCTTGCGCCGGCTTTTTTGTTTTTTGGGGGCACCACACCGTCATCCTGAAATGAAATGCGGGCTCAGCGATTTATTGAGGCCGTCATGCCCGCACTTGTTGCGGGCATCCACGTCTTTCTTCTCCGCTGCAAGTAAGACGTGGATGGCCGGGGCAAAAGGGCGTTCACGCTCGTCTCGACGGGCTATGCCCGGCCATGGCGGAAAAACGTCGACACGGTCCAGTCCGTTAACACTCCGGCGGGCTTCATAGACGGCGCGCGACGGCCTATATCCGATGGGCTCAAACGTTGCGAATCGGTGCCCATGCTCTCTTTGAAATCAGCGATTCATGCCGGGCTAGCCTTGGTGCTCCTTCTCGGCGCGAACGGTGCGGCCCAGGCGCAAGACCGCCGCGTGCCGGCGTCCGCCGCCGAAATGAAATTGTCGTTCGCGCCGGCCGTGAAACAGGCGGCGCCGGCAGTCGTCAATGTCTACGCGGCCAAGGTCGTCGCGAACCGCAATCCGTTCTTTGACGATCCCGTGTTTCGCCGATTCTTCGGCGGGTCTGGCCAGCAGCGCGACCAGGTGCAGCGCTCGCTCGGCTCGGGCGTGATCGTCGATCGCGACGGCTTCGTCGTCACCAACAATCATGTGGTCGAGGGCGCGACCGAGGTGAAGGTCGCGCTCGCGGACAAGCGTGAGTTCGAAGCCGAGATCGTGTTGAAAGATGCGCGCACGGATCTCGCCGTGCTCAAGCTGAAAGGCGGGGATTCGTTTCCAACCATCACGTTCGGGAATTCCGACGAACTTGAGATCGGCGACATCGTTCTCGCGATCGGCGATCCGTTCGCCGTCGGGCAGACGGTGACGCACGGAATAGTGTCCGCGCTCGCGCGCACGCAGGTCGGCATCTCCGACTATCAGTTCTTCATCCAGACCGACGCCGCCATCAATCCGGGAAATTCAGGCGGTGCGCTCGTCGATCTTTCCGGTCGGCTCGTCGGCATCAACACCGCGATCTATTCGCGCTCCGGCGGATCGCAGGGGATCGGATTCGCCATTCCCGTGAACATGGTGCGCGTCGTCGTCGCGTCGGCGAAGGGCGGTGGCACTAGCGTCAAGCGCCCCTGGCTTGGTGCGTCGCTGCAAGGCGTGACGCCGGACATTGCGGACGGGCTCAATCTCAAACGCCCGGCGGGATCGCTTGTCACCGGCGTCACCTCAGGCGGTCCGGCGGCGCGCGCGGGCCTTAAGGTTGGCGATCTCATCACCACCATCGACGGCCAAGCGGTCGACGATACCGACGCGCTCGGCTTCCGCTTCGCGACCAAGCCGCTCGGCGGCCACACGCAATTGGGTGTGATCCGCGGCGGCAAGGAAATGCATGTCAGCGTGCCGCTGATCGCCGCGCCTGAAACACCGCCGCGCGATCCGGTGAAGGTGCGCACGCGTTCACCGTTCCTCGGCGCGACGGTCATCAACCTCTCGCCCGCCGTCGCGGACGAAATGCATGTCGACGGCGAAGCGCGTGGCGTGATCGTCTCCGAAGTCGAGGACGGCACGCCGGCGCAGATGGTCGGCTTGCGGCGCGGCGACATCGTGCAGGAAGTCAACGGCGAAGCGGTGAAGCACACGAAGGATATCGAACGTCTGACGCGAACGCCGCAGCGGGTCTGGCGACTGAAGGTCAATCGCGGCGGGCAGATTCTGACGACGACATTGGGCGGATGACCAACCCCGTGACGGGGAGAGGATGATGGCGGCAAAGCCGCGCTCCGCGACGCTTTTCGAGGCGGCCGGGTTGGGCAGCGACGCACCGCGTCCGCTGGCCGACCGGCTGCGTCCGTCAAAGCTTTCGGAGGTGGTCGGGCAGGATCATCTGCTCGGACCGGATGGCGTTCTCACGCGCATGCTGGAGACACGCTCGCTCGGCAGCCTCGTCTTCTGGGGCCCGCCGGGCACCGGCAAGACGACGGTGGCGCGGCTGCTCGCGCAGGAAACCGATCTGCACTACGAGCAGATCTCCGCCGTGTTCTCCGGCGTCGCCGACCTCAAGAAAGTTTTCGACGCTGCGCGCGCGCGGCGCGAGACCGGCAAGGGCACGTTGCTCTTCGTCGACGAGGTGCATCGCTTCAATCGCGCGCAGCAGGATTCGTTCTTGCCGGTGATGGAGGACGGCACGGTCGTGCTCGTCGGCGCGACGACGGAAAATCCGTCGTTCGAACTCAATGCGGCGTTGCTCTCGCGTGCGCGCGTGCTGGTGTTCAAGTCGCTCGACGCGGAAGCGGTCGGAAAGCTTCTCACGCGGGCGGAGGAAGTCGAGGGCAGGGCGCTGCCGCTCGATGACGAAGCGCGCGCCGCGCTGATCCGCATGGCGGACGGCGACGGGCGGGCGAGCCTGACGCTTGCCGAGGAAGTCTGGCGCTCGGCGCGCAAGGGCGAGATTTTCGACCAGGCCGCGCTGCAAGAGATCGTGCAGCGGCGCGCGCCAATCTACGACAAGTCGCAGGACGGGCACTACAACCTCATCTCCGCGCTGCACAAGTCGGTGCGCGGCTCCGATCCCGACGCCGCGCTCTACTATCTCTGCCGCATGTTCGATGCCGGCGAGGATCCGCTCTACATCGCGCGCCGCGTCGTGCGCATGGCGGTGGAAGACATCGGCCTTGCCGATCCGCAGGCGCTGGTGATCACCAATGCGGCGAAGGAGGCGTACGATTTCCTCGGCTCGCCGGAGGGCGAACTCGCGATTGCGCAAGCGGTGATCTATGTCGCGACCGCGCCGAAATCGAACGCCGCGTATGCCGCCTATGGCGCGGCGATGCGTGTTGCCAAGCAAGCGGGGTCACTCCTTCCGCCGAAGCATGTGCTCAACGCGCCGACCAAGCTGATGCAGGCGGAAGGCTATGGGCGCGGCTACGCCTACGACCATGATCAGGAGGACGCATTCTCCGGGCAGGACTACTTCCCCGAGGCGCTCGGCCGGCAGACCTTCTACGACCCGCCGGAGCGCGGCTTCGAACGCGAGATCAGGAAGCGCCTCGACTACTGGGCGAAGGCGCGCCGGGAGCGGGGGAGCGGGTAGGCTGAATCAGTTCAGGCTGAATCATATCGTCGTCATGGCCGGGCATAGCCCGTCGAAGACGGGCGTGAACGCCCTTTTGTCCCGGCCATCCACGTCTTGCTTTCGACAACAAAGAAAGACGTGGATGCCCGGCATAAAGCCGGGCATGACGGATGAAGCGTTGTGCCTAATCCGCCGATGGTGATGCCGGTTTCGGCCCCCTGCGCGCGGCAAGATAGACGCCGACGAGGATGAGCGCGAAGCCCACGATGTGGTAGAGGCGGATGCGCTCGCCCAGCAGCACGACGGCGAGCACCGCGCTGTAGAGCGGCGTCAGGTGCAGGAACGGGGCCGAGCGGTTGCCGCCGATCAGCGCCACGCCACGGTTCCAGGCGCCGTAGGCCAGGATGCTGGGGAAGATCGCGACATAAGCGACGGCGCCGACAACGAGCCAGGACATCTCGAACCGTTGCCCGCTGGCCAGTTCCCAGATCATGACCGGGGCGCCTTCGATCGCCGAGAACGCGGCCAGCATGAAGATGAAGGTCAGCCAATGCACCTGCGGGACGAACCGCAGGAACGCCGAATAGACACCCCAGCCGACGACGGTGCTGAGCATCAGAATGTCGCCGAAGTTGAACCGGAAGTGCAGCGCCACGTCGAGGTCGAGTTGCGTGACGATCGCCAGGACGCCGACCATCGACGTCGCGATGCCGACCATCTGGCGCGGCAGCAGGCGGTCCCCGAACAGGATGGCGCCGATGACCGCGATGGCCACCGGGCCGAGGGAATTGAGCACCGAGACGTTCAGCGCTGTCGTATAGTGCAGGCCGAGATACTGGAGGCCGGTGAACAGCGAGCCGCCGCAGAGGCTGAGGAGGAAGAAGACCTTCCAATGCGCCTTGACGGCGGGCCAGTCGTTGCGCACATGCCGCCAGGCGATGGTCCCGATGAGCAGCGCCGGGAACGTCCAGCGCAGCGTCGCGACGCTGAAGGGCGGCGCGTGTTCGGCGAACGCCCGGCCGAAAACGTGGTTGCCGGACCAGAACAGCGGCGCCAGGGCAAGCAGCAGATAGGGGCGGTTGCCGATGCCGAACATGCTGTTTCGCGCGCGAAAGAACGATAAGAGTGACGGGAACGCACGGGCGTCGGGATTCCGACGAAACGTCGGATATGAGGACGACAAGCATCATGGTTCGAGATGCGAAGCAAGCTGCGGCATCGCGACAGACGCCGAAAAGCGGTGGGCAGCCGGCCAAAACGCCGGCGACCAAGGCGCCGGCAGCGGGGACGCAGGGCGTCGGCGTTCAGACCGTGGACGTGACGCCGGACGAGGGCGGGATGCGGATCGACCGTTTCCTCGAGGCGCGTTTTCCGGGGCTGTCGTTCTCCCACATTCAGCGGATGGTGCGGAAGGGGGAGCTGCGGGTCGACGGCAAACGCGTCGATTCCAAGGACCGGCTTGGCGTCGGACAGAAGGTGCGCATCCCGCCGCTGCATCTCGACGCGCCACGGCCGGAGTCGCCGGCGAGCGAAGCCGCTAACAAAACGCGCGAATTCCTCGCCTCG
>JAFKKS010000065.1:5059-12680 GCA_017304555.1 Hyphomicrobiales bacterium
CCGCGCCTGGTGCATCGGCTCGACAAGGACACCGCCGGCTGCCTGCTCGTCGCCAAGACGCGCTTCGCGGCGGCGGCGCTGGCGAAGAACTTCCGCTCGCGCTCGGCGCGCAAGGTCTACTGGGCGCTGGTCGCCGGCGTGCCGAAGCCGCGCCAGGGGCGCGTCTCCACCTACCTCGCGAAGGAGGAGGTGGAGCGCGACAGCTTCATGCGCGTCGCGCAGCACGGCGAGGAGGGGGCGAGCCACGCCGTCACCTATTACGCCGTGGTCGAGACGGCGGCGCAGCAGCTCGCCTGGCTGTCGCTCAAGCCGGTGACCGGCCGCACGCACCAGCTACGCGCTCATTGCGCGCATATCGGGCACCCGATCGTCGGCGACCCGAAGTATTTCTCGATCGAGAATTGGCACCTGCCGGGCGGGTTGCAGAACAAGCTGCATCTCCTGGCGCGACGTATCGTCATTCCGCATCCGCGCGGCGGCACGATCGACGCCACGGCGCCGCTGCCGCCGCATATGCAGCAGTCGTGGAACCTGCTCGGCTTCGACGTCGAGCGTTACGATCCGATCGTCGACGCGCCGGAGAAATGAGCGTCGCTGATTGAAAGGCCGCCGCGATCTTCACCTCTCCCATAGGGAGAGGTCGGATCGTTGAGCGCAGCGAGACGAGCCGGGTGAGGGGGTGCAACCTCTCGAGAGGCTCTAACCCCTCACCCGCCGCGCTGACGCGCGTCGACCTCTCCCTATGGGAGAGGTGAAGGGTGGATGCGGCTTGTCCGACTTCCCATATTCTTTCCGTCGAAAGGCAGGGACGCTGCTTCGAGGAATTATCATGCGCGTGTACGCCAAAACTGGAATTGCCCTGCTGGTCGTCGTGATGATGACAGCGCCGGCATTTGTGCAGCCGGTGCCGCAGGTCGGGCCACCGATCCCGCCAGACGTGATTTTCCGCTCGCAGCCGACCGCGCCGCCGCCGATGCCGAAGTCGCTGCCCGGTCCGCCGCCGCTCACGTCGCAATCATCGAACGATTATCGTGCGCTGCCGCCGGCAACGCCGGATGTCGATTATTCGCGCGATCGCGTTTCACGCTGTCAGCATGAAGCGGCTGCGCGCGGCATCAGGAAGTCGAAGCGCGGCGCCTATGTGCATGCCTGCGCTTATGGGCGGTAGGCGTTCTCGGTGTGTCGAGAGTGGACGCCGGAACGACGACATCTTCCTATCTCCGCTCATGCCCGCGAACGCGGGCATCCAGGAGAAAAAACTGGATTCCCGCTTGCGCGGGAATGAGCGGAGGATGAGGCGTAGCCGCACGCTCAATATGCGCTGGCGTCGTTCAGCGTCTTGAGCGCCGCATCGTCGAGTTTCAACTCGGCTGCTTTCACGATGTCGGCGACCTGCGCGGGCGAAGTTGCGCTTGCGATCGGTGCGGCGATGGCGGGGCGCGTCATCAGCCAGGCGATGGCGATCTGCGGCAGCGTCGCGCCGGTGCGCGCCGCGACGGCGTCCATCGCCTTGAGGATCTTGAGGCCGCGGTCGGTGAGATATTTCTTCACCGTGCGCTGGCCGCGCTCGCTCTTTCCGAGATCGGCTTCGCCGCGATATTTGCCGGTGAGAAAGCCGGCGGCGAGAGCATAATAGGGGATGACGCTCAGCCCCTCCTTTTCGCACAGCGCCATGCGCTCCTTCTCGTAGACCTCGCGGTCGTAGAGATTGTAGAGCGGCTGCAGCGTCTCGTAGCGCGGCAGGCCGAGGCGCTTCGACACCGCGAGCGACTCCGCGAGGCGCGGCACCTCGAAGTTCGACGCGCCGATCGCGCGCACCTTGCCTTGCTCGATCAGCTTGGCGAAAGCGCCGCGCGTCTCCTCGATCGGCGTGTTTTCGTCGTCGTAGTGCGACTGATAGAGGTCGATATAGTCGGTCTGCAGGCGCTTGAGCGACGCTTCGCATTCGCGCGCGATGTAATCCTTCGCCAAGCCCTTGCCGCCGTCGCCCATGCCGGCGCCCACCTTGGTGGCGATGATCACCTTGTCGCGGTTGCCGCGGCTTTTCAGCCAATTGCCGATCACGGCTTCGGACTCGCCGCCCTTATGGCCGTCCACCCAGACGGAATAGGCGTTGGCGGTGTCGATGCAGTCGAAGCCGGCGCTAACGAACGCGTCGAGCACGGCGTGCGATGTCTTCTCCTCTGCGGTCCAGCCGAAGACGTTACCGCCGAGCACGAGCGGGGCGATGGAAATTCCGGATTTGCCGAGGGCGCGCTTTTGCATGGGGTTTCTCCACGAAGTTCGTCATGGCCGGGCTTGTCCCGGCCATCTCGATAATAGAAGTGGTGCCTTGCGAAACGGGATCGCCGGGACAAGCCCGGCGATGACGGCAGAGAAAGGCGCGCGCCTGGCTTACCGCAAGCCGGCGTTGATCTTGTCGAGCGCGGCGGAGCCGGGGCAGAGCTCCTTTTCGCCGAGCGCGTTGAGCGGCGTCGCGACCGTATTGAGGTTTTCGTGCAGGTCGTCGGCCTCGTCCTCGACATAGAGGAGGCCGGTGACGATCTCGCCGGCAGCGGCGCTTTCCTGCAGATAATTCATCGCGCGCAACCGGTCGTGCGGGTCGTAGTTCGGCGCGAGCTTGCGCAGCGCGATGCGTGAGCCGTCATGCTGCTCGACGATCTCGAGGCTGCCCGGCGCATAGTCCACCGTGATCGGATCGCGGCCGGTGAGGAAGTCGAGCTTGTTCACCGCGATGTTGTGCTCGCGCACATAGTCGAAGCTGCGCGTCGAGCCGGCGTGGTTGTTGAAGGCGACGCAGGGCGAGATCACGTCGATGAACGCGGCGCCCTTGTGCTCGATCGCGGCCTTGATCAACGGCACGAGCTGCGCCTTGTCGCCGGAGAAGGAGCGGGCGACGAAGGTTGCGCCAAGCTGCAGCGCCATGGCGACGAGATCGATGGAGCTATCGGTATTGACGACGCCGCGCTTCGACTTCGAGCCGCGGTCGGCGGTCGCCGAGAACTGTCCCTTGGTCAGGCCATACACGCCGTTGTTCTCGACGATGTAGACCATGTCGATGCCGCGACGCAGCGCGTGCGCGAACTGGCCGAGGCCGATCGAGGCTGAGTCGCCGTCGCCGGAAACGCCGAGATAGATGAGGTCGCGGTTGGCGAGGTTGGCGCCCGTGAGCACCGAGGGCATGCGGCCGTGCACGGAGTTGAAGCCGTGCGACTGGCCGAGGAAGTAGGTCGGCGTCTTCGAGGAACAACCGATGCCGGAGAGCTTCGCCACGCGGTGCGGCGCGATCGCAAGCTCGAAGCAGGCGGTGATGATGGCGCCGGAGATCGAGTCGTGGCCGCAGCCGGCGCACAGCGTCGAGATCGCGCCTTCGTAATCGCGGTGCGTATAGCCGAGCGCGTTCTTCGGTAGGGACGGGTGATGGAATTTCGGCTTGACGATGTAGGTCATGGGCAGTGCCTTCCGCTCCCTCTCCCCGCTTGCGGGGAGAGGGTCGGGGTGAGGGGGATTCTCGTTGTGCTCAGCTTGTCGAAAGCGCCCCTCACCCGACGCGCTTTGCGCGTCGACCTCTCCCCGCAAGCGGGGCGAGGTAAAGAGAGGCCAGCGTACTGCGCTCGCAAAGTCATCACGATCCCACCTTGCGTAGCGGCGTGACCTTCAGCGCATTGAGATGATCGCCGATGGCTCCGGCGCTGAAGCGCGCGGTGATCGGCGTGCCGTCGTAATGCAGGATCGGCACGAGTTTCATCGGATCGAGATTGCACTCGTTGGAGAGCAACATGCGCAATTGCGCGTCGCGATTCTGCTCGACGACGAGGACGAAATCGTGCTCGGTGATGAAGTCGACGACATCCTGCGCGAACGGGAAGGCGCGTACGCGTAGCGTGTTGACGTGATGGCCGGCGCTTTCGAGCAGGTCGCGCGCCTCGTCCATCGCCGGGCTGGTCGAGCCGTAATAGATCACGCCGTGGCGCGTGGGCTTCGCCGCGTCGTGGCGCACGGGCGCTGGCACCAAACGCTTCGCCGTCTCGAACTTGCGCAGCAGGCGCTGCATGTTGTCGACGTAGGCGTCGCCTTCCTCGGTGTATTTGGCAAAGCGGTCACGCGAGGTGCCGCGCGTGAAGAACGAGCCGCGCTTCGGATGCGTGCCGGGATAGGTGCGATAGGGAATGCCGTCGGCGTCGACATCGAGATAGCGGCCGAATTCCTTGCCGGCTTCCAGATCCTCGGCGCTCATCACCTTGCCGCGGTCGTAGGTCCTGGAATCGTCCCAGGTGAGGGGGCGGCAGAGATGGTTGTTCATGCCGATGTCGAGGTCGGTGAGGACGAACACAGGCGTTTGCAGGCGGTCGGCAAGGTCGAAGGCTTGCGCGGTGAACTCGAAAGCTTCCGCCGGATCTTCCGGCAGCAGCAGCACGTGCTTGGTGTCGCCGTGCGAGGCGTAGGCGCAGATCGCGACGTCGCATTGCTGCGTGCGCGTCGGCATGCCGGTCGAAGGCCCAGCGCGCTGCACGTCGACGATGACGGAAGGGATTTCGGCGAAGTAGGCGAGGCCGATGAACTCCTGCATCAGCGAGATGCCGGGGCCGGAGGTGGCGGTGAAGGCGCGGGCGCCGTTCCAGGCGGCGCCGATCACCATGCCGATGGAGGCGAGTTCGTCCTCGGCCTGCACGATGGCGAATTTGTTGGCCTTGGTCTCCGGGTCGACGCGGTAACGGGCGCAGTGCCGCCCGAAAGCTTCCGCGAGCGAGGAGGACGGCGTGATCGGATACCAGGCGCAGACCGTCGCGCCGCCATAGACGGCGCCGAGCGCGGCGGCGCTGTTGCCCTCGACGAAGATGCGGTCGCCGACCTTGTCGCAAGCTTTCAGCCGCAGGCCGATCGGGCATTCGAGGTTCATGGTCGCGTAGTCGCGGCCGAGATGCAGCGCGTGGACGTTCGGCGCGATCAGCTTGTCCTTGCCCTTGAACTGCTCGCCGATCAGCTTTTCGATCGCCTTCACGTCCATGTCGAGCAGGGCGGAGAGCGCGCCGAGATAGATGATGTTCTTGAACAGTTGGCGCTGGCGCGGATCGGTGTATTCGCGGTTGCAGATCGCGGTCAGCGGCACGCCGATAACGGTGATGTCGTCGCGGAACTGCGACGCCGGGATCGGCCGGGTGGAATCGTAGAACAGGTAGCCGCCGGGGACGACCGAGGCGACGTCCTTCGCCCAGGTCTGCGGGTTCATCGCCACCATGAGGTCGGTGCCACCGCCGCGCGCGCCGCGATGGCCCGCTTCGGAGATGCGCACCTCGTACCAGGTCGGCAGGCCTTGGATATTCGAGGGAAAGATGTTGCGCGGCGCGACCGGGATGCCCATGCGGAGCACCGAGCGGGCGAACAATTCGTTGGCGCTGGCGGAACCGGATCCGTTGACGTTGGCAAACCGAACGACGAAGTCGTTCACGCTCTGGAGTGGCATGATCGTCCTGCGTGACTCATTTCCAGATAGAATTTCTGCATATCCCACGCGCCCGTGGGGCAACGCTCGGCGCACAGCCCGCAATGCAGGCAGACGTCTTCGTCCTTCACCATCACGCGGCCGGTCTTGAGATTGTCGGCGACGTAAAGGTCTTGTGAGAGGTTGTTGGCGGGGGCCTTGAGGCGACCGCGCAACTCCGACTCCTCGCCGTTCTCCGTGAACGTGATGCAGTCCATCGGACAGATGTCGACGCAGGCGTCGCATTCGATGCAGGCGGAGCCGGTGAAGACGGTCTGCACGTCGCAGTTCAGGCAGCGCTGCGCTTCCTTGAAAGCGAGAGCGTCGTCATAGCCCAATTCGACTTCGGTCTTAATGTCGCGCAGCGCGATCACCTTGTCGCGTAGCGGCACCCGGTAGCGAAGGTCGGGCGCGATGTCGTTGTCGTAGGACCATTCGTGGATGCCCATCTTCTGGCTGGCCAGGGTGACGCCCGGCGGCGGACGGTCCGCGATATCCTCGCCGCTGCAGTATTTGTCGATCGAGATCGCGGCGTCGTGGCCATGCGCGACGGCCCAGATGATGTTCTTCGGGCCGAAAGCGGCGTCGCCACCGAAGAACACGCCCGGCCGCGTCGAGGCGAGCGTCGTCTTGTCGACGATCGGCATGTTCCAGCGGTCGAACTCGATGCCGAGGTCGCGCTCGATCCAGGGAAAGGCGTTCTCCTGGCCGACGGCGACGAGCACGTCGTCGCAGGGGATGTGCTGATCCGGCTCGCCGGTCGGCACGAGATTGCGGCGGCCCTTCTCGTCGCGCACCGCCTTCACCTTCTCGAAGACGACGCCGGTGAGCTTGCCGTTCTCGTGCGTAAAGGATTTCGGCACGAGGAAATTGAGGATCGGAATATCCTCGTGCATCGCATCCTCCTTTTCCCAGGGGGATGCCTTCATCTCCTCGAAGCCGGAACGCACGACGACCTTCACGTCCTCGCCGCCGAGGCGGCGGGCGGTGCGGCAGCAATCCATCGCGGTGTTGCCGCCGCCGAGCACGATGACGCGCTTGCCGATCTCGGTGATGTGGCCGAACGAGACCGAGGAGAGCCAGTCGATGCCGACATGCACGTTGGCGGCGGTTTCCTTGCGGCCGGGGATGTCGAGGTCGCGTCCGCGCGGAGCGCCGGAGCCGACGAAGATCGCGTCGTAGCCCTCGTCGATCAGCGCCTTCATGCTTTCGATTCTGCGGCCGCCGACGAAGGTCACGCCGAGGTCGAGGACGTAGCCGCACTCTTCGTCGATCACCGAGTCCGGGAGACGGAACTTCGGAATCTGCGAGCGCATCATGCCGCCGGCCTTCGGGTCGGCGTCGAACACGGTGCAGGCGTAGCCGAGCGGCGCGAGGTCGCGCGCGACGGTCAGCGAGGCCGGGCCGCCGCCGACGAAGGCGATGCGCTTGCCGTTGCCTTCCAGCGCCGGCGCGGGGAGGCGGTCGCGGATATCTTCCTTGTAGTCAGCCGCGACGCGCTTGAGGCGGCAGATGGCGACCGGTTCTTTCTCGACGCGGCCGCGCCGACAGGCGGGCTCGCACGGGCGATCGCAGGTGCGTCCGAGAATTCCCGGAAACACGTTCGATTTCCAATTGATCAGGTAAGCGTCGCCATAACGTTGCGCGGCGATCAGCCTGATATATTCAGGCACCGGCGTATGGGCCGGACAGGCCCACTGGCAGTCGACGACTTTGTGGAAGTAATCCGGCGCGGCGATATCGGTGAGCTTCATCGACCTTTCACGGTCGCCTGCACGCGCGACACATGACCTTAGAACGTTTCCTTCATCCGGCTTAGCACCGGTTCTGATGGAACTTTAACTGAGAACAATCCTAAACGCCACCGCACGACTGTCGCAGATCACGGCATCGTTTACAGCGCGATGGTGCGGTGCAGCGAAAAGGCTTGTGCGCGGGGTGGTCACCGTTCGTCGTCATGCCCGGGCTTTCTTCACCTCTCCCCGCTTGCAGGGAGAGGTCGGATCGCGGAGCGATCCGGGTGAGGGGCCATTCGTGAGAAGAGCCCCTCACCCCGACCCTCTCCCCGCAAGCGGGGAGAGGGAGTTGACCAGCGCCTTCACGGCGCCGCGATCGGCCTTGCCGGTGCGGCCGAGCGGC
>JAFKKS010000066.1 GCA_017304555.1 Hyphomicrobiales bacterium
CCCCCTCGGCGGCGGCGTCGATGGTGTGGCGGATGTCCACCGGCCCGAGATCGAGCTTCATCGCGCCGGCATCGATCGAGGCGAGAGCGAGGATGTCGTTGATGATCGCGAGCAGCGCCGCGCTCGACGACGAAATGTAGCCGAGATAGTCGGCCTGCTTGTCGGTCAGCGGCCCGGTCGAAGGATCGTGCAGAAGATGCGCGAAGCCGATGATGTTGGTGAGCGGCGTGCGCAGCTCGTACGAGACGTGGTGGACGAAGTCGTTCTTGAGCTCGTCCGCCATTTCCAGCGCGTCGTTGCGCTCGCGTAGCGCCCGCTCGACGTTGACCGTATCGGTCGTGTCCTGGAACGTGACCAGCGTCGCGCCGTCAGGAAGCGGCACGGTCGCGCAATTGACGACGCTGCCGTCGGAGCGCTCGAGATGCTCCGAGATGATCCCGGTGCGCTCGAAACCGGTGATGGCGCCGCGCAGCGCCTGCCAGAAATTCACATCGTCGTAGAGGCTCTTGCAACGCTCGATGACCGCTTCGATATGCGGACGATCGCCGAGCAGCGCCGGCGACACCTTCCACATTTTCGTAAACGCGGGATTGCTCAGCCGCATGCGCCCGTCGCTGCCGAACACGGCGACACCCTCGGCGAGATTGTCGAGCGTTTCGCCCTGCACGCGCAGCAAGGCGTCGTGGCGGCGCTCGAGATCAAAGCGCTCGGTCAGATCGTCGAAGACATAGGTCACACCGCCTTCCGGGTTGGGCGTCGTGACGACGCGCAGCGTGCGCCCGTCCGGCAGATGCCACCAGTGCTCCTTCGGCTCGATCGCGCGATACGCCTCGTAAAGCTGCGTGCGCCACGCGCGGAAGTCCGCCTGTTCCGGCAGCTTCCGCATCGCCCGCAGTCGGTCGAGCACCGCCGAGTCGGCCGGCTGCTGATCGAGGAAATCGGCGTCGATCCCCCACAGCGAGCGATACGCCGCGTTATAGAACGTCAACCGATGATCGGCGCCGAAACTCGCCACCGCCGAATGCAACTGATCGAGCGTGCGCCGATGCGCTTCAATCATGCGCCCGAGTTCGGTGCGCATGGTCTCCGCTTCCGTCGCATCGATACCAATGCCGGCGCTGCCGTTCTGTGACGGAACGTCCAACACGTCGAGAAGATGCCGCGCGCCGGCGACGATCACGGGGATGCGGGCGAGATAAGGCTCGCCCTGCGCACGCATGCGCGCCTGCTCCAGGCGTGCGGGCTGTTCCAGCAGATCAATCTGACGATGCACGGCGTCGGCCTTGTCCGACGCTTCGACCGCGCGCGCATAAGCTTCGTTGACCCAGGCGAGTTGCCCGTCCGGCCGCCGGCCCCAGAACGGTGACGGCAGGCGCTCGATCAACGCGCGCAACGTCTCAACATCGGAAAGAAGCTGCCGGTGCGTTCCCTGCAGCTCGGCAAGCGCACGCTGCGTCCCCGTCGATTCCTTCAAGCGCAGCACGGCGCGGCCGCCGATCGGTCGCCCTTCCGCCTCGATATGACGGCCGGCCGGAGTCGAAAGGTTCATCGCGAAGGCTTCACCGCGCGCGCGCAGCTGTTCCACCGCGTGATCGAGCGTCCGCGCCGAATCCGGCGACAGCCACGCGCCGAACGCGAGCGCACGGCGCGCGACCGGCGCCGCCGTAACACCCGCGGAGTCGCCGAGAATATCCGGTTCGCCGTCGTCGGCCGGCCATGTGACGATCACTTGCGGCTCCGAAAGCAGCAAGGTCGTGGCGCGATCGAGATCGGCTTTGAGGTTGGTGATTTCCGTCCGCGCGGTGACTTCGAGCTGCGCCGCCTCGCGACGCAGCCGCACCAGCATGACCGCCGTGAGCACCGCAAACGCGATGATGCCGAGCGTCAGCGCGAGCGCCGCAACCTCGTGCCGCTCGAGGCTACCGAACGCCGCGATGTAGTCGCCGATGACGGCTAGGGCCCCTGCCTCTTGAGCAGAGGCGGACGTCGCGTAGCCGCAAACGACCAGGATGGACAGGGCTCCGAATCCACAACGCCGCGGACAGGCATACAGGCCCCCGCCCATCGTCCGGATCGTTTGTCGCATCCGCCGTCGCCCCCGCGCCCGTGACCAGACCGCCGCGCCGTGGTCCCGGAATCCGAATAGGCGGGCCGCCCCACTCCCGCCGAATCAATGCACTTTAGCCCCGAGGGAATCGAGCGTTAAGAGTCCAGATCGTGAACGACCGGCCCATTCTCCTTTAACGCCGGAGAACGGGGCGCAAACGGCTGAATGGATCACGAAAGTTGCCGACCGTGTTGTTTCGGCCACGCATCGGAGCGTGTCATCCGGTCGAGCCGAAGCCGCCGGAGCCGCGCGAGGTGGCATCGAGGGCGTCGGTCTCCAGCAATTCGACCTCCGTGACGGCCGCGACGACGAGTTGCGCGATCCGCTCGCCGCGCCGCACCGCGAAAGGCTGCTCCCCGAGATTGACCAGAAGCACCTTCACCTCACCGCGATAATCCGCATCGATCGTGCCGGGACTGTTGAGCACCGTCACACCATGCTTCGCGGCAAGGCCGGAACGCGGGCGCACCTGCGCCTCCGTTCCCGGCGGGAGAGCGAGCACCATTCCCGTCGGGATCGCGGCGTATTTTCCGGGCGCAATGACGATGGGCGCATTCTCGGGACCCGCGGCGTGCAGATCGAGGCCGGCGGCCTGCGCACTCTGCTTGCTCGGCAGGCTTAAGTCGGCGCCATGCGGCAACCGCTGAATGCGCACCTCGATCGGCATCAGCGCTTTGCCTCGAGCGCCGACGCGATGCGCGCGACGAGATGCGCGGCAACGCCCTGCTTGCTTTGCGTCGGCCACGAGTCGACGCCGGCGGCGGTGATGAGATGCACGGTGTTACGGTCGCCACCCATCACGCCGCCTTCATGCGAAACGTCGTTGGCGACGATCCAGTCGCAGCCCTTTCGCGCGAGCTTCGCTTTGGCATTTGCGATCACGTCGTTCGTCTCCGCCGCGAATCCGACGACGAGGCGCGGCCGCCCGCGCGTCATATGCGCGATCGTCGAAAGGATGTCCGGGTTCTCACGCAGCGCGAATTGCGGCGGCGCGCCACCCTTTTCTTTCTTGATCTTCTGCTGTTGCGGCTCGACGCCCCAATCCGCAACCGCCGCCGCGAACACCGCCACGTCGGCCGGCAATGCCGATTGCACGGCGGCCAGCATCTCGCGTGCGGACTCGACCTTCACGACATTCACGCCGGGCGGATCGGCAACCGTGACCGGCCCGCTCACCAGCGTCACCTCGGCCCCGGCGGCAGCAGCAGCCGCGGCAATGGCGTGCCCCTGCTTTCCTGACGAGCGGTTGGCGATGTAGCGCACCGGGTCGATCGGCTCGTGCGTCGGACCGGAGGTGATGAGCACGCGCCGCCCCTGCAGCGGCAGCGGACGCAGCGGCGCAAGCAGCGCCTCGACCGCCGCGACGATCTCGAGTGGCTCCGCCATGCGGCCGCGGCCCGTTTCGCCGCGTTCCGCCATTTCGCCCGAATTCGGCCCGACGAAAGCGACCCCGTCACCGCGCAGCGTCTCGATGTTCCGCCGCGTCGCCGCATGCGCCCACATGTGCGGGTTCATCGCCGGCGCCATCAGCACCGGCTTGTCGGTCGCGAGCAGGACGGCGCCCGCGAGATCGGGCGCCAAGCCGTGCGCGACCTTCGCCATGAGGTCGGCCGTCGCCGGCGCGATCACGATCAGATCGGTCTCGCGCGCCAAGCGAATGTGTCCGATGTCGAATTCGTCCGCGTGCGAGAAAAGGTCGGTGAACGGCCGCTGCCCCGCCAGCGCCCCGGCCGCGAGCGGCGTGACGAACTGCTGTGCCGCCTCCGTCATGACGACGCGGACGGCGGCGCCGCGCTCCTTCAGGCGGCGGATCAGGTCGAGGCTTTTGTACGCGGCAATGCCGCCGCCGATCACAAGCAGGACCCGTCGCGCCTTCAGGGTAGGCGCTATGGACGTCCCGGTAGACTCACCTGCGACATCTTCCGGCAGCGTAACCCCGGAAGCTGTGTCAGCCTCGTCCGCCACCGCCTCGGTGAGGATGCGCCGAGCTTCTTCCTCCAGCGAGTGGCCACGCTGTGCCGCCCGAACCCGCAGACGAGCCTTGACGGCCTCATCGAGCTTGCGCGTGATCAGACTGGCCAAGGTCGGCTCCTCGGGCGAGGTCAATTGATATCATTGATATCACAAAAGGGTAGCTAATCCAATGCGATCCAAAGCAACAGCAGGGCAATCGCCCACAAAGCGATGGCGATCCACCGATTGCGCCGGGCTTCGGCTGCCCCGATGTCCCTGACCGTCTCCGGCGCCAGGACGAGGCCGTCACGCGTGATGCGGTCGAGCTGGTCGACCAGGCCGGCAGTGCGGCCCAGGAGCGCCGGGATGCCGCCGAGGAAGCGCGTCATCTCCCCCACCCCCTCTGCCGCGCCTTCGAGCCGCCCGGCCGGACCGAGATGCCGCTCGATCCATTCACGCACGACAGGCTCCGCCGTCGACCACATATCGAGCTTCGGATCGAGCGAGCGCGCGACGCCTTCGACCACCACCATGGTCTTTTGCAGCAGGATCAGCTCCGGCCGCGTGCGCATGTCGAAAATGCCGGTGACCTCGAACAGGAGGGTCAGCAGCTTCGCCATGGAAATCTCTTCCGCCGTACGGCTGTGGATCGGCTCGCCGATCGCCCGGATCGCCTGCGCAAAGCTTTCGACCGAATGATGCGTCGGCACGTAGCCGGCCTCGAAATGCACCTCGGCGGTGCGCCGGTAGTCGCGCGTGATGAAGCCGTGCAGGATTTCGGCAAGGAATCGCCGCTCCTTCGGCCCCAGCCGCCCCATGATGCCGAAGTCGACGGCCACCAGCCGGCCCGTATCGTCGACGAACAGGTTTCCGGGATGCATGTCGGCGTGGAAGAAGCCGTCGCGCAGCGCATGCCGCAGAAAGCTCTGCATCACCGTCTGTGCGAGTTGTTCGAGATCGTAACCCTTCGCGACCAGCGCGGCGCGGTCGGTGAGCGGCGTGCCGTCGATCCATTCCAGCGTCAGCACTTCGCGCGCCGTGCGATCCCAGTCGACGGAGGGCACGCGGAAATCCGCGTCGTCCTTGGTGTTCTCCGCCATCTCGGAGAGCGCCGCGGCTTCGAGCCGCAGATCCATCTCGATCGCGACGGAACGTGCGAGCGTGTCCACAACCTCGACGAATCGCAGCCGCCGCGCTTCCGTCGAATGCTGCTCTGCGCCGCGCGCCGCAAAATAGAAGGAATCGATATCGGCGCGCAGCCGGCTCTCAACACCCGGCCGCAGCACCTTCACCGCAACCGTGCGCGGCTCGCCCGCGACAGTGACTTCCGCGCGATGCACTTGCGCAATCGACGCCGCCGCGACGGCCGGACCAAAAGTGCTGTACGCAGCCGTCAGCGGCCGTTCCAGCGCCCGCGCGACCGTTGCTTCCGCTTCCTTCTGCGGAAACGGCGCCATGCGATCTTGCAGGCTTTCGAGGTCGCGTGCGAGCGCCGGCCCGACGACATCCTGCCGTGTTGCCAGGAATTGTCCGAGCTTCACATAGGTCGGGCCGAGCCGCGTCAGCGCCGCTGAAAGGCGTGCCTTGGCGCCCGCACCGGCCGGCCGCTCCAGCAGCCGCGCCGCCTTGATCACGGCTTGCGCGCCCGGCGGCAACGGCGACGGGTCGAGAACACCGAGCACGCCCTCGCGCGCGAAGACATATCCGGCGCGCGCCAGCCGCCCACAGTGGATCAACGCGGAGATCACAAACGCCAGCCCGTATGCAGTGCGACGATGCCGCCCGTCAGCGGTTGCCACGAGACGCGGCGGAAACCGGCCGCGCGGATCATGTCGGCAAAGGGCTCGGGCTTCGGAAACCGCCGGATGGATTCGACAAGATAGCGGTACGGCTCGGCGTCTCCCGCGACGGCCCGGCCGAGGGCGGGCACAACGTTGAAGGAGTAGAGGTCATAGAGACGGTCCAGGCCCGGCACGTCTACGCTCGAGAATTCGAGACAAGCGAAGCGTCCGCCCGGCCGCAGCACGCGATAGGCTTCCGCCAGCGCCTGCTCGATCCGCGGCACGTTACGGATGCCGAAGGCGATGGTGTAGGCATCGGCGCACCGATCCCGCTCCGGCAGCGCCTCGGCGTTGCCCTCGACGAAGGACACGCGCTCGTCCAGGCCAAGCTTGGCGGCGCGTTCGCGCCCGACCTGCAGCATATCGGCATTGATGTCGATCACGGTCGTCCGGCACCCGGGACCGCCCGCCTCCATCATGCGAAAGGCAATGTCGCCGGTGCCGCCCGCGACATCGAGATGCGCGAACGGCGCATCCCCGCGCGGCGGGTCGACGGTATTCACCAACACGTCCTTCCACGCCCGATGCAGCCCCGCCGACATCAGGTCGTTCATCAGATCGTAGCGGCGGGCGACGGCGTGGAACACGTCATCGACCAAAGCCTGCTTGTCTTCCAGTGCAACCGAGCGAAAGCCGAAATGGCTCTCGCGCGGCTGTTGCGCTTCCGGCATCGTCCGGTCTCCTTGGCCGGCGGGACCATAGCGCGGCGCGCGCTGTGGCGCTATGACAGCCGTGCCCGACCCGCCAACAACGTTACCCCCGCCCATGCCTGAACTACCGGAAGTCGAAACCGTAAGGCGCGGCCTGGTGCCGGCGATGGAGGGCGCGCATTTTACAAAGGTGGAGGCGCACCGGCCCGATTTGCGCTGGCCGCTCCCCAAGAATTTCGCCGGCCATCTGCAGGGCCAGGAGGTCGTCAGCCTCGGCCGGCGCGGGAAATATCTCCTCGCCGACCTCTCCTCGCAGGAGGTCCTCATTATGCATCTCGGCATGTCGGGGACGTTCCGCGTGCGGCACGGCTGCGCCGAGACGCCGATCGGCGAGTTCCATCACCCGCGCGCGAAGCCGGGCACCCACGACCACGTCGTGTTCCACATGTCCAATGGCGCGACGATCACCTTCAGCGACCCGCGCCGCTTCGGCTTCATGAAGCTCATCGCGCGCGACAAGCTCGAAGACGAGCCCTCGTTGCGCGCGCTGGGCCCAGAACCGCTCGGCAACGCCTTCGACGGCGCCATGCTGGCACAAGCCTGTGCCGGCAAGAAAACGAGCCTGAAGGCGGCGCTCAGCGATCAGCACGTCGTCGCCGGCCTCGGCAACATCTACGTCTGCGAGGCGTTGTACCGCGCCCACCTCTCGCCCAAGCGCGGGGCTTCGACATTGGCAACGCGTACGGGCCACCCACAGCCGCGCGCCGATGCGCTCGTACAAGCGATCAGAGACGTGCTGGAAGAGGCGCTTCGCGCCGGGGGCACGACATTGCGCAACCATCGCCTGACCGACGGCGAACTCGGCTATTTCCAGCATGCCTTCCGCGTCTACGACCGGGAAGGACAGCCGTGCATGACGCCCGGTTGCGGCGGCACCGTGCGCCGCATCGTGCAATCCGGCCGCTCGACGTTCTACTGCCCGCAGTGCCAGCGTTAGAGCATTTTCAAGCGAAGTGGAAGCCCGATCTGCTCCAACGTCTTCTCGAATCGCGCGGCATCGATCGCCCCAATGCCGTTCGCCGCCGTCTGCTCGGTGAGGACGTTCTCTTTCAGCATGACATTGAGCCGCTGCAGTTCGACATCACGATTGATGCTGCTGTTGCGTTGCGCCAGGGCTTCGATCGCCTTTGCAGGGTCCTGGATCGTATCTTTCAGCGCCGCGCTCACCGCGGCAATGAACGCCTTCACCGCCTCCGGCTTCTCGGCAAGAAATTTGGGTCGCACCATGATGGCATCGCCGTAGAGCGCAAGCCCGTAGTCGCTCATGCGCATGACCACGATGTCGTCTGCCGGAACGCCCTTGTCGCGCAGATTCAGCGGCACGCCGTAATTGAGCCCCACGACCGCATCGGCCTCGCCAGCCGCCAGCATCGGCTCGCGCACCGGAATCCCGGTGTTCAGAATTGTCGCTTTGTCGACGTCGATGCCCGTCAGCTTGACGAAGATCGGCCATTGAGCGGCAGCCGCATCGGCTTGCGAAACGACGATCTTGGCCTCTTCCAAATCCTTGGGTTTGGCCACACCGCGGCTGCGACGCGACACAACGACATAGCCTCCACGATTTTGCAGGATGAAAACCGCTTTGATCGCCGTTGCCGGATTTTGATCACGCCAGCGAACCAGCGCGTTGAAATCCCCGAGCGCGATATCGTAGGTCTCGCCGGCAAGCCGCGTGATCGGCTCCAGACCTGTGGCGACGGGGTCGATCGTAACGTCGAGCCCCTCGCGCTTGAAATACCCCCGGTCGAGCGCCAGCAAAAACGGGGCTGCGGCGCCGTCAACCTTCCCGGCGAGACTGAATTTAACGGCCGTTTGCGCGCGCACGTCCGTCGCATCGGCAAAAATCGCGAAGCTTCCTGCGCATAGCAGCGTCAATACGGCGCGGACGACGCCAAAGCTCATCCCATTAACCCTATTTCACCGGCATATCCGGAGACCTAGTCACGCATCTTAGAGAACGTACGTTTCATTTCAGCAAAGAATATGCCGCACGAATGCGCAAACCGGCATCACAAATCGTGTGCTTTCGTTAGCATTCGGCGCGTCAGGGTGCCGCATCCGCGAAATAACCTGCGCCGATTGCACCAGCATGGGACGCGTGTCTCGCATCGGTTGTCACAAATGCCGCTCATCCATCGGCAAAAATCCAAACGCTGCTGGAGAGGTTCGAAGGAACGGATTAAGCCGCCGATAACCGTAACGGCACCAGGTTTGTGCGCCGGCCTAGATGCGCCGGCGGCGCTCACCGTCACTGAAGGGAATCGCAAGATTCCGGCGGTACGATCCGTATTCGTTCCCATGGGTGTGTTCGTGCTGTTGGTTGTCTGCGTTCTCGTCATCCTCCTTTGTGGGCTCACCGCTGCGGCCTGGCTGTTTCTGCGGCGCATGCGGCGCGACATGCGGGAGAAAATCCGCGCGCTGGAAGAGCGCCTGGAAGCGACCGCCGACAGGAACTGGGAGTTGAAAGAAGCGGGAGAGCGCGCACGCAGCCTCCTCGACGCCCAGGGCGATGTCATCGTACGCCGCGACGGCGCAGAAATCGTCACTTACGCCAACGATGCGTTCTGCACGCTTGTCGGGCAGCGGCGCGACGCGATCGTCGGCACGCGGTTCCAAGTTCCCGTTATCGAACAGAGCGAGGCGACGGTGCTGCCCGACGGCACCCGCGTCCATGACCAGAAGATCGCGACGCCGAACGGCGGACGCTGGATTTCCTGGCGCGAAGTCGTGGTGCGCGACGCACGCCACGCGCAGACCGAACGCCAAAGCGTCGGCCGCGACGTCACTGCACAAACCGAGGCAACACATGCACTCGCCGAAGCGCGCGACCAGGCCGAAAGCGCGAGCCGCGCGAAATCGCGGTTCCTCGCCGTCGTCTCGCACGAGATCCGCACGCCGCTCAACGGCATCCTCGGCATGGCCGACCTGCTGCGCGACACCACGCTGACGCCGGAGCAGACGACTTACGTCAATGCGGTCGTGACATCGGGACACACGCTGCTGTCGCTGATCGAGGACGTCCTCGACTTCTCAAAAATCGAAGCCGGCAAGATCGCGCTGGAACGCCGCCCGTTTTCGCTGAGCACGCTGGTCGAGGGCACGGTCGAGTTGCTGGCGCCGCGCGCGCAGGCGAAGGGCCTCGACGTCGGCTCCTATGTCGACGACGGGCTGCCGCGTTGCGTCGTCGGCGATGCCGACCGCTTGCGCCAAGTGCTGCTCAACCTCGCCGGTAACGCCATTAAGTTCACCGAAACCGGCGGTGTCGCCGTCATCGTGACCCCCGGCCCACGGATCGGCGAAGTCACCTTCACCGTCGAGGACACCGGCATCGGCATCGATCCGGATGCTCAGCAGCGCATCTTCAAGGAGTTCGAGCAGGTGGACGCTGGCGCGACGCGCCGCTTCGGCGGCACGGGACTCGGCCTCGCCATCTCTAGAGGAATCGTCGAAAGCATGGCCGGCGACATCCGGCTGGAAAGCGAGCCTGGCCGCGGCGCCCGCTTCAGCGTCACCATCCCGCTTCCGGATGCGGCCGAGGCTGCCGACGAGCAGGCCGCGCTTCCGCACCTGAATGACGCCGACGTGCTGATCGTCAGCTCCTCGGTGATCACGCCGCTGATCGGCCGGCAGATCGAAAACGCGGGCGCGCGCGTCAGCATCGCGACCCACATGGCGGACGCCGTTCGCGATGCCGGCACCAGCCCCTGGAGTGCGATCCTGGCGGACAGCGCCCTCGGCATGCCCGCGTTGCAGGAGATTCTCCAGGCGGGGATACCGTCGACCTCCCGGCGCCTTGCCCTGATCACCCCGACCGAGCGTGCGCATCTGCCGGCGCTGCGCGAGGCGGGAATGACCGGCTATCTCATCAAGCCCGTGCGCAGTGCGTCGCTCCTCGCCGTCCTGACCGGAGCCGAAACGGAGGCGGAGGAGACGGCCGTACCGCTGAACCCGGCCGCCGCGCCGCCGACGGCGCCCGACAGCGTCGCGGTGAGCCTGAAAGTGCTGGTGGCGGAAGACAACGAGATCAACGCGCTACTGACGCGCTCGCTGCTCGAGAAGCTTGGACATCAGCCGACCTTGGCGGGAGACGGCGCTGCCGCGCTCGACCTCTGGCGCGCCGAGCGCGAGGGTGATGCGCCCTACGATCTCGTGCTCATGGACCTGAACATGCCGGTCATGGACGGCGTGGAGGCTGCGCGCCGCATGCGCGCGATGGAGGAGGAGGACGGCGCGCCGCCCACAAGGATCGTCGCGCTCAGCGCCAACGCCTTCGCCGACGACCGCGCCACCTGCCTCGCCGCCGGCATGAACGCCTTTCTGGTGAAGCCACTGCATCGCGAACAGCTCATCACGACGCTTGAAGAACTCGGCGACCCGAAGCGCGCGGCCGCCTGATACCCGCGCGCCCCATGCGACGCAGACGCGCCTTGTCATAAATCCTTGCCACGCCCATGCTTGAACGCGCCCGAGAAAATGGCGGCGCGAATCGCGTGACGCGTCGCCCTCATAGGAAGGGGGCTTGGCATGTTGCAGAATACCGGCAGAGAGCAAACCGTTCCGCCAATTCCGTTGGCGCCGCTGCCGGCAGCTCTGCACGTAACGCCGCGTGCGGCAGGCGCCCCCGAGCCCTTGGGGCGCCTCGGCTCGCTCGAAGTGCATCTTGCGAACGACGCGAAAGACGTGCGACGCGCACAGCGGCTGCGCTATCGCGTCTTCTACGGCGAGATGTCCGCAAAGGGCATGTCGGCTCGCCTGCTGCGCCGCGACGCCGACGAATACGACGAGATTTGCGACCACCTGCTCGTCATTGACAACATCGGCGCGCGCGGACTGAACCGCGAGCCGCGCGTCGTCGGCACCTATCGCCTGTTGCGCCAGGAGGTCGCCGCGCGCCATCACGGCTTTTATAGCGCCAGCGAGTTCGACATCGCGCCGCTGCTGACGCGCCACCGGAATCTGAAATTCCTGGAGCTTGGCCGCTCCTGCGTCGCGCTACCCTATCGCAACCGCCGCACCGTCAATCTCCTGTGGCACGGGGTCTGGCGCTACGTTCTCGAACATCGCGTCGATGCGATGTTCGGCTGCGCCAGCCTGGAAGGCACCGCGCCGGAAAGCTTGGTGCAGCCTCTGTCCTACCTACATCACTTCGCAGCAGCGGCCGATGACTGGCGCGTGCGGGCGCTGCCCTTGCGTCGCGTCCCGATGGCACATCTCGCGGCAAGCGACATCGACCCGCGCGCTGCATGGCGCGATCTGCCGCCGTTGGTCAAAGGCTATCTCAGGCTGGGCGCACGCGTCGGCGACGGCGCCGTGATCGATCATCGCTTTGGCACGACGGACGTGCTGATCGTGCTTCCCGTGTCCCACATCGACCAGCGCTATATCGCGCATTTCGGCGCAGCCGCGGAGCGTCACGCGGCTTGAATTTTACAGCCGGCGCAGCGCCACCTGGTCGATGAGGTGACTCGGACCCTTCTTGAGGATCAGGTCGGCGCGCTGGCGCGTCGGCAGGATGTTCTCACGCAGGTTGACGAGGTTGATGCGATTCCAAATCGAGGCGGCAACCTCCTTCGCCTCGTCGTCGCTCAATTGCGAGTAGCGATGGAAGTACGACTTCGGATCGCGGAACGCCGTGCCGCGCAGCGTCAGGAAGCGATCGACATACCACCCGAACAGCATGTCTTCATCGGCGTCGAGATAGATCGAGAAGTCGAAGAAGTCGGAGACGAACGGGATGGCCTTGCCATCCTTCGGCGGCCGCCCCGCCTGCAGCACGTTGAGGCCTTCGACGATCAAGATATCCGGCCGATCCACCTCGACCCAGTGGTTCGGCAGCACGTCATAGACGAGATGCGAGTAGACTGGTGCCCGCACCGGCCGCCGCCCCGCCTTGATGTCGGTCAGAAAGCGCAGCAGCGCCGTGATGTCGTAGCTTTCCGGAAAACCCTTCTTCTCCATCAGGTTTTCGCCGGCGAGAACGGCGTTGGGATAAAGGAAGCCGTCGGTCGTCACGAGATCGACCTTCGGCACATTCGGCCAGCGCGCAAGCGACGCTTGCAGCACGCGCGCTGTCGTCGACTTGCCGACCGCGACCGAAAAAGGCGCTGCGTGGCCGCGACATACATCGAAAGGAGCCGCGACAACGGCAGGTAAATCTCCTCGACCTCTTTGAAGTCGAGCCGATCATGCAGCGAGCGCAGCCGCGTCACTTCCTCGGCGCTCAACGTCATCGGCGTATCGGCGCGCAGTCGCGCCCACTCCGCACGCGAAAGGATACGGTAAGGCGAAATGCCGTCGTCTGGGCGCTGATCCATCGCTGTCTCCGGGCCTCAGAACTTCGGCCGCGATGCCTTCTCTTCGAGGCCGGTCATGCCGGTGCGCGTGGCGAGCGCCGCCTCGACCTCGGTCAGCGGGACGTCGCGCGACCGCAGCAACACCAGCAGATGATACAGCAGGTCGGCGCTCTCCGCGACGAAGTGCTCGCGGTCCTCGGCCACGGCGGCGAGCGCCGTCTCGACGGCTTCCTCGCCCATCTTCTTGGCGCAATGGGCGACGCCGCGATCGAGCAGCTTGCGTGTATAGGACTTCCCATCGTCGACGAGAGCGCGTTCCGCAACGCGCCTTTCGAGATCGTGGATTGTGAATGCGCTCATGAGCGATTCCGTCCTCACCTGGCTCCGCGCGGTTCCGCCGGCGGATCGAGCCGCATCGGCAGCCCCGCCCGCGCCATATAATCCTTGGCTTCCCGCACGGTAAATTCTCCAAAATGGAAGATCGACGCGGCGAGCACGGCCGTCGCGTGTCCCTCGCGGATGCCGGCGACAAGGTGATCGAGCGTCCCGACCCCGCCCGAAGCGATCGCGGGCACCGGAACCGCATCGGCCACAGCGCGCGTGAGCGCGATGTCGTAGCCGCCCTTGGTGCCGTCCCGGTCCATCGAGGTGAGCAGGATTTCGCCGGCCCCCAGTTCCACGACCTCGCGCGCATAGGCGACCGCGTCGATCCCGGTCGGGTTGCGCCCACCGTGGGTGAAGATCTCCCATCGATCGGGCTCGCCGGGCTTGGAGACCTTTTTCGCATCGATGGCGACGACGATGCATTGATCGCCGAACTTCTCCGCCGCTTCCTTCACGAACGCCCGGCGCGTCACCGCCGCCGTATTGATGGAAACCTTGTCGGCGCCGGAACTCAAAAGCTTGCGGATATCTTCGACCGTGCGCACGCCGCCGCCGACGGTGAGCGGCATGAAACACGCTTCCGCGGTGCGCCGCACGACATCGAAGATCGTTTCGCGGTTCTCGTGGCTCGCCGTGATGTCGAGGAACGTCAGTTCGTCGGCGCCGGCCGCATCGTAGGCGATCGCCGCCTCGACCGGATCGCCGGCGTCGCGCAGATCGACAAAGTTGACGCCCTTGACGACGCGGCCATCCTTCACGTCCAGGCAGGGAATAACGCGAACCTTGAACATGGCTGCGAGGGATGCGAGTCCGCCCGACGCGATGACGGGAATAGAAAGCGCCTCCGCCAGTGCGATGGTGCCGTCGAGGTTGAGCCCCTTCAGCAGCCCGTCGCGCGCGATATCGGTGTAGATGATCGCCGCGACGCCCGCGTCCTCGAAGCGCCGCGCAACGTCAAGCGCGGCAAGCTCCGACGTTTCGGCCCAACCTTCGACCGCGATGCGGCCGTCACGCGCGTCAAGCCCGACCGCAAGGCGCGTCGGGAAGCGGCGCGCCGCCTCCTTCACCAGATCGGGATTGCGCACAGCGGCTGTCCCGATGATGACGCGCGTCACGCCCTTCTCGAGCCAGGATTCGATCGTCGCGATGTCGCGGATGCCGCCGCCGAGTTGCACCGGGATGCCGACCGTTTCGAGGATACGCTCCACCGCCTGCGCGTTCATCGGGCGGCCGGCGAAGGCGCCGTCGAGATCGACGAGATGCAGGTAGCGAAAGCCTTGCGATTCGAAGACGTGCGCCTGCGCCGCTGGATCGCGGTTGAACACGGTGGCGCGCTGCATATCGCCCTGCTCCAGGCGCACGCACACCCCGTCCTTCAGGTCGATGGCGGGAAAAAGAATCATGTTTGACGTTCACCGCACTTGGAAACGCAACGCGCAACGAGCCGTAGTCGACTCCCTCCCCCCTTGAGGGGGAGGGTTGGGGAGGGGGGTAAAATCAGCGAGAGCCGGAAGGGCAATATCCCAAAAGAATACCCCCCACCCGCCGCGCTGCGCGCAGCGACCTCCCCCTCAAGGGGGGAGGTGAAAGAAGGAAATCGCACGCGACTCACGGCGCCCATTTCAGAAAGTTGCCGATGAGCGCGAGCCCGAGGCGCTGGCTCTTCTCCGGATGGAATTGCGTGCCGGCGATATTGCCGTGACCGACCATCGCCGTGACCGGGCCGCCGTAGTCGGCCTCGGCCACCAGGTCCGCACGCGCGCCGCGCGTGAGATGGTACGAATGCACAAAATACGCATGCAGGCCTTTCGGCCCGACCGGGATGCCGTCAAGCAGGGGGTGCTTCGTCGCCGGATCGAGCGTGTTCCAGCCCATGTGCGGAATCTTAAGCGCGGGATCGGACGGCTGGATCTTGTCGACCTCGCCCTTCACCCAGCCGAGCCCCTTGGTCACGACATATTCGAGGCCGCGCTCCGCCATCAACTGCATGCCGACGCAAATGCCGAGAAACGGCCGGCCCTTTTTGCGCACGACATCTTCCAACGCATCGACCATGCCGGGAACGGCGTCGAGCCCGCGGCGGCAGTCGGCGAAGGCGCCGACGCCCGGAAGCACCACGCGGTCCGCCCGCGCGACCTGTTCCGGCTCGCGCGTCACCATGATCGCCTGCCCCGTGCCGCTTTCGCGCGCCGCCCGCTCGAACGCCTTCGCGGCCGAGTGCAGATTGCCGGAACCGTAATCGACGATCGCGACGGTCATCGCGGCATTCCCGGTTCGGGGAACACGCCAATAATGTCCGACGGCTGCGGCGTCCGATGACGAATCTCGGGCGGCGCAGGCGTGGTTGTCGTGGAGGGCGGGGACGGAGGCGCAGGCGCGTCGCCTTCCCAGCCGTCGAAGAAGCGCCGCTCCGCAGCTTCGAGATTGTTGGCCGAGACGATTCCGACCTCGCGCCAGCGCCGCAGCGACCACCGCTGCAGCGAGCCCGCCTCGAGCCCGACGAACAGGGAGATGAGCAACTGCACGATCGCAGCGCCGGAGCGAGGAACGCCGAGCGCGAACATCGCGAAGCTCAACACGACACAGACGACGATATAGCCGATCAGCACCAGCCACAGCCGGCGCCAGATCATCCATAGCGGCCCCAACAGGAACGCCCAGAAGTGGAAGCCGTCGCGCACGAACCGGAAGCGCTCCGGCGCCGCGCGCGCCTCGCCGCTCTTCAGCGGCGGCTCATGCACGGTATAGACAGGCATGACGTGCTCCGATCAGTCGCCGAGACGGCCCTTTGTCGACGGCACCTCGTTCTTCGCCCGCGCATCGATCGCGACGGCGGCCCGAAGCGCCCGCGCCAGCCCCTTGAAGCAGGACTCGGCGATATGGTGGTCGTTCGAGCCGTAGAGCGTCTCGACATGCAGCGTGATGCCGGCGTTCATCGCGAACGCCTGGAACCACTCGCGCACGAGTTCGGTGTCGAACTCTCCGACCTTGTCGCGGGAGAATTCGGCCTTGAAGACCAGGAACGGACGACCTGAAATGTCGATTGCGACGCGGGTCAGCGCCTCGTCCATCGGCAGATGCACGTCGGCATAGCGCGTCACGCCTTTCATGTCGCCGCGCGCGCGCTTCACCGCCTGTCCGAGCGCGATGCCGACATCTTCCGTCGTGTGGTGATGGTCGATGTGCAGGTCGCCCTTGGCCTTGACCTTCATGTTGACGCGCGAATGGCGCGCCAGAAGGTCCAGCATGTGGTCGAGAAAGCCGATGCCGGTCGCGATGTCAGCCGCGCCGGTCCCGTCGAGGTCGATCGCGACCGCGACGTCGGTTTCCTTGGTGGTGCGCCGGATATCGGCCTTGCGCATGGGAGACCCTCAAGACGACAGCCCGCACGGAACCGCGCGGGCGCGCCCTTTTAACAGGGGAGGGTCGGTTTCGCTACCGCCGCCGCGGTATTTGGGCCGCACGCGCCGTAAAGGCCGTACTTAACGGTAATCCCGGTTAATCCCAGTCGTCATCCCACCCGCGATCGCGGTAAACGGGACGAAACTCGGGCTGATCATCGGAATAATAACGATAGGCCGGGCGCGGATGCGCCTCGGCACTGCGCACGCGGCTAGCGCGCGGCTTCTTTGCGATCATCGTCGGGTTCGCGCCGGAGATGGAGATCCGGGTCGCTCCCATGCCCTCGCGCTTGACCAGGGCAAATAGCGTCGCGGCGTTGGCCGGGTGCAGCCGCACGCAGCCGTGCGAGGCCGGGCCGCCGAGCCGGCGGATGTCGTTGCTGCCGTGAATGGCGAAGCCGCCGTGGTAGAAGATCGAGTGCGGCATCGGCGAGTTGTAGTATTTGCGCGAGAACCAGGTGCGCGCCATCCGCTGCGGACGGTACTGGCCGTTCGGCGTGCCGTAACCCGCGCGCCCGGTGGAAACCGCCCAGACGTATTTTACTTCACCATCGACGGAGACGGTCATGCGCTGCGTCGACTTGTTGATCGAAACGAGCACGCCCGCATCCGCACGCTGCGGCATCGACAACGCCAAAGCCGCAAGGATGCCCGCCACCCAATACCAACGCATCTGCCCCTCCCCGCCCTCACGCAATACGGTGAGAAGCATTCCCGAGACGGCAATTGCTGTAAAGTGATTGTCCGCATTCCGGTTAACGGGTGGCCGGAGCGGACACCTTCAACTTTGCTGGCTTTACGCCGTCGAGAAACACGGCTTTACCCGGCCAATGGCAGAGATCGTTGATCAGGCAGGACTCGCAGAGCGGGCGCACGGCCTTGCACACATAGCGGCCATGCAGGATCAGCCAGTGATGCGCATGCACCTTGAACGCATCGGGGATGACACGATCGAGCCTCGCCTCGACCGCCTGCACATCCTTGCCTGGCGCGAGGCCGGTGCGGTTCGAAACGCGGAAGACATGCGTGTCGACCGCCATCGTCGGTTCGCCGAAAGCGATATTGAGAACGACATTCGCGGTCTTGCGTCCGACGCCCGGTAGCCCCTGCAGCGCCTCGCGGTCGCGCGGCACCTCGCCGCCGTAGTCCGCGATGAGCTTGCGCGAGAGCGCGATGGCGTTGCGCGCCTTGACGTTGAAGAAGCCGATGCTCTTGATCGCGTCGCGCAACCGGTCTTCGCCGAGCGCCACCATCTTCTGCGGCGTATCGACTTCGGCAAACAGCGGCCGCGTCGCTTTGTTGACGCCGGAGTCGGTTGCCTGCGCCGAAAATGAAACCGCGATCAGCAGCGTAAACGGGTTGACGTAGTGCAACTCGCCTTTTGGCTCGGGATTGGCATCGCGCCAGCGCCGGAACGCCTCCGCGATCTCGGCCGGCGTCCAGGGCTTCACCGCATCGCTCACCGCCGCGGCATTGGCCTTGCTGCCGTTACGCTTACGGACGGCGGCGAGCATCGGCGCCGGCGCGGCGCCCGCCTTCAATTTCGCCTTCCGAGCCGTCGCTTTTGGCGCTTGGCCTTTGCGCTTGGCGGGCGTATTGCGGGTCGTCTTTCGGGCCATTTTTCCGGTATATTGGTCAGCATGACGAACGACAACAGCCGCGAGGGAGAAGCCCCCCTGTTTTCCGCTGTGCTGCGGCCTTACAGGTCGTTGGGCTCGTCGGGATTCATGGCCGTGATGCTCGCCATCGGCATCATCAGCGCTGCGACCAGCATCATGTTTCTCATCATGGGCGCGTGGCCGATCACCGGCTTCCTTGGCCTCGACGTCCTACTCGTCTACTGGGCGCTGCGGATGAGCTATCGCAGCGCAAAGGCCTACGAAGAGGTCGTCGTCACACCGAGCATCTTGACCGTGCGGCAAGTGACCGATCGCGGCGCGGTCAGCGAATGGAACGCCAATCCCCTGTGGGTGCGCCTGGATCGTGAAGAACTCGGCGAATTCGGATTGCAGCAGTTGTTCCTGGTGTCGCGCGGACGCCGCCTGGCCATCGCCGGCTGTCTCGACCCGGAGTCGCGCGCGAGCTTCGCGGCAGCGCTGTCAGCCGCGCTGTGGGAAGCCAAGCGCGGTCCCACCCGCACGGTGTTCGGATAGCAGCCGCCGCCTTCGCAACGGCCGCGCTCTATCTTACGATGCCAGATCGACCGCCGACGCCGTGGTCGCATCCGCGTTCAGCCGGTAAATGATCGGCACGCCGGTTCCCAATTCGCGCTTCAGAATCTGCTCCGGTGTCAGGCGCTCCAGCACCATGATCAGCGCCCGCAGCGAGTTGCCGTGCGCCGCGATGAGCGTGCGCTCTCCACGCAGGACGCGCGGCAGGATCTCCTGCACGAAATACGGCAAGGCACGCGCGACGGTATCCTTCAAGCTTTCGCCGCCGGGCGGCGGCACGTCGTAAGAGCGGCGCCACTGCAGAACCTGCTCGTCGCCCCACTTCTTGCGCGCATCGTCCTTGTTGAGACCGACGAGGTCGCCGTAGTCGCGCTCGTTCAAGGCCTGATCGCGCGTGATCGGCAGATTCTTTTGCCCGAGCTCATCCAGAATGAGATCGAGCGTGCGTTGCGCGCGCTTGAGCGACGAGGTGAAGGCGACATCGAACTGGATGCCTTCCGCCTTGAGCTTGCGCCCGGCCGCCCGCGCCTCCTCGATGCCCTGCTCCGTGAGATCGACGTCCTTCCAGCCGGTGAACAGGTTCTTCAAATTCCATTCGCTCTGGCCGTGACGCACGAGCACGAGAAGACGATCCGTCATTCGTATTGGTCCTTATGTTGTTCAGTCGATCCGATTGCGCATGATCTCGTCCGAAAACCGCTTCACACTTTTCGGAATCATGCGCTAGAGGCCGAGGACGTCGGCCATCGAGTAAAGCCCCGGCTTTTGGCCGCGCGCCCACAGCGCCGCCTTGAGGGCGCCGCGCGCGAACAGCATCCGGTCTTCGGCTTTGTGGACGAACTCGATGCGCTCCGCGGGGCCGGCGAAGATGACGCTGTGCTCACCGACGACGGTGCCGCCGCGCAACGTGGCGAAACCGATGTCGCCGCGTTCGCGTGCGCCGGTGTGCCCATCGCGGCTGCGCACCGAGCGTTGATCGAGATCGATCCCGCGGCCATCGGCGGCGGCGCGGCCGAGAAGGAGCGCGGTGCCGGAAGGCGCGTCGATCTTCCTGTTGTGATGCATCTCCAGCACCTCGATGTCGAAATCCTCGTCGAGCATCGCCGCCGCGCGCTTCACCAGCGCCGCGAGGAGATTGACGCCAAGGCTCATATTGCCGGACTTCACGATCCGCGCCCGCGTGGCCGCCTTGCGGATCGCGGCTTCGCCGGCCGCGTCAATGCCGGTCGTGCCGATGACATGCACCAAACCCGCTTCGGCGGCGACATCGAGCAGCGCCAAGGTCGACGCCGGCACGGTGAAATCGACGATGCCGTCGGCCTGCGCCGCCAGCGCCTTCACGTCGTCGGTCAGCGTCAGGCCCGAGGGCGGCAATCCGGCCAACACGCCCGCATCCTGCCCGATGAGCGGCGAGCCGGGTTGCTCCAGCGCACCCGTGACACGAAGTTCCGGCATGTCGGAAATGGCTTTGACGAGCGTGCGGCCCATGCGGCCACCAGCCCCGGCAACGATCAAACGCATCTCGCTCATGTCACGCTCGTTTCCAGGACCTGCGCTCGCGCCGCGTCCTTAAGGCTGCGGCCCATCGTAACCTTCGATCACCATGATGTCGGCGGTCGAATGCGGAGTGCGCAACGCGACGGCCGCGCGATATTCCGGCGAATTGTAGCAGTCGAGCGCCGCCTGATAGCTCGGGAATTCCAACACGACGTTGCGGGAACGGCTCGCCCCTTCCTTGGCCTCGAATTTTCCGCCGCGCACGATAAAGCGCCCGCCGAATTTGCGGATCGGTTCGGCATTGGCCGCGACATACGCCTTGTACCCTTCGAGGTCGTGTACATCGACGTGGCCGATCCAGTAGCCTTTCGCCATCTCAACTCCTCCTTTAACGCATGATCCCGAAAAGTGTGCAGCGGTTTTCGGGATCAGATCACGCGCAACCAAAAGACGAAAGTGGGATGACGTTTCGAAGAAAAGTCATCCCGCTTATGTCGCCGCAGCCACTGCTGTCTTAATTTCCGCCACGACGGCGTCGGCCGCGGCGCGCGGATCCGGGTTCGCAACAATCGGGCGCCCGACGACAAGATAGTCGGCTCCCGCGTCGATAGCCTGCGCCGGCGTCGCGGCACGTTTCTGATCGTTGCGTGCGGAGCCACCCGGCCGAATGCCCGGCGTCACCAAGAGCATGTCCGGCCCGACGACGAGCCGCAGCGGCCCCGCTTCTTCCGCCGCGCAGACGATGCCGTCGATGCCGATGTCCTGCGCCCGGCTGGCGCGATCCGCAACAAGGTCTTCGACGCTGATCTCGTAACCCGCCTCGGCAAGATCGTGATCGTCATAGGAGGTGAGGACGGTCACCGCGAGCAGCCGAAGCTTCGAGCCGGCCTTGCCTTCGACGGCAGCCTGCATCGTTTGCGGATAGGCATGCACCGTCAGGAAATCCACGCCGAGCCTGGCGACGCTCTCGACGCCCTTGGCGACCGTGTTG
>JAFKKS010000067.1 GCA_017304555.1 Hyphomicrobiales bacterium
ATAGAGATGCATATGCGGGTTCTGCCGCCGCGGCAGCCGGCGTGGCGCGCCCTCGTAGAGCGTCCCGTTCGGCGCGGTCAGATGTTCGTCGATGAAGGCGAGCGCCCCGTCGATCAGGCCGCGCAATTGCGCGTCGCCGCTGGCGCGATGCAGCCAGGCGAGCGCGAGGAGGATGAAGGCATGGGTGTAAGTATCGCGTGTCGGGTCGGCGATGCCGCCATCCGGCGAGACGCTATAGACATAGCCGGGACGGCCATCGGGCGTGCGGGCGCGTGCGAGCAGGGTTTCCAGCGCCTGCAACGCCAGCGGCAGCTCTTGCCGATGCCAGCCGAGCGCGGCGGCGTGCGCATACACATAAATCTGTCGCGCCTGCACCATCGTCCGCCGCGGCGCCGCGGCGTCAGGCGTGCCGTCGAGGAAGAGGCGCTCATGGAAGCCGCCGTAAGCACGGTCGAAGCCCTTCGACGCCCAGAGCGGCAGCGCTCGCGCGATCATCCACTGCCGAAAGGATCGCAGCGATGCATGCGCTTCTGTGGCAGGCGGCGAAAGGTCGGATGGCATGGCCAAGACGCTCAGCGCCGGACCCCGTGCCCGGCGGCTTGGCGACTTACCGGCAGGAGCCGGGGAAGATCAAGCACGCGGAAGCGTGGCCGGTACGACGGACCGTCACGCTAAGACGTTAAGCATGCTCTGCAAATTCAAAAGTTGCTAGTGAGGCGAACGATCGGCTAGGAGGAAAAGTGCCACACGGCGGGCAGAGGGGCCAATGGCTTCATTCCAGATTATTTTGAGGGCGCGTCATGGTGCGCCCGGCTTTGGAAGCTTGTGTGCGCGACGAGGTAGCCGACCGCAAGGTGGCGCAGCGCCAGCAGATGCGACGAGTTCCGTTCGATGACGGCTGTTTTTGCAGAAACCGGGCCGTTCATGCTGCGCGCTCTCGACGCGGTGCGGGGGCGGTGGTTGCCCCTGTGGATTTACTTGCTCTCATACACGGCAACAACAGCGCTCGGCGGTCTTTACTTCATGACGTCGCCTGGAAAAGCTGATCTGCTGGCTCTCCTCGGTGAGCCGGTTCGAAAAGTCGAGTGGGTGATCGCCTCTCCGACTTATCTGGCGGTGCTTCTGCTTCCCTTTTTCGTCGTGCCTGTCGCTGCGGTTTTCGGAGCCTGGGTGACGCGCAACGTTATTCCACGTCGACAATTGTCGGATGTCCCGGCTTCGTTTTTTGTGATCGGCCTTTTGGCCGTGGTCGCGATTGCATATTGCGTCTTCCGCTTGCGCCGCGAAGGCTCTTTGTTGCCCGATTTGACCGTCGATTTCCGCGCCAACATCTTGGAGCGCGTTCGCCTTTTCGACGCGCTCGGTCCGATCTTCTACATTATGCTTTATGGCATTCTGCCGATGACCGCGGTGATGTTCCTTGCGCGCCTCCTTCGTTGGCACAAGATCGTGGATCTCGTGGGATTTCTAGTCACCTTTGCCGCGGTTTACTTCTTCATATTCGACACCCTCGCAAAGTCGCATCTGCTTGTTTTTTCTTTGATGCTCATTGCTGTGGTGCTCCTTTCCCGTGTGAGCATCTGGTTGGTTCCAGTACTGTTGGTCGTCTCAGGCCTGGCGTTTACGTTGACGGATTACGCCTTGACGGGACGCGCCGTCGCAAAGCTTCAGGGAATAGCGATAACCGAATCCCCGAAACAGCCGGTCCCCGAGTTGAAGAAGGAGATTGAGGCTGCGCCACAAAAAACGCCGGAGGCGTCACCGAGTACGATCTTGAGAGGGCCTCCGGTAAATCCGGCGGTGAATCCGATCAAAAACATAATTTTCAGAATGTCGACGCCACTCCCATTCTACGTCAGCATTTTTGAAGATCCGGCTGAACGGTGCGGTATCGAGGCGCATTCTGTGAGGCGCGTTCTCGGCTTGGGTCCGTCCGCCTGCACGCTACCGATTAAGGTCTTCGCGGCGATGTGGCCGGACATACATTGGACGACCGGATTCGCTCCGGCGGCCGCTCACATATCGGCCTTTGGAGAAGCCGGGCTCGCCTGGTCCGTGATCGTGTTGATTATTGCGGGCTTCTGCCTGGGGGCGATTGGAGAGTTGGCGACCCTTGGGAAGGGAGTTATTTTTGTCGCGATTGGAGCAGCGGGCTGCACCTTTGCCTACTATCTCACCCAACTCCCGCTGATAGCAGCGTTCACCTATGGGCACGGCCTTGCTTTCCTTTTGTTGCCAGTCATTGTGACCGGCGCCGTCGGCCTCGGAATGAAGTACGCCCGAGCAGGATGACGCGGCACGGTCGTTCCGGGCTGCGGGCAAATTGGCGCCGCGGGCGCGACGGTTGACCTCATGAAGCACGCAAGCAGCCGAGGATTCTAACGTGCTTCGCCCGCTGAATACCCGTCATTGGATTTGGCCGTGAGGAACGAGAGTGAAGCGGCCCGCACGTCTGTTCGATGCGAAATCGCGGTGGCGTGTTTGCTGGCGACAGCGGTTGGGCTCTTAGGCCTGCTGCCGCACCTGGCGTTTATGCATGAGGTCGGCGAGTTCCAAAATTTTCACGACGCCTATGATGAAGACTCTTACGTTCTGAGTTGGCTGCGCGGAACGCTCAGACCGACGCGCGCGCTGTCCGGTGCGGCTCTGAGTTTACTTTACGCAGCTTGCTCATCCTCCTTGGATGCAACGCTCGTTGTCTCCGACTTCGTATTTCCATTCCTTGCGACATGCGCCGCTTATTTCGCTGTCAGCCAATTGCTCTCTAGCCGGATGGCTAGAGTCCTCGGAACGCTGCTGCTGGTTTTCGCGAATGATTTTTTTTCGCTAGGCAATCTTGTTGTCTGGAGTGATGCCCACCTCAACATCGTCGCCTTCTCGCGCGCGTTCCATTTCGTGGCGCCGAACTTGGTTCCGTCGTACGAAACTCATTTCCTTGCGATTTTTCGGACGCCCGAGCCTCAGGTCAGTTCTGCGCTGATGTTCCTCATTCTGGGGTTGTTGGCGAGATTGGTTGGGAGCGAAAATGTTACGCGGCGAGGGCTGGACGTCTTGCTGATCGGGGCGATAGCCGCGCTGCCGCTGGGATACACGTTCATCACTTTGCCGATTGCCGCTCTGGTGGGCGGCATGGTCGTTGTTTTTGCGATGTCTGGTCGCAAGCACGCGGTTGCGATCACGACGCTAGGATTGGCGGGCGCAGTCGTCGTAGCGTCGCTGGCGTATTTCTGGCAGCAGGCGCAAGGGCAGTCAGCGCAAAGTTTGTTCTCGGCGCTTTCTTATGCGTCGCGTGCGCCCATTGTTACGCCCGCGGTGATTGCGAGCGTGGTGTTTTCAAGCGCGTTTGGGATTTGGCTGGCGCTACAGAAGAGCCGGAGTCCGCTGGCGTTTCTGGCACTCGGCTGTCTGTTGTTGCCGTTCGTCATCAGCAACCAGCAAATCATCTCCGGCGTTATGATCAGCGCGCGGGATTGGGAGCGAAACGTCAGCTACCCGTTGCTTGTCTTCGGCGCCATGGCTGCAGCCGCGCAGATATGGCCCACCTTTGAATCACGCTACTCAGCCAAGGTGATCGGAGTGGCATGTCTCGGCTGTCTCACGATCTTGCTGCGTGCGCAGTGGATTACGTTCCGGCTGTGGGAGCCGATCAACTTGGAGTCGATTGCAATCGTCCGCGCTTTGAATTCGACGGATCCTGCACTTGTTCATCGGGCTCGCCTGACGTTCGAAGACGCCGGCATCTCTCAACTCGTGCAGGTGCGGATGAAAGATTCAATCGATGCCCCGCTCTCATTCTACAAAGTCGGCATGAACCTCATTCCCGTCATGGCGCCTGGCGCGACAGAGGCGGGTGTCAGCCCGTACGAGAATTTGGTGTTTGAGCACTGGCTGCGGACGAACGTTTCCGCGGCGGATGCAGAGCGATTGCTCCGCACGGAGATCCAGCAAGGGGTTGGGACCTTCACGAACTATCTCTTCGCCTTCCGCGACGCTTGGTATCCAGCGAGCGACAATCGGGCGGTCCGGCGCGTCGAACTCGAGCGCAGCGTGCGGTCGATCATTGGAAGGTACGCGGTTTTTATCGGCCCGGAGAACCGCCGACGTCTTGCCGCTGAACCGGCGCTATTGATTTCATCCAGAGCGCCGGCGCAACTCCCCTCGTCGCCGTGGATTCGCAACGACGCGATCGGCAGCGCCGGCGTGCATGGCGTGACCGCTTACATCTACCGCCAAAGCATAAGGCCGGACTCCTAAGGCGTAACGTCTTGCGCTGACTTAAAATCCGTCCGCCACCCCTGGAAAACCTGTGTTTGCATAAGGTGATAGCCCCCGATTGATCGCTATTATTCCTCAATGTATAAGTAAGATCAGCAACGAGGGTGTGGAACGAATGGCTTCACGCGCGACTCAGGGCGATTTATTCGCCGGCGGGATTTCGGCGCTTGGCCATCTCTGGGATGCCGAGGCCATCTCCAACGTGCCCTATCCGAGCGATGCCGGGCAGGGCTCCACATCGCCCTCGGCCGATTTTTTCGCTAGCGACGATCCGACCGGATTGCCTTCCGATCCCGCCCCCACTGGATCCTATCCTTATCCAAGCGGCGCGGACTCCACGCCTTCGCTAAGCGATTTTTTTGGCCCTGACGGACCGACGGGGCACCCTTTCGGGGATTCTGACGGAGCTGCCCCTCCCGGATCCTATCCTTATCCGATCGTTGCCGCCTCCGTGCCCACGTTAGAGGATATTTTCGGTCCTGACGGGCCGACGGGACACCCTTTTGGGGAGCCCGGTTCCCCCTTCACATGGTCGCCTCCGGGCGGCTCCATGTGGGGGCCAAACTCCACGACGTCCGTTTCGACGTTCTATAGTCCGGGCAGCGACAGCGCAACGTTTCCGACTAGCTCGGGAGGGCGTTCCACGATCCCTTCGACTGAGATTCCCGGTAGCGATAGTTCGGTGGGCTATCATATGGGGAATGTCACCCCGCCTCCGAGCGGCAGCGGCACTGGGGATCCGACCGATTCGGGGCAAGATCCGACCGGCACGAACCCTGCAAGCAGCAATCCCGATAGCGACGGTGCGACGGCCCCCTGGTTTGGGAACACTAATCCGGCTCTCAATGCCGTCTATCCGACGCCGGCCTCCGACACCACAAACTCTCCGAGTGGGAGCGTCGCTGATCTGATCAGCCACGACACGACGCTGAACTTTGGTCAGTCGGATGCAGGCAACGGCAACAACGGCGGTGCGGGCGCTGGGGATTCTGGGCCGAGCGCTTCCGATACGCTGCCTGTCGATACGAGCAGCGAGCCGACGGGCGGTGCGCCACAGCACAACTTCATCACCGGCACGGTGATTGATCCGTGGCAAGTCGACGGGGTCCACTCGGACATTCCGTCCGTGGGGCACATCAATTCCGACTGGCTGCTTGCTTAAGGTCGTGTTGCCGCCGGCGCGCATTCAAGCGCCGGGGTGTTCTCCCTGATCGTCTCGGATTCGTTGCGCATTGCGTGTCTCGCAATGTGCAGGCTCATCGCTCGCGGAAGGTCCGTGCCAACTGATCTTCAAGCGGCTTGATCAGATATTGGAGAGGCGTGCGATCATTGGTCCTGACATACACCTCCGCGGGCATACCGGAGACCAGCTTCAGTCCTGCCAGCCGCTCGACCTCTTTGTCGGCAAGCGATACGCGGATGAGATAGTAGGCCTGACTGGTGGTCTGGCCGTTGGCGTTCTGCTGTTCGTGAACGAGGTCGGCGGAGATAAGCATCACATGACCTTCGAGGTCGGGCAGGGTTCGGCGGTCGCCGACCGCCAGTTGGACGCGCACCGGTGCGGCGAGCTTGATCTGGTCGATGTCGTTCGGCGCAATCTTCGCCTCGACGATCAGTGTGTCGTTGCGCGGCACGATCTGCATGATCGTTTCGCCCTTGCCGATAACACCGCCGATCGTGTGAACCATCAACTGGTGAACGAATCCGGCAAGAGGGGAGCGAATATCGATACGACGCAACTCGTCGTTGGCGGCATTCACCCGTTCTTGCAGTTCGGCGACCTTTGCTTCCGCTTCGCGTAGGTCGCGAAGAACTTCGTTGCGAAAATCTTTGTCGACCTGGAGAATCTGCAACTCGGTTTCGGCGATGCGGGCCTTCGCGCGCGCGATCTCGGCGATTGATTGCGCGCGCTCGCCTTGCAGCCGCGCGTGATCCCGCTGCAGCGCCATGTAGCGCATGATCGTGACAAGGTTTTTTTTTTTTTGTTTGTTGACGCCTTTCAGCTCCTCGTTGATGAAATCGATCTCTCGCGTTTTTGCTTCTTGCTGGGCGTTGAGACCGGAAATCTCATTCTGCGTCTGGACAATGCGTTCCTGGAGCTGCTCGCGCTGCCCGGTGCGTGCGCGGTGGCGCGCCTCGAAGATTGTCTTCTCGCCGTTTACGGCATTGGCGACCGTTTGGTCGCTCATGCGGTCAAGCAGAGCGGAGGGAAATATGATTTTCTCGGCATCGTCGCGCTCGGCATCGAGGCGCGCCTGCCGTGCCATGAACTGATCCAGCTGCGATTGCACGATGCCCAGAGTCGCGCGGGCCAGGGTGTCGTCCAGCTTGATGAGGATTTGCCCAGCCTGAACGCTATCGCCTTCGTGCACCAGAAGTTCCCGGACAATGCCTCCGGTATTGTGCTGGATGCGTTTGATGTTCGATTCAACGACGAGCGTTCCGGGCGATATGACGGCGCCGGAAATACGGGCTGTCGCCGCCCATCCGCCGATGCCGCAAAAACTGACGGCGAGGGCGGTGAGCCCGATGATGTTGAGGCGCCGGATGCTGCGGCGCGGTTCGGCTTCCCAGTTTTTCTCGTTCTCTGTCATGTCGCCTTGGCTCCGTCGGCGACGACTTTCAATCCGGCGTTCGATTCAGGCCCGCGGGTGAAGGCGGCAGCCGGGCGTGGCTTGGCCGCCGCGGGTTGCTGATTGATCCGGCTTAAGACTTCATCGCGCGGCCCGAAGGCTTGCTGCATGCCGTCTTTGATCACCAGCACTTTGTCGCAGACCGATAGCATTGATGCCCGATGCGCAATCATCACGACGATGGCGCCGCGCGCTTTGGCCTGGCGCAGCGCATGCAAAAGCGCCGTCTCGCCTTCGCCGTCGAGGTTCGAGTTCGCCTCGTCAAGGACGATAAGGAACGGTCCGCCGAACAATGCCCGTGCGAGCGCCACACGCTGGCGTTGGCCGGCGGAAAGGCAGACGCCGGCGTCGCCGATCGGCGTGTCATAGCCTTGCGGCAGGCGTAGAATCATGTCGTGAGCACCGGCGGCCGTCGCCGCTGCGATAATCGCGTCGGCGTCGGGTCGCGGCATCATCCGCGCGATATTCTCTGCAACCGTCCCCTCGAAAAGCTCGACCGCCTGGGAGACGTAACCGATGCTTGGGCCAAGAATGTCGGAGGGCCACTGGTCGAGCGGCGCGCCGTCAACGCGGATCTTGCCCTGCAGATCGTTGTTGAACGCCGAGCCCCAGA
>JAFKKS010000068.1 GCA_017304555.1 Hyphomicrobiales bacterium
TGTTCGAACGCTCGCTGTCATTGGATCGGCCGGGCTGGGATCTTTCGGGGCCATTGCCGCGCTATACGCTGTCGTTTCTAGCGGTCGTGGTGGCGGGTTTCGGAAGCGCCGTTTTGGATTACGCGAGTCCGGGAACGCACAATCTTTTTCTCTTCTTTGCTGCGATTGCCATAAGTGCGCTGTATGCGGGCGCTGGGCCGGGGTGGTTTTCGGTCGCTTTGTCCGCATTCGCGGCCGACTATTTTTTCCTTCCGCCGCTGTATCATATTGAATTCGGCGCCGAAGAGATTTCCTGGCTCGTTGCATTCGTTGCATGTGGGGTGGCCACAAGTGCGGTCAGCCTCCGGCGCCGGCGCATGGAAGAAACGCTACGCCGCACGCGCGACGATCTGGAAGATCGCATGCAGGCACGCACGCTTGAGCTGCGGCAGTTGAACATGAAGCTCATCGAGGAGATGACCGAGCGCATTCGTGCGGAAAAGGCTCTGCGCCAAACGCAATGTGAGCTTGCGCGCGCGTCCCGCATCATGACGGTCGCCGAACTGACAGCGTCGATTGCGCACGAGATCAATCAACCGCTCGCGGCCGTCGTTTCGAACGGAGAGGCCGCGCAAAACTGGCTGCGCCGCTCCCCGCCCGCGATCCAGGAAGTGACCGAGTCGGTTGCGGCCGTCGTGACCGCCGGGGTGCGTGCCGCTGAAATCATCACGCGGATACGCCGGCTGATCACGAAGGCCATTCCGCGGCAAACGACGATCGAGGTGAACGAGCTCGTCGGTCAGGTTCTGACGCTTGCGCATTCCGACCTTACGAGGCGCGGCATCGCAATAGAATGCCGCCTCGCGCCAGCGCTGCCGCCCGTCACGGGCGATCGCGTCCAACTGCAGCAGGTGCTGCTCAATCTGGTTAATAACGCCTCGGACGCGATGGCCGAGGTGCTCGATCGCCCGCGCGAACTCATCGTCGAAACGCGCGCGTGCGATGAGGACACGGTCTCGATTGTTGTCACGGATTCTGGGCACGGACTTTGCATTGCCGATACCAGTAGGATCTTTCAACCATTCTACTCGACCAAGCAGGATGGCATGGGAATTGGCCTGTCCGTTTGCCGAACGGTTATCGAAGCGCATGGCGGTTCAATTGAACGAAGCTGATTGCGTGGTCTTCGTTGTCGACGACGACGCGCAGATCCGTGACGCGCTGACAAATCTCTGCCGCTCGGTGAACCTTCCCGTGCGAGCGTTCGTCTCGGCACAGGAGTTTCTCGACGCGAAGAGGCCCGACGTGCCGTCTTGCCTGGTTCTCGACGTTCGCTTCCCGGGCGGCGGACCGAGCGGCCTCGAATTTCAGCGCATGCTGGCAACAAACAACATCGCGCTGCCTGTCATTTTCATAACGGGGCATGGCGACGTTCCAATGTCGGTCCAAGCCATGAAGGAGGGAGCGGTCGAGTTCCTGACCAAACCCGTGCGCGAGCAGGATCTGCTCGATGCGGTGCGCAAGGCGCTTGAACGTGACCGGTTGCGGCGGCACGGCGAGGAAGCGCGGGCGGCGCTCCAACGGAAATTCGACTCTTTGACGGCGCGTGAGCGCGAAATCATGCACCTCGTAACGCGCGGCCTTCTCAACAAGCAAATCGCGGCGGAACTCGGCTTGAGCGAAGTTACCGTCAAGCTGCACCGTGGGCGCGTCATGGAAAAGATGCAGGCGAGTACGCTTGCCCACCTTGTGCGTATGAGCGACCACCTTGCTGTGTTCTCAGGTTCCGACATCAAAACTAAGGTATGATTCACCTGCGACGATCTGCATGCCGGAGGCCCACAAACTTCATTTTGGTCCAGTAGAAATTTTCAACGAGATGGCGTATCTCCCCACCATCCGGGGACTTCGCCTTGTGCAAAGTGATCGCCGTCATCGACGATGCTCCGCTTGTGCGAGAGAGCGTCCAGCGTCTTGTGAGCTCGATGGGCTTCCAAGCGGAACAGTTCTCGTCTCTCGATGATTTTTTCGCGTCGACCGCGTGCCGCGACGTCCATTGCATCATCAGCGATGTCGACGTCGGCGGCCGCACCAGCAAGTGCCTGCGCCGCCGTTTGATGGCGCTTGGATTGGATATTCCCGTCATTTTCATGACCGCCCTGCCGAGTCATGTACGCGACAAGAGGCTCATCGAGGAGGGCGCGATCCACGTGCTTCCGAAGCCCTTCCAGGGCAACGCACTGGAGGTTTGTATCCGGACGGCGCTTCAGCTCTGACGGCGGTGTGCGCCCGCCACGGTGGCAGACCGCAGTTTTGCTGGCCTCGGCGGCAATTGGAACCGCTCAGCGGCGTCCGTAAACGTCGTCCAGGCGAACGATGTCGTCCTCGCCCGTGTACGATCCGATCTGGACTTCGATCAGTTCGAGCGGGATTTTTCCGGGATTCGTAAGCCGGTGAACGCAGCCCATGGGTAGGTATACGGCTTCGTTCTCACTGACGATCGTGACCCGCTCGTCCACCTGGACCTCGGCCGTGCCTTGCACCACCACCCAATGTTCCGCACGGTGAAAATGCTTCTGCAATGAAAGGCGCCCGCCGGGCTTCACGTTGATGCGCTTCACCTGGAAGCGCGCCCCGATGTCGATGCGTTGATACCAGCCCCACGGTCGGCTGGTCCGCAGGTGCTCATCAGCCTCGACGCGCCCCTTTTTCCGCAGGGACGCGACGAGCCCTTTGACCTCCGCCGAGCGTGAACGGGTCGTAACCAGCACCGCGTCGGGTTCGGCAACCACGATGACGTCATCCACGCCGACGACGGCTGTCAACATATGCTCGGACTGCACGAAGCTGTTGCGCGTTCCTGCTGTTTCGACGTCGCCGTGCAATGCGTTGCCGTTTTCATCGTGCGGCGAAGCGTCCCACAAGGCGCCCCAGCTTCCGATGTCCGACCATGCATAGCGCGCTGGAAGCACCGCGGCGCGTGCCGTACGCTCCATCACGGCATAATCGATCGACGTCGCGGGCGCGCCGCGGAAAGCGTCGGCATCGAGGCGGACACAATCGCGATCGAGCTGCCCGCGTTCGACGGCCGCCCGCGCCGCGGCTAGAATCTGCGGCGCAAAGCGCTCAAGTTCCGCAATCATGACGTCGGCCCGGAACACGAAGTTTCCTGAGTTCCAGAGATATCCGCGCCCGATATAGTCTTGTGCGAGAGCAGCATCAGGTTTCTCGACGAAGCAGTCGATTGCGAACGCGCCCGTGTTTTCGATCTGCCGGCCCGGCTTGATGTAGCCGAACCCGGTCGCCGGTTCGGTCGGCGCCATGCCGATGGTCATGATGTATCCGTCGCGGGCAATCTCTGCGGCGGTGTCGACGCAGTCTCGGAAAGCCGCCTCGTCGTCGATGACGTGATCGGCCGCGAGCGTGAGGAGGACGGCCGTCGGATCCTGGCGGGCAATGTGGACGGCCGCGGCGGCGATCGCCGCGGCAGAATCGCGCCGCATCGGTTCGAGCATGATATCGACGGAGATCCCTGCGAGCTGCTCGGCGAGAAGAAAGCGATGTTCGTCGCTCGCAAGCACCAGTGGTCGGCCGAACAAGGGGGAATGGGTGACCCGCCGCAACGCGGATTGAAACGTTGAGCCATCGCCGACGAAAGAGATGAATTGCTTCGGCCGGCTCGTGCGCGACGCGGGCCACAGTCGCGCGCCCGCTCCGCCGCAGAGCACAACCGGCGTTACGGGAGCATTCGAACGCTTGGCGCTCGGCGCACGCTCGCGTTGTTCTGTGCCAGGAGGCGGCGCGAAAGTGATGGGTGCAACGAAGTTCATCGGCGCCTCACACGAAAATCTTGTGCGGCGTACCGAGGCCGCCGCTATTCGACGGTGACGGACTTTGCAAGATTGCGCGGCTGATCGACATCCTTGCCGGTCAGAAGCGCAACATAATAGGCAAGCAACTGCATCGGCACGGCGTAAACGATCGGCGCGACGATCGGATGCATGTCGGGCATCACCAGTGTCGCGAGCGTGTCGATCCCGATCTCGCTCGCGCCGGCCGTGTCCGTGACGAGAATGATCCGCCCTCCGCGCGCCGCGATCTCCTGCATGTTCGATGTCGTCTTTTCGAAGCAGGAATCCTTGGGCGCAACGACGATGACGGGGAGGGTTCTGTCGACGAGCGCGATGGGGCCATGTTTGAGCTCGCCGGCGGCATAGCCTTCGGCGTGGATGTAGGAGAGCTCTTTCAGCTTTAGCGCGGCCTCCATCGCCAGCGGATACGCGGTGCCGCGGCCGACATAAAGGACATCCTTGGCCTTCGCGACTTCGCGCGCCAACTCCGCGATTCGAAACGCACCCGCCGACGCCTTCGTCATCAGAGAGGGAACATCCCGCAGCGCGGCGACGATTGCCCGCTCGTCGCTTTCGCTAAGCGTGCCGCGCGCTCGCCCTGCCTGGGCGGCAAGGCAAAGAAGCACAACAAGCTGGCAAGACGATTGCGCTCTCGCGAGCGATGCTCGACGTCGGGACATTGACGACGGAGAGAACCGGTTGCCCAAAGCTCTTTGCATAACGCAGTGACGCGAGCGTGTCCGCCGTCTCGCCGGACTGCGAGATGACCATCATCAGCGCATCGGGATCGAGAGGCGCGTCGCGGTAGCGGAACTCGGATGCGAACTCGACCTGCACGTCGAGGTGCGCCAGGCGCTGGAACCAGTACTTCGCGATCATGCCGGCGAAATAGGCGGTTCCGCATGCGGCGATCGAGGCGCGTGAAAGCTGCCTCCAATCGAACGGGGCGTCCTTGAGCGTCGCGACCCGGCTCGACGTGAGGTCGGCATAGTGTTCCAGGGTGCGCTGGACGACCTCGGGCTGCTCATGGATCTCTTTCTCCATGAAGTGCCGATAATTGCCGCGGTCGCTTGTCGCGCCACTCTTCGGCGTCCAGGTCACGGGGCGCTTTACCGCCCGGCCGGTGGCGTCGCGGATTTCAAAGCCGCGACGGGAGAGGATCGCCCAGTCGCCATCCTCGAGATAGATCACGCGGCTGGTGAGAGCGGCGAGCGCGAGTGCGTCAGAGCCCAGATAATTTTCGCCTTCGCCGAGACCGATTGCCAGGGGAGGGCCGCAACGCGCGCCGATCAGGAGATCCTCTTCGCCGGCGAACAGGAAGGCGAGAGCGTAGGCGCCACGCAGCCGCGGAAGGATGGCGGCGACCGCTTCGGCTGGCGAACGGCCGTGGCGCATCTCCTCGGTTACGAGCCGAGCGACGATCTCGGTATCCGTCTCCGTCTCGAAACGCACGCCCGCGGCTTCGAGCTCGCTTCGGAGCTCGTGGAAATTCTCGATGATGCCGTTGTGGACCACGGCCAGCTTTTCAGTCGCATGCGGATGCGCGTTGATCTCGTTCGGCCGGCCATGCGTCGCCCAGCGCGTGTGTCCGATGCCGATGGCGCCTGAGAGCGGCGCTTGCGAAAGGCAGAGCTCGAGATTGCGCAGCTTTCCCGCAGCGCGTCGGCGCTCGATGCGCCCGTTCTCGAGCGTCGCGACGCCGGCCGAGTCATACCCGCGATATTCGAGACGGCGCAGCGCATCGACGAGCTGATCGGCTACGGCTGCTTTTCCGAGGATTCCGACGATCCCGCACATGGCCGCTTCACCGTTGCTTCATCGGACATGCGCAAGGCGCATTCCGCGTATTGGTCGGGGGATTGAGCGCCCCCCGTGCGCTCGGCCACATCTTGGCCGATAACGATGGCTTCGAGTGTTGGGGAACAAGGGTCGAAGCCTGCCTGAAATTAACATGCGAGCAATAAGCGGCGTATTCCTCTGTCGGGCGTCCTCATTTGCGCCGAAGACGCTACTCACATCGGAGGAGCGGAGAGCCTGAAATAGCAGGCAGCAGCGGACTTCTTTTTTGATAGAGGAGGTCGATGGCTGCGCGCGCATCTTTGCGAAAGGCGGCGTTTCAGTTGAGCCTGGACGCCCTTTATTTCACCGGCGCCTTTCGTGCTTTGCGCGGACGTTGTGCCGGCGCCGGCGTCATTTTGACGTTGCATCATGTGCGGCCGGCGCGCCGCGATGCATTCCAGCCAAACCGATCGCTCGAAGTCACACCGGAATTTCTCGACGGCGTCATTGAAACGCTTGGCCGTCAAGGTCTCGAATTCATCGGCCTCGACGAGCTGCATCGCCGGCTGCGTCACGGCAGTCTGCGCGATCGCGTCGCCTGCCTCACCTTCGATGACGGCTATCGCGACAACCTCGAATGGGCTTACCCCGTTCTGCGACGCCATCGCGTTCCCTTCGCGATCTTTGTCGCATCCGACCTTGCCGACCGCCGCGGCCATATGTGGTGGCGCACGTTGGAAACGGCGGTGTCCGCGCATGACGATGTGACGATCACCATCGGCGGCACGCAGAGAACGTTCATCTGCCGCAGCCTCGCGGAAAAAATAGTCACGGTTCAGGCGATCCATCGCGCGCTTGGCAACCTCCCGAGCGAGACGGCGGTGCGCGAAGCGGTGGATACGTTCGCCGCGCGCATGGGGATCGACCCGGCGGCGCAATGTGCTGCGGTGTGCATGGGTTGGGAAGAGCTTGCCATGCTTGCCGCCGACCCGCTCGTGATGATCGGCGCGCATACGATGTCGCATCCGCGGCTTGCGAAGCTTGGGCGGGCCGATGCGCGGCACGAGATGCAAGAGGGGGCTGCGCGTATCGAAGCCATGATCGGCATTCGTCCGCGGCATCTGGCTTATCCGTTCGGCGATGAGGCAGCCGCAGGGCCGCGCGAGTTCGCCTTGGCGGCAGAGCTCGGATTCAAGACGGCGGTAACGACGCGGCCAGGGGTCTTGACGGTCAGTCATCGGGATCGCTTGACGGCGCTGCCTCGTATCTCGCTGAACGGCGAGTATCAGCGGCTGCGCCATCTTCGCGTTCTTGAGTCCGGCGTGGCGACGGCCGCCTGGAACAATTGGCGTCGTTTCAGGCTGGCCGCGGCCGGATAAAGCGCAGCAGCGGATCTCGGATCGCGCCGCGCTCTCCTTCTTTTCCTACAGGGCTACGTGCGAACGGGCAGAGAGGCCGATTGTACAACGGCAGCGGAATCGAGCGCCCGCAGCCTCTGGCCGAGTTCTCGCGTGAGCGCATCGACGTGCGTCGTGATGCAGCCCCAATGCCCGCCCGGAACGTCGACGATTTCGACATTCAGGCCGAGGTGCCGGAGATCCTTTCCGTTGTTCTCCGCCGCGAAATAGATGACAGGAAGGTCGATCTTCGGCGGAATGTATTTTCGGAACAGGCGATTGTAGATGCGCGCCATCTGCTGCTCGCGCTGCCGCGCTTCGTCGGAAAGCCTCGCAAGGTCAGGCCGCACGAATTTGGCGACGGCCCGTCCCGGACGGATCAGTTTGCGCACGGCTTGGCCGAGGACCATGGGATGACGCCGATACACTTGCAGATTGGCGATTTGGCGCCACGCCACATCCACGGCCACCGCCAACGGCCGCGCTTGTTGCTCCCATTTGGGGCTGATCGCGTCCAAACGCTTTGTGAGAGCCTGGAACAACAAGCGCGGCGTCGGCCGGAAGTTCAAAGTCGGTGTATCGATCAGGAACACCGCATCGACTTGGCGACCCGCCTCGACCAGTAGTTTGGCGAGAGCAAGAACGACGAGGCCGCCGTTGCAATAACCCGCGAGCCGGAACGGGCCTTCGGGCTGCGCGTCGAGAATGAGCCGAAGGCGGTCGAACGCCATGGCCTCGATCGATTCCGGAATGGACTCAGAGCCAAGCCCATGGGGAGCGACGGAAATGAAGGGTTGATCCGGCCCCAGCAGGCGCGCGACCCGGCGTGTGTAGTAACCGCCGTCGTAGTCGCCGTGGAAGAAGAATAGCGGCGGCCGTGCATCCCCCTTCTGTAGCTGAATGAGTGTCCGTGCGTGCGCCGGCGCTGCGCTGGCGAGGCCGCGTGCAAGCTGTGCGATCGTGGGATGGTCGACGAGCATCGACTCCGGGATGCTGTGGCCAACGATTTTTTCGACCTCGAGAAGCATTTCCACGGCCATGAGCGAGTCGCCGCCCATTTCAAAGAAATCGTCATCGAGGCCGACGGCTTCCGACTCCAATGTTTCACGCCACAGCCGCAATAGCGCGCTCTCCAGATTGCTGACGGGGCGCGGTTCGGCGCGGCGCGTCTCCTCGGGCGGGTCGGCATTCACCGCCAACTGCGTGTGCAACTGGCTGCGCTGCACTTTGCCGGTCGGGCCTTTTGGAATGGCGCTCACCACCAGGATGCGACGCGGGATCTTGAAGGTGGCCAGTCGCTCCCGCAGGAACGACTGGATGTCGGCTGGTGTCGCTTGCGCGCCTTGCCGCATGACGACCGCCGCTGCCACGTCCTGGCCCAGCGTCGGATGCGGGAAGCCGAACGCCGCCGCTTCGCTGATCTCGGGATGTGCGAGCAGGGCGTGGTCGATCTCGAGCGGCGCAAACTTCTCGCCGCCACGATTGATCTGCTCCTTCAGCCGTCCCGTGAGGACGAGATAGCCATCATCATCGAAGCGTCCCTGGTCGCCCGTGCGGAACCAGCCATCGGTAAAGGCGCCTGCATTCGCTTGCGGGTTGGCGACGTAGCCATCCATGACGCTGGGGCCGCGGATCACCACCTCGCCGGTTTCGCCACGCTCGAGCAGGCGGCCTGCTTCGCTCATGATGGCTACGTCGGGGCCGGCGGCCACGCCGACGGTTCCGCGCTTCTGCCGTTCCGTGCCGAGTGGATTGCAGGTCATTTGATGCGCCGCCTCGGTCATGCTGTAGGCTTCGAGGACGGGCGCGCCGAACACGCTGGTCAGCTGATCGAAGAGTTGCGCAGGGAGCGGCGCCGACGATGAGCGGATGAAGCGAAGCGGATGGCGCGCGATAAGATCGGGGTGCGCCTTGGCTTCGTTCGCGATCATGCGGTGCATCGTCGGCACCGCCGTGTACCAGGTCGGCCGCGTCGCCTCCATCCAGCGGACGAAATCGCCCGGCCGTAAACTCGGCGGGCACACGGTCGATCCGCCGCCCGCCAGTGGCGCGAGAAGGCCGCCGACGAGGCCGTGGATGTGGAACAGCGGCATCAGATTGAGGCATCTGTCGGAGGACGAGAGTTCCAGCGTCCGCACCATATTGTGCGCTGAGGCAATGAGATTTTTGTGCCGCAGCGGAACGAGCTTCGGCCTCGATGTCGTCCCCGACGTGTAGAGATAGAGCGCGACGGTATCCGGGCTAAGGGAGCCGAAGGCCGCATGTCCACTCAGGCGCGACGTATCGAGCGTGAAGCGTCCAGGAATGTCGCCGTCGTCGTCGCATTCGATCACCGGAATCTTGAGCCGTGCGGCCACCTCGACAGCTGCAGGCGCGGCGCCGTTGCGGGTGATCAAGGCCTTGGTGTCGAGATCGCGCAGATAGAATTCGCACTCGTCCGCCGTATAGGCGGTATTGAGCGGCGCACATCCGGCGCAATTGGCGATACCGAGGAAGACGGCGGCGAGCGTCGGCCCATTGGGAAGCGCGACCGCAACGCGATCGTCCGGTCCTACGCCGATACTGCGCAGCGCGGCGCGCGTTCGTACCAGCTGCTGCAAGAGCTGCTGCCAGTTCATTTCCCGCCCATCGGCGGAAACGATGCAAGCCGCCGTCATCCGGTCGCGCGAGGCCGTGCAAAGAAGTTGCTCGAGTGTGATTTTCGAACCGGAGACAACTGAGCTCTGCAGCCGGTCACGCACGCTGTCTGCTACAGGCGATCGCATCGCGGCACTCCCCATTTTTGCGCGTCGAATGGAGCGCGTGATGCGCGTCCGGTGAGCCGGAAAGCGTGCCGGCCGCGCGCAAGTGAGGAACAAAGGATACTCGGGGCATCCGGCAGCGGAAGGATGTTATAGGGGTACTCCGAAGGAGACGCCGCGCCGCCTATGCCGTCTCGATGGCGCATCGGCGAAGAGCGTTTCGATAGATCGATATCAACTGCGCGTGGTTGGCCTCGACCGTATAATTTAGTCCGAAAGCTGCGCGTGCACGCCGGCGCATCTGCTGCAGCCGAGTGGGATCGGCAAGGAGACGATGCGCCTTCTCCGCGAGATCGTCGGCGTCGCCGGGCGCGAAGAGAAGGCCATTCTCTCCGTCCGCGATGATCTCGCTCAAGCCGCCGATATCGGCTGCGAGAACGGGCGTTCCTTTTGCGAAGGCCTCGGCAACGACGCGCCCGAAAGTCTCGAAGCATTCGGACGGGACGATAAGAAGATCAGCGCGTCCAAGGAAGTCATAAACGACGTCCGGGGGGCATTGTCCGAGCAGTTCAATATTGGGGTTTCCCGCCGCGGCCGCTTCGACCTCTGCGCTCATCGGCCCCGTTCCGATGATCTTCAACGATCGTCGAAGCGCTGGATTTCGCCAAGCGCGCAGAAGCGTCAATAGGCCCTTCTCCGCCGAGAACCGCCCGACGAAGAGGCAATATCCGCCGCCGCCCGGCCCCTCGCCAGGGTCGGGGTAAACGAAGTTCGGTTTTACGACGATGCGGCGTGCGTCGAGGCCGCCCTCGATGAGCTTAGCGCGACTGGCCTGGCTGAGCGCGATGTAAGTGTCGATGGCGTTGCGCCACGTGCCGAGCGCCTTATGCGTTCCGATCATCGCGGCAACGCCCGCGCTCGCGACATGGCTTCCCCGATAGCATCGCTTCAGCACGCCGCGCCACGGCACGGCACGGCCCAGGCAGGCCTGGCAGACCTTTCCGTCGATGAAGAAAACGGCGTTGCAGCAGAACCATCGATAGTTGTGCAGCGTCTGCACGACGGGAACGCCTTCGCGCCGCGCGGCGTAATAGGCGGCGGGCGAGATCAGCGGAAACGTGTTGTGGAAGTGCACGACGTGGGGGCGCGTTTCGCGAAAGAGCGCGCGCAGCTCCCGATAGGCGGGAGCGCTCCATAGCGTCAGCGCCGCGAGCTCCAGGCGCGATCGTCTCTCGATTGTGTCGTTCGAGATCGTGTAGGGGATCACCTCATGCCCGTGCGCCCTCAGCATGGCGAGCTCCGCCTTGACGCACGCATCTTCGCCGCCGCTCTGCTGATAAACATTGTGGGCGACGACGATGCGCAGCCTTTCGGGCAATTCCCGCGTTGTAGCCGCACGCGCGAACGCTCCAGCGGGTAGGGCAAGCGTGCTCATGGTCTTGTAGTCAATGCGGCGAGATCGCGGCTTGCCGCGCCGGGAGGGCAGGCCGCTCCTTGCGGTGAGATGAGACTGCACACCTCCGCGTTTGTAAGCGCAGGCATTGCCTCGCGCTGCTCGCCGAGAAATCGCAACACGTCGTCAAGGCGCCGCCACATGCCCGCTTCTTCAATCTCCCAGGAATGTGCCCAGAGATGGAATACGCCGCCGCACAGCGCTGTTTCAGCGACGAGCAAGCGGCTCAATGCTGGCCAATCGACGGCGCGACCATGGGTGACATAACGCCAAAGATTGCGCAGCGCGCCACGCTTCAGGGCGTTCTGGACGTAGGACCGCGCATCGTGCGGCCACGCTTGGATGCTTGTCGGCATCGCGAGGAGCGCGCCATCGCGGCGCGGCCAGTCGAGCGAGAGAAGCTCGACGGTGCGGATCGCGCTATACCCGGCGCGCTCGATCATCCGCAGGTGCCGTTTGGTGTATCGCCCGCCCGGCGGGCAGAAAAGCGAGCACGGCCGGCCGGTGATGTCTTCGATCCAATGCTTCGCGTCGGCTATTTCCAGGTACGCTTGGCGGTCGCGCGTGCGTGTGAGCACGACGTGCCCGAGAGTGTGGGCGCCGACATCGAAAACATCACTCAGCTCCCGAATTTGAGCCTCGATCATCGTGCCGCGTTCGGCCGCCCTGGGAACATAAAACGTGCCGCGCAGGCCATGGCGCAACATCAGATCGGCAACGCGCATGTCGATGGGATGGCCGTCGTCCCAGCTCAGGGTCATGCATCTCGGCCGTGTGCAGCGGAGGAAAGACGAACGGGCGGAAATCTTGCAGGCATTGCCACGTGGACAAGGGGCAGGGATTAAGGTGGGCGACATCGTCCCAGCCAATGATGAGGACGCCGCCCTCGCGCAGGCACTCGTAGCAGGCGGTGAAGGCCGCCTCGATCTCGGCGCGCTCGTTGAGCCCCCAGCCGTACACGCCGTTGCAGACGATGAGGTCGATGTCGCCGGGGCGGAAATATCGAGTGAGGTGCTGAAGCGGCGCCGCGATATGCCGCCTTGCTCCGTAGCGGCGTTTCCACAACGCGCGGTCGATCGTCCAGTAATTCTTCCGGAGCTCGAAGAGCTTGTTGTACCCCCGCGTGCACCACGAACAGCCGACGAAAAGCACGGTCATATAGACGTCGTCGTGGAGGAAATATGGGAAGATCACCTCTTCCAGGATATGCCGATCCTCGTTCATCAAAAAGGATTCAATCCCGACGAGGTGTTTCAGTTCCGCGATTGCAAGAAGCATGATGCGGCTGAGCAGCTGGCTCCCGCTGCCGAGACTCCAATCCTGATTTTGGAGCCAACGCCGCGCTTTGCCGGCATTTGTCGGTGTCGCCTTGTTCGCAGCCGCATCGGCGGTCGGGGCCGGGGCCGGTCTGGGATTCCCTTCGGCGTGCGGCTTGCGGAAAAACAGAAACCGATGGCGATACGGCGTATCGGTCAGATAGTCGGCGGTGTCGAGCGGCGGGAAGGTGTAGGGCGCAAAAGCCCGCAACGCCTCGGACGTCTCGAGTGCGTAAGGCCGCCGCTCTTCCACACCATCAATGCCGACGAGAAGAATGCCGCCTTCCCGCAAGACGCCGTAACAGGCGGCGACGGCCTTCTCCACGTCGGTTGCGGCATCGAGCCCCCAGCCGAACACGCCGTTGCAGACAATGAGGTCGAGTGTTTCCCTCGGGAAGTGGTGGGGAAGATTCTGGAGACTATCGACGATGTGCTGCTTTGCGCCGAATTTGCGCAATTTCGGGTCGCTCTCGATTGTCCAATAGTTCTTCTCTTCGAACCAAGCGTTGTAGCCTGCCGTGTACCAATCGCACCCGACAAACAGTACGTCCCGGTATTTCCGATCGTTCAGAAAATGCGGGAAGATGATTTGCTCCAGAACGCGACGATCCTCATTCCGTAGAAACGAGGAGAGACCGAACATGGTCCTGATCTCCCTCAGAACACGGCCCGCGAGCCGCGACGCCAGCGTGCGCTGCGGCATCTTTTCGGGCGCCGCGCTTGGTGGAACGATGCTGAGATGCCGGACACCGTGTTTAAGCGCATCGCCCATGGCGTTCCTCAACGGTCGGCGGCTTGTGAAGGGCGGCCCTTGGCGCAACCGAACATAATGTGGAAGTGGGCGCTTTGGGCCCACGGGAGGGGGCCGTCGCAATCTCTCGCTCCATGCGCCTAAGAATTGCTTTCATGCGGGCCGACGCGACGGTGCGCTTCAACGCTTGCCACAAGCCACGACGTAGGGAGGTGGGCGCGACGAGATGCGCTTTCGCGCAACGGCCGAGATCGGAGAGGAATGCGGAGCCGGCCGCATGCGACGATTCGGCCGCAAGCGCGGCCCGCAACATGCCCTCGACGAAGAGCTGGCGTTGCCGCCACTTTGAGCGGCCCAACGCCATCAAAACCGTTTCGCCCTCGTGCGCCAGAAGGTGTGCGAGGTCGTGTATGGCGAGGTCACGGCCATGACCCCTGGCAGCATAGATGCTGCACTCAGATTTCGGACCGCAGTCGACGAAGGACAGCGATCGCGCCGTCTCGTCGCAGAGAATGTTTTCGATTGTCAGGTCGCCGTGAGACAGGCCGGCAGCCCACAGTTTCATCATCGCGGCCGCCACCGCCGCCGTCGCTGGGTGCTCCGCCACCGTTTCCCCCGCGCCGCCATAGAGACAGTCGACGAGCTTTCGCCCAGGGACCTGCGCCATCACCAACGCAAGCGGTACCTCAGAGATGAGCACAGGCGTAGGAATGTAGATGGTCCAATCGCAAATGACTTGCCCATCTAGGTTGGCGTGCAAGCTGTGAAGCGCCTCGTACTGCGCGCGGATTACTGCGAGATCCACGCCGCGATCGGGCCTGTAGATCTTGATGATGTGTGCGCAGCCGGCGTACCTGTTCGAACTCTCCGGCATTGCTGCAAAGATGTGGCCCTGGCAACCGTTGAGATCGAGCGTCTCAACCTTCAATGGCTCCGCACCTTTTGGCAGGCGGTGGAGAATGGGCGTGAGTGTTTCCAGGGCGGCTCCGCTGACCACGGTCCGATCGGTGGCTCGCAACAAGAGGAGCACGGCCCCCCAGCGGATGAACAAACGCAGCGCACAACCGATCAGGATGCCGTAGGCCGCACCGATAAGGCCCCAGTGAAGGACGAGCGGCCAAACCAGCGCCCCGGTCAGGCCTGTCTCGACCAAAGCGACGAAAAAATTCGTACGCACATGCCCCATGCCGGCGAGCGCGGTCGATGCCGGCATCCCGATGCCATAGAGCAGTTGGCCAAACGCCAGAACGATAACGATATCGCCATGGCCTCCGTAGTCGTTATGGGGATAGAGCAGGCTCAGCACGTCGTCGCCCCAAAGCAAAATCACAAGGCAGAACACGCCGACGATGAGGCCGAGCTGTATGGCGTCGGCAACGGATTCGCGCAGGAGTCGCGCGCTGCCGCCCTCTTGAAAGGCGCGAGCGGCCTTCGCCCAGAGCATGTTGCTGAGGCCAAGGATGATCGGATTGGCGAACAGCGCGATGCTCATGCAGGCGGTGTAGATGCCTGTTGCCGCCGTGCCGACAGCCAGCGCCACGAACCACAAGGTCATTTGCGATTGCAGCGCTGCCAGTAGCTGGTTCGCGAACAACCATTTACCGACCTTCCAGCTGTCGCGCAGCGTTTCCAGAAATCGGTCGTTCGTAAATCGAAATCGGCCGTGCACGAGCCCGAGCCACAGGAGGACTGAAGCAGCGCAGGCAATACCGAGGGCCGCGAGTGCGGTGGCGCTGGTCAGCCGATTCGTCCAGGCGAGCCATCCGAGGATGCCGAGCTGCAGGGCTACGATCGCGCAGTCGAGCGCGAGAGCTTCGATATTACGCAGGTTGGCAAAGGCGAAGCGTCGGGCGAAGTCGCGATGAATGACGAAAGGCGCGGCACCTGCCAGCACCCACAGGATCGGGATCGCGCTCTCATGTGTCCCCGAAAAAAACGCGGCGGCGATCGCAAATCCGATCGTCACGACCACCAGCAGCGACAGGAGGCTGCTTAGGACGAGCGCCTGTCCCGCTTGAATGGCTGCCGGGGCCGGATCTGCGCTCCGTCGAATCGTGTAGGGCAGCGAGACCAGCGATTCCTGCGCATTCGTCAGCCATATGAGGATGGCGCCGGCGAGTGCGTAGGTACCGAGTTGGCTGGGGAATGTGTAGCGGCCGATGAGGACGGTCGTCACGAAGCTCGCGCCGCTGACGAGAGCTTGATCGGCAAGCGCCAGCACCGATGGCGCTGTCGCGATCCGTATGGCTTTCGCGACGAGGCGTCCGATCGGTCTCTGGCTCGCGGGCTCGTCGAAATCGGCGAGCGAAGTCGGACGCGCTGAGGAGTCGGTCACATTACGCCTCCTCGTGAACTTAGGGTCGAAGCCATGAAGGCAGCATCGTGTGAAGAGTACGCCGTGGCCTGGCCGACCGGCGTCGGCAGACGTTGAGATTGGTTGCGATGCAGGGGGCGCGGAGCATCTGTGCGCACCGATCTATCTTGGACGCGAGGAGCCGATGCGCGGCGAGCCAAAGTGAAATGCGCGTGCGGCAAGTTCGCGGGTCGTCAGCAGCGCAAATCCCGGGACGATATAGATATAGCGCCGCCACAGTCGGCGTGGCTCCGTCGCGAGGCGGAACAGCCATTCGAGCCCGTTGCGCTGCATCCATCGCGGCGCCTGGCGCTTCGTTCCGGCGAGAAAGTCGAACGCCGCGCCGACGCCGATCATCACCGGCGCA
>JAFKKS010000538.1 GCA_017304555.1 Hyphomicrobiales bacterium
CACGGCAAAGGCAGCCGCCGCCATCATCAGTACATGCGGCAGCCAGATTGGGAGGATTTCCTGCAGCACGATGCCGCCGGGCCCGCCGGCGAAACTCAATTTGCGCACCACGAGCAGCACGAGTTCTTGAAAGAACAAGGTCGCAAACGTGAACGCGATGCCGCGCAGCCGCAGGCTCGTCACGCCGATGATCAGCGAGGCGAGCACGCTCGCGATGATCGCCGAGATCAACGCCAGCCAGAGCGGCAATTCGGCGTTCATGGCGATCACGACAGCGTAGGCGCCGATGCCGGCGAGCGCGCCGTGCGCGAAGGAGACGTAGCCGGTCAGGCCGGACATCAGGTTCCAGGCCTGGCCTAACGCCAGGAAGTACGCCGTGTAATAGACCAGCGTGCGGACGTAAGAAGAAACACCGAACCACGGAAGCGCGGCCGCAATTGCCGCAACGGCAATCGTCGCGATCACGCCGAGAAGCGAACGCCCCGTCACTCCCTTAAGCATCGGCGCGCCCCAGCAGCCCCTGCGGCCGCACCAGCAGCGCCGCGTAGAGAAGAACGTAGGTCAGGATTTTGGCCCAGGAGTCGTCGAGCAGAAAGCTCGCGAAGCTGTGGATCAACCCAAGGCCGATCGCGACGATGATGGCGCCGCCGATGCTGCCCATACCGCCAAGCACCACCACGACAAACGCGTCGAGCACCCATTCGTGCCCGACATTCGGAGTGACCGTTCCGATCAGGCTCACGAGCGAGCCCGCCGCCGCCGCGAGCCCCACCGCGAGGCTGAACGCCATCAACTCTGCGCGCCGCACGTCGATCCCGCACGCCGCAGCGGAGTCGCGGTTTTGTGCCAGCGCACGTAGCGCGATTCCGATCTTCGCTCGTTGCATCACGAACATCGTCGCCGCCCCGAACGCGAGACAAACGAGCAGTACCGTAAGGCTGCGCCAGCCGACCACCACGCCGCCGATATCGAGCGTTCCGCTCGGCCCCTGCGAATAGCTGCGGAAATCGCCACCGAAGGCTTGCGAGAACAAGCCGAGCGCCGCGATCGACAGCGCGTAAGTCACCATCAGCACGTCGAGCTCCGGCCGGCCAGCGGTGCGCGAGATAATCACGGCTTGCACGAGCGCGCCAACCACTGCGCCGAGGATAAAGGCGAGTGGAATGCCGAGAAGCGGCGAGAGCCCGAGGTTGTTGACGAGCAGATAGGTCGCGAACGCGCCGAGCGTTCTCATTCTCGCGCCGACCTTACGGCGAGCCAAAGTCAGGTCCATTTCGGCTTCGGCCAGATGATGGGCTGCTTCGACTCTCCGCCGACGACATGCGAGGCGCCGTCATGCCATTGCGTCGAGAGGTAGTGATAGCCTTCCTGCTGTCCCTTGGCGTTCGCCTTGAAATGACCGAGCACGGACTCGATGCTCTGCGTCGCAAGGAATTCGCGGATCGCGGCGCGGTCGATCCCTTTCGCCTTCATCGCAGCCTCGAACACCTGCCCCGCCGCAAACGCCGCCGCCGAGTGATACGAGGGAATGCGATTGAACTTGGCTTTGTAGCTCTCGACGAACGCCTTGTTCGCCGGCGTGTCGACCGAAGCTTCCCACGCCGAACGCCCGAAGACGCCTTCCGCATTCTTGCCGAGCGCATCTTTCGTCACGCCATCCGCGGCCTGGATGAAGTGGTAAGCTACGGGGTTGTATCCACGCTCGATCATCTGTCGCGTCAGCGCGATGCTCGGCTGATAATAGCCGCCCATCGAAACGAGCTCAGTGCCCGCCGCGACGATACGCTCGATGATGGAGCGGAAATCCTGCGCACCCGGATTGTAGCCGTAGGCCTCGACCGTCAGCCCGATTTCCTTGGCCTTGGCCACCGCCCAATCCTTCGCGGCGATGGAGAACGGCGCCTCCTCGTAGACGATCGCAAGCTTCTTCGCACTGCCACCTTTCTCCTTGACGATTTTGAGAAAACCCTCATGGTCGAAGTCAGACGAGGGAAAGCCCTGGAAACTCCAGCGCAGCTTGCGCCGGCTCCAGATGCTCGAATCCGACGCGATGGTGCCGATCATCGGCACCTGCGCGCGCTCCACGGCGGTTCCGATTGCGTCGGTG
>JAFKKS010000069.1 GCA_017304555.1 Hyphomicrobiales bacterium
CTTGCCGATGCGGCCGAAGCTTTGCGCAACTCGAAGAGCGATGTCGCAAAGCTCGCGCGCGCTGCATTGCTCGAAGTCGGGCTTTCCGGCGGGGCCATGGCGCCAGAAGGCGTGAAGGAGCGCGTCGCCTCGCGCTTCCAGCGTATCGAGGCAGCGGCAGGGCGGCGCATGACACGCGGCACCAGCATCCTCGCGACCATCGGCGCGACCGGCCCCTTCGTCGGCCTGTTCGGCACCGTCTGGGGAATCATGAACAGCTTCATCGGCATCTCAAAGGCGCAGACGACGAACCTCGCCGTCGTCGCGCCGGGCATCGCCGAAGCACTCCTCGCAACTGCGCTCGGGTTGGTCGCCGCCATTCCCGCCGTCGTCATCTACAACATGTTCGCGCGCTGGATTGCCGGCTATCGCGCAACGCTCGGCGACGGCTCCGCTGAACTTCTCCGGCATGTCAGTCGTGATCTCGACCGCGGCCACATCGGCGTCGACGCCGGGGGTCGGCCGGTCTATCGCGCCGCGGAGTAACGCGTGGCCATCACCCTCAAAGAAAGCAACGACGACGATCTCGATCAGGTCCACGAGATCAACGTCACGCCGTTCATCGACGTCATCCTGGTGCTGCTGATCATCTTCATGATCGCGGCGCCGCTGGCGACGGTGGATGTCGCGGTCGATCTGCCGACCTCGACGGCGAAGCGGCAGGTGCGGCCCGACAAGCCGATCTTCGTGACGCTGCAGCGCGACAATGTGATCAACCTCGGTGAAACGCCGGTGTCGCGCGAGGGGCTCGGCAGCGCGCTCGACGCGGCGACCCAGGGCGACAAAAACAAGCGCATCTTCCTACGCGCCGACAAGACGGTGTCCTACGGCAACCTGATGCAGCTCATGAACAGCCTGCGCGGCGCCGGCTATCTCAAAGTCGCGCTCGTCGGCCTGGAGAGCGGAGAGGCGCATTGATCGACACCCTTCCATACTCCGGGATGGGGCGGAACGATCTGATCCGGTGGGGCGTCTGCTTCGCCGTCGTTCTTGCATTGCATGGCGCCGTCGCCGCGTCACTGTTGACGCGCGAGGACGATGGCGACGCCGTCGACAGCGAGCCGGCGATCACCATCGATTTCGCGGCCCTGCCGACGCCACAAGCGCCGCTGCAGGACGTCGCGCCCGGCCCCGAGCAAGTGGAGGCGGAATCGACGCCGGAAGTGCGCGAGACGAAGACGGAGCAACAGGAACAACCGGTCGACGAGAAGGCCGAGATCACGCCGCAAACGCAAGAGGCGGTTCCCGTTCCCGATCTCACCGAGGTTCCCGACTCCGAAGTCGCAATCGCCACCGTGATGCCGAAGCCCAGGCCGAAGGAAGAGAAGGCCGAGGAAGAGCCGGAAGAAAAGCGGCCGCCCACGCCGGCGACCGTCGGCGCCATCGCGACGACGGCGCCGACATCGGCCGCGGCGCGCAATGCAGCGATCGTCAGTTGGAAAAGCCGGCTCGCGACCCACCCGCGGCGAACAGGGCACCGCGCTGGTGCGGTTCTCGATCGACCGCAGCGGCCGCGTGTTGTCGAGCACGCTGGTTCGCAGTTCAGGGTCGACGCTGCTCGACAAGGAGACGATGGAACTCGTGCGCCGCTGCGAGCCGTTCCCGCGACCGCCCGAGAGCGCGGGCGGAACGCAGTTCACGTTCTCCGTTCCGGTTCGCTTCAGCGTGAGATAACTCAGGAGACCGCGCGGATCAGTTCGGCCGGCCCGTTCTCGAGCGTGAGGCCGAAGACGTCGCGCAGGCCCTTGGCGCCTGCCGGCGTGATCCGCAGGGTTCGCGTGTCGCGGACCCGCGCGATCCAGCCGAGATCGAACATGCGCTTCGCCATCTCCGCGCCGACCATGCCGGCGATGTGCGGACGCCGCTCGCTCCAATCCAGGCACGGCTTGCAGAAAAGACGACGATGGTTGCGCAGCGCCTCGATGTCGATGCCGAAATCGAGAAAGAATTTCGTCCCCGGCAAGGTGACGACGCCGCCGTCGTCGCCAAGCTCGATATAGCCGCGCGCGGTCAACGCGTCGGCGAGGCCGACGCCGAGATGTCCGGCACAATGATCATAACAAAGCCGCGCGTCACGCAGCGCGGGGTCCATGCGCGGAGGACGAATGCGCGGGGGCGTCATCGCGGCGACATTCATGATGCTCTCCAGCATCGCCGCAACCGCCGGGTTTGCGAGACGATAGTATCGAAAGCGTCCTTGCTGCCACGGCGTGATCAGGTTCGCTGCACTGAGCTTTCCGAGATGTCCGCTCGTCGTTTGCGGCGACACATGCGCCGCATAGGCGAGCTCCTTCGCGGTCAATGCGCGCCCACTCAGCAGCGCACAAAGGATATTGGCGCGGGCGGGATCGCCGACCAGCGCGGCGACGGAAGCCAGATCGAGGATTGTGCTCATGAGGCTTTATATAAGCGATCCAGCGCGCTGCTTCACCCCGCAATGGTTCGACCTGCAACGTAGCGATAGCGCGAGACTTCCCGAGCCTCCTGCCGTTTGGTGTCAGGTAAATGGAGGCAACACCATGAGCAACACTGTCTTCAATTCCGGCCATTTCGACCTGCTGTACGCAGCGTTCGTGTCGGCAGCATCCGCGATCGCCTATCGGCGCAGGACGCCTGACGGCAGGATATTTCGCTGGACTTCCATTGCATTCGAGGCGATTTGCGCCGGCTTTGCCACACTCGGTCTATGGTTCGCGCGGGCCGAACAGCGCCGTCAGCTTGCGGAATTCGACGATCAGCGTCTGCAAGACATCGGCATCACGCGCGCCGACGCGGAAGCTGAAATCGCCAAGCCGTTTTGGCGATGAGTGCCGATCCGTCATTCTGAGGTGCGAGGCGCGGTGCGTCGAGCCTCGAAGGACGACGGCTGGGGTTTATGCGTCCACCACTCCAACGCCCCCTGCCCCGCGGCGCGGCCGGTTGCGAAACACGCCTGGAGGAGATAGCCGCCGGTCGACGCTTCCCAATCCAGCATCTCGCCGGCGATGAACACACCGGGTTTTGCACGCAGCATAAAATTCTCGTCGATCGCGTCGAAGCGCACGCCGCCGGCCGACGAGATCGCACGCGCAATCGGCGCTACATCTGTCAGCTTCAGCGGCACGGATTTGATGCGCACCGCGAGATATTCGGGGTCGATCGCCGCCAGTGATGCGTGCTTGTCTTTCGTCTCGTTCAGGAGACCAATGGCGACCGGCGACAGCTTCGCGGATTTACGTAGAAAATTCGAAAACGACGCCTTTCCGCGTGGGCTCCCCAGGCGTTGCGCCAACCGATGTTCGTCGATGTCGGGGCGCAGATCGACGTGCATGGTTGCTGAGCCGTCGCGCAGGACGGCGTCGCGCAGCGGCGCGGACAATGCGTAAATCGCTCCGCCCTCGATGCCGTCGCGCGTGATCATCGCTTCGCCGCGCACGGTGCGATCGTCGAATGTGAGAGCAATGCGCTTGAGCGGCTCGCCTTCGAAACGGTCGCGAAAAATCTCCGACCAGTCGATGCGAAAGCCGCAATTCGTCGGCAGCAGAGGCGCAACCGCCATGCCCTCTCGCACGAGAATATCCGTCCATGCCCCGTCGGAGCCGAGCCGTGGCCAACTCGCGCCACCGAGCGCCAGCACGACGGCATCGGCGGCCACAGTCGCTTCGCCATCAGGCGTCGAAAACGCGAGGCTCTGCCGGGTGAAGCCCTGCCAACGGTGACGCAAATGAAACGTGACCCCACGCTCGCCAAGCCGACGCAGCCACGCGCGCAGCAACGGTGACGCTTTCAGCGCCTTCGGAAACACGCGACCGCTCGAGCCGACAAACGTCTCCTGCCCGAGCGTATGCGTCCACTCACGCAACGCTTGCGGTGGGAATGCCTCAATCGCCCTGCGTAAATGCGGCTCCGCTGAGCCATAGCGCGCCATGAATCGCGTAAGGTCTTCGCTGTGGGTGAGATTGAGCCCGCCGCGCCCGGCCATCAGAAACTTACGGCCGAGGGTCGGCATCGCGTCATAGACCGCGACCTGCGCGCCGCCTGCGACCGCCGCCTCGGCGGCCATCAATCCGGCCGGCCCGCCGCCGACGATGGCGATGTGCGGTCGCTCCGTCGTCATGCCCGGCCTTGTCCCGGCCATGACGGAGTGTGATTGTTGTCAGGGGTGCATCCGCTCACGCGATGCACGACTCGAAGCCGTTGCGGATGATTTCTTCCGGCAAATGCCGGCCGATGAAGACGATGCGGCTTTCGCGCTTCTCGTCGGCGCGCCAGTCGCGCTGCGGGCTGCCGTCCAGGATCATGTGCACCCCCTGGAAGACGAAACGCTGCGGATCGTCCTTGAACGAGAGGATGCCCTTGCAACGCAGGATGTTCGGGCCTTCGCGCTGGGTGAGGTCCTGAATCCACGGAAAGAAGCGGTCGGGATCGAGCGGCTTGTCGGTTTTGAGCGCGACCGACTGCATCTCCTCGTCGTGATAGTGCTTCAGCCCGCCGCTGGCGTGGCTGTGGCCATTGTGCTCGTGGTGATGATGATCATGATCGTGGTGGTGATGATCGTGCCCATGATCATGCTCATCGGCTTCGAGGAACGCGGGCTCGATCTCGAGGATGCGATCAAGGTCGAAAGCATTGCGGCCGACCACCTCCGGCAGTGGAATGGCGCAGCGCTCGGTCTTATGCAGCTTGGCATAGGGGTTGATGGCGCGGATGCGCATCTCGACGTCGCGCATTTCCTCCGGCGAAACGAGATCGCTCTTGTTGACAAGGATCACGTCGGCAAACGCGACCTGGTTCTTCGCCTCAGGCGCGTCTTTCAGCCGGTCCTTCAGCCATTTCGCGTCGGCGACGGTGACGACGGCGTCGAGCTTCGTCTTCGCCCCGACATTGTCGTCCATGAAGAAGGTCTGCGCGACGGGCGCCGGGTCCGCGAGGCCGGTCGTCTCGACGATGATGCCGTCGAACTTGCCCTTGCGCCGCATCAGACCTTCGAGGATGCGGATGAGGTCGCCGCGCACCGTGCAGCAGACGCATCCGTTGTTCATCTCGAACACCTCTTCGTCGGCGTTCACGATGATGTCGTTGTCGATGCCGATCTCGCCGAACTCGTTGACGATCACGGCGAACTTCTTGCCGTGCGGCTCCGAGAGGATGCGGTTGAGTAGCGTCGTCTTGCCCGCGCCGAGATAGCCGGTGATGACGGTGACGGGGATTTTTTCGGATGTGACGGAAGCGGAAGCAGTCTCGGCGGGCATGCGGTTACTCCATAGAGAGCACCGGATATATAGGCCAGCCGCCGGGACGGCCAGCCTCCGCGAGTACGAGACGTGCGGCAGCGCTTTCACCTCTCCCCGCTTGCGGGGAGAGGGAGAACGCTCTGCTCGCCTTCCACGCTGATCCAAGCAAAGCGGCCGAAGCGCCGGGCACGCCGCGCCGCCTGGGCAGCCGCGCGGAATGCCTCCGCCCGCGTTCCGTAGCGATGGCGCAGACGATTAGCCGCGCGCAGGCGCCAGCCGGCATTTTCAGGGGTAATGCGGTAGACGATCGGTCGCATCCTCGCCTCCTCCGGCTCAGACGCGAGAAGAACATGTCTAAAATACAATAGGTTCCGTTAACTTGTTGTCATGGTAAATGAAAGATTAACGCAACCCAGGTGAAGGGATCCTGGGCAAGAAAACAGAGATGCCCGCACCCGACCCTGCCCCTTTCAGCGGGAGAGGACTCACCGCCGCGCGGCGCATGGTCGCGTTGTGCTGACGCACTCACGGGTGTTTCGTCTGATGAGACCGGTCGCAGTCATGCGAGGAGGCGGTCATCCGTGATCCAATATCTGCTTAATAAGATGCCCGCGCCGTCATCCGGCCTGCTTTGGCTGACGAGTATCGGCGTCGGCGCGCCTGCCGTTCTGATCGTGCTCGCATTGGATCCCGACCTAGCGTTCCCGGCGCTCAGCGTGCTGCTGTTTGCCGGTGCGGCCATTGCGGCGCTGCTCGCCTTCGGATTCCGTTCCGAGCAGACAACACCGAATCTGAATCTATGGGACGTCGCCGGGGGTCTGGTTCTGACCGGATGCGCCGCGTCGTTCTTCGGCGAACCTGAGAATGCGGCGCTGTTGTTCGAGCATCTATTCGAGCGACGGGCTGCCACGCAGTAAAGGAGGATAGGACAAGCGATTTGCCGTCGTGCGCGATCACCGATCACGCACAACCAGGCCGGGCCCCTCTGGCAGCCATGCGGCTGCGATGTCGGACTGGAATTTCAGTTGGAGTGGCCCTTTCGAGTGACGGCATAGACGTGCAGCCTGCGCGTTTGCCGGATCGTTCATTTGTCGCAAGCGGCCGCTCCCTTCAAACAAGGGTAGCCCGTTCCAATGTTCGACCTCGTCACGCCTGAAATTCTCACAGCGCTCGTTCAAGTCATCATCATCGATCTGGTGCTCGCCGGCGACAATGCCGTCGTCATCGGTCTTGCCGCCGCCGGTCTGCCGAAGGAGCAGCGCGGCAAAGCCATCCTCATCGGCATCATCGCAGCAACGGTGCTGCGCATCGTCTTTGCCGCGCTCACCACGCAACTTTTACAGATCGTCGGCCTGCTGCTTGCAGGCGGCCTCCTGTTGCTCTGGGTGTGCTGGAAGATGTGGCGCGAACTGCGCGCGGACCATCAAGACGGCGAGGCGGCGGATGGCGCCGACGAGAGCGGCGCGCCGCGCAAGACGCTCATGCAGGCCACCTGGCAGATCATCATCGCCGATGTGTCGATGTCTCTCGACAACGTGCTCGCAGTGGCCGGCGCGGCGCGCGAGCATCCATTCGTTCTCGTCATCGGGCTTGGTCTTTCGATCGCGATGATGGGCGTTGCGGCGTCGTTCATCGCGAAGCTCCTGCACAAGCATCGCTGGATCGCCTATCTCGGCCTCGCAATCATTCTCTACGTCGCCGGCGAGATGATCTATCGCGGCGCGCTGGAGGTATGGCCGCAAGGTTAGCACCTTTGTCGTTCCGGGGCGCCGCGGCAGCGGCGAGCCCGGAATCCATACGTCGCAGCGCCGGGATTATGGATTCCGGGCTCGCGCCTTACGGCGCGCCCGGAATGACGGCTGCGTCAACTCATCAAGGCGGCTGAGAGCGTACGAATGTTGTGGCGCATCATGTCGAGGTAGGTCGGTGCATCGCCGCCGGCCGCAGTAAGGGCGTCGGAATAGAGCGTACCGCCGATCTTGGCGCCGGTCTCATCGGCGATCCGCTTGACGAGGCGCGGGTCGGTGACGTTTTCGAGGAATACCGCCGGCACCTTCTGCTTTCTGATCTGCCGCACGATGCGGGCAACATCCTTGGCCGAAGCTTCCGACTCGGTCGAGACGCCCTGCGGCGCGATAAATTCGACGCCGTAAGCGGCGCCAAAATAGCCGAAAGCGTCGTGGGTCGTGATGATCCGACGCCGCTCCGGCGCGATCCGGGCGACGGCGTCGCGCACGTCGTGCTCCATCGCATCCAGCTTGGTCAGATAGGCGGCAGCGTTCTTTTCGTAGGTGTCTTTGCCGGCCGGATCCGCGGCAATGAGGCCGTCCCGGATGTTGGCGATATAGATCTTGGCGTTGGCGACCGACTGCCACGCATGCGGATCGGTTTCTTCCGCGTGATCGTGGCCGTGATGTTCCTCGGCATCCATTTTACGCGGCGCGACGCCGGTGGTCGCAACGACGACAGGCGCCTTGCTGCCGGAAGCTTTCACCAGACGCGTCATCCAGCCTTCGAAACCGAGGCCGTTGACGAAGACGAGCTTTGCCGCGGCGAGCGTCTTCGCATCCGCGGGTGACGGCGCGAAAACGTGCGCATCGCTGTTCGGGCCGACAAGAACCTTCAAGGCAACGCGGTCGCCGCCGACGTTGGCGACGAGATCGCCAAGTATCGAGAACGAGGCAACGACATTGAGCTTCGCCGGTGCGGCCTGCGCAACAACAGGCGTGGCGGCGAGGACCATTGCACCCAGGGCGAAAAGCGCGTGGCGGCGATGCAGCATGAACGAGCTCCTTCAAGCCTCGAGATGGCGCCCCGGAAACGCTTTCCAGACAACGCCGCCGACGGTGCCAAACAGGCCCGAGGCAACACACAGCGCGCCCGCGACGAGGATGATCGCCGGGCCGGACGGCACCGATGCATGGAACGAGACGAGCAATCCGATGATGCCGGCGACAACAGCGCTCGCGACGGCGATGACGATCATCATCGTCACGTCCCGCGTCCAGAAGCGCGCGACGATCGCCGGCAACATCATCAGCCCGACGGCAAGCAGAGTTCCGAGCGCGTGGAAACCGGCGACGAGATTGAGCACAACGAGCAGGAGAAAGGCGATGTGCGCGGGTCCGCCGGAACGACTGACGGAGCGCAGGAATCCCGGATCGACGCATTCCAGCACCAACGGCCGGTAGATCAATGCGAACACGACGAGCGTCACCGACGTGATGGCGCCGATGAGGATCAAGGTCGCATTGTCGAGCGCGAGCACGGTGCCGAAGAGCACGTGCAGCAGATCGATATTCGTACCCTTCACCGAAACGATGGTGACGCCGAGCGCGAGCGAGACGAGATAGAACGCCGCAAGCGAGGCGTCCTCCTTCAGGTCGGTCGCGCGCGCGACGATGCCGGTCAGCACCGCGACAATAACGCCGGCGACGATGCCGCCCGCCGTCATCGCAAAGACGTTGAGGCCGGCGGTGAGAAAGCCGAGCGCGGCTCCTGGCAGGATCGCATGCGCCATGGCGTCGCCGACGAGACTCATTCGCCGCAGCATCAGGAACACGCCGACAGGCGCGGCGCCGAAGGCAAGCACCACGGTGCCGACCAGCGCACGGCGCATGAAGTCGAACTCCACGAACGGCGTGATGAATACGTCGTCAGGGGTCATTGGTTAGGCCGCATGATGCGCGCAGGCGATCGCGCTCTCGTCGAAGGC
>JAFKKS010000070.1 GCA_017304555.1 Hyphomicrobiales bacterium
CCGCCGATGGCGACCAAGCGTATGACCGCCCTGTTCGATCAAGCTTCGAGCAACACGACCGCACAGGCCGGCGCACCTGCCTCTCGCTGAACGCGCATCCGCGACGCGCTGCGTTCCCTCTCAAATTTGGATGACTGACGCAGCGCGTTTTCGTTCGGCCTAAAACATGTATTGACAATACATGTTTTAGGTTTGAAAATTGAAAATGCGGCGGCACGTTCTGCGCGCCGTCGCAACAAACAAAGTGTCGAAAATGGTTCCGTCCCGTCCTTGAGCGTGGACCGCACCGAAGGAGCAGCAATGTCCCAACCCAGCACGCAAGCAAACGAGATCGACGTTCGCAGTCTTATTCCCGCCAAGCGGCACGAAAAAATTTTCCAACTCGTGGATGAACTCTCTCCCGGCGCGTCGTTCGTCCTCGTCAACGATCACGACCCGAAGCCGCTCTACTACCAGCTTGAAGCCGAGCACCCGCGGCAGTTCTCGTGGACTTATCTCGAGAAAGGCCCTGCCGTTTGGCGTGTCGAGATCGGAAAACTGCTGAAAGCTGCGTGAGGCAGCGCTGAAGAATTTGGCGCTGGTGAGAACTTTCGCCAGCGCCGCCTATCAAGGAATTTCGCCGTGATTGGCGCCACCCTATCCCGCTGGACGATGTCTTACTTTGCCGCGGCGCTCGTCGCACTGATGACGGCTGAGGGCTTGATGGCGGCGGGCTACGGATATCCAGCGGCCGCGATCGAGGCCCCCGAAACGCTGATCCTCGTCCACATCGTCACGATCGGCTGGCTCAGCATCCTGATGTGCGGCGCGCTTTTTCAATTCGTGCCGGTGCTGATCGCGCGCCCGCTCTATAGCGACGCGTTGCCGCTGCCGACGCTCGGCCTTCTCTTGACGGGACTTGTCGCGCTGGTGCTAGGGTTCCTCCAGCTCGCAGGTCATGCTCCGGCGCATTTCGCCTTCTTTCCCGCGGCGGCCGTGCTTCTGGGCAGCGGCTTTGCTCTTGTCTTGTGGAATCTTGGCCGCACGCTGTGGAGCGCGCGGCCTCTTCCGCTTCCGGCGCGTTTCGTCGTCGTCGGTCTGTTCAGTGTCGGCGCAACCGTCTTTCTTGGCATCGTGTTTGCGCTCGTTCTTGGCGGCGCAACCTCGCACTCTCATTTCGTCACACTGACGAGCGCGGGCGTTCCGATCCACGTCATCGCCGGGCTTGGCGGGTGGCTGACCTTCACCGCGCTTGGCGTGAGCTATCGCCTCCTCGCCATGTTCATGTTGGCGCCTGAATTGAGCGGAGTAACGACGCGGGGCGCCTTCTATGTCGGCACCGCGGCAATTGCCATGGCGATCATCGGCGGGGTCGCTGCGGTCTGCACCGAGGCCAACCTGCAAACGGTCCTGAGCGTTGCGGCGATTCTCGGGCTAGGCGCCTTCCTGCTCTACGCACGCGACATGCAGCACATTTACCGCGCGCGAAAGCGTCGAACGATCGAGCTCAATAGCCGCATGGCGGCGGTCGCGCTCGGCCATCTTGCCGCAGTCGTCATTCTGATCGCCGTCCTGCTCAGTTTCGGTGCGTTGCGCCAGCACATCGCGGCCGTGGTTTTCCTCACCTGCTTCGGCTGGCTTTCGGGGCTCGGCCTCGCCAAGCTTTACAAGATCGTCGCATTCCTCACTTGGCTCGAATGCTACGGACCCGTGCTCGGCAAAGCACCGACGCCGCGCGTACAGGATCTCGTGGTCGAGGGCCGCGCCCTCAAATGGTTCGTGCTGTATTTCGTAATGGTCTGGGTCGCCACAGCCGCGCTCCTTCTCGGCGAACCGCTCGCCTTTCGCGCCAGCGCCGGCGTGATTCTCATCGCAACCGTTGGCATCGTTGCGCAGATCGTGCGCATCCGCCGCCTTGCCGATGTCAGCGCCACTGCGCGCCTGCCTGCCGGCGTGCATGCGCCGCGCTTACTGTTTTCCTTGGTCAAGCCGGTCTGAAAGGAGACGGTCATGACGGTGACATTCGTTGACGTGGATGTGCGCGCCATCCTGCGCGCGGGCGGTGAGCCCTTCGACAAGATCATGGAGGCTGTCAACACGCTCAAGCCGGGCGAAGGCCTGCGCCTGCTCGCAACGTTCAAGCCGACGCCGCTGCTGCACGTTCTCGGCTCAAAAGGCTTCACGCATGAGGCGAAGGAACTGGACGGAGGAGACTGGGAAGTCTTGTTTTCTCCGTCGGGAAAACCTCCGGCGAATGCCGCATCCCCCGGCGCCGCAACGGTCGACAAGTCGGTTTGGCCCGAGCCGGTGCAACATCTCGACAATCGTGAGCTGGATCCACCCGAGCCGATGGTCCGGATTTTGGCGACGTTGGAGTCGATGGCGCAGGGTGACGTTCTCTCGGCACTGCTTTGCCGCGAGCCGATCTTCCTGTTTCCGGAACTGGCCAAGCGCGGGCACAGCTGGCGTGGAGCCTTTGAGGAAGATGGCTCCACCTACAAGGTGCTGGTGCGAGTCGGCGCGGCGAAGGAGGCGGCTGCATGACCGTAGAAGCTGCCGAAGGGCTGGCCGAAAAGGTTCGGGGCGCCTTGCGCGGCGTAATCGACCCGGAGCTTGGCTACAACATCGTCGATCTCGGGCTCGTCTACGACATCGAGGTGGCGGGTGACAATGTCGCCATCATTACCATGACGACCACGACGCGTGGCTGTCCGGCGACAAGCTATCTCAAGGACGGCGCGCGAGACGCCGCGTGGTCGGTGCCCTCGGTCGAATTCGTCGACGTCAAGCTCACTTACGAGCCGCCCTGGACACCACAGATGATGACTGCGGAAGCAAAGCAGCATCTCGGCATTACGGACGGCGACGGATGGTAGGCAATGCGGTTACGCCAAAAGCCAATCCGGCACGCGCCCCTGCCCCGGCCGCGCTGTTGGACGTGCTCGTGTCGAGCCTCGAAGCGCTGGCGGCAACAGGGAACGTTGACACCGCATGCCGCCTCGCGGGGCAAGCCTGCGCAGCGCTGCGAAAGAACGATCCACAGGGCTGGAGAAAGTTCAACGCGCTGCTACATCGCCTCAGCTTGTCATCGTCGAGGCGCAGCGAAAGCCAGGCGGCAGCGCGGAACGGGAACGACGCCGCCTGAGGCCGCCGCGCGATCAGGCTGACGGCCGCCATGTCGGCGGACCTGGCATCGGCTCAAGATCATCGCTACGTGAAATTCTTGAAGAGAGACGATCATGGCCACTATCGACAATAAGCTCAATGAACAGAACGCCCCCGTGAAGAACGCCGAGGCGGAAACAAGCACACTCCTACCGATGCTGATCGGCGGTCTTGTCTTGATCGTCGTCGGCATGCTGGGAGTCGTGTTCTTCAACTGAGAGCTTGGTGATTCCTCTTCACCATGGCCGGGCATAGCTCGTCGAAGCCGGGCGTGAACGCCCTTTGTCCTGGCCACCCAAGTCTTCTTGCATTGTCTAAGTGAAGACGTGGATGCCCGGCATGAGGCCGGGCATGACGGCACCGGGGTCAGAAGACGAACGGCGATTGTCGGCCAATGCGCCGGGACACGGCGGCATTTCGTCGCGATGCACCCGCCTGACGGGCCGCCGTTGCGTGGCAGGCTCCCCGGAATCCGCCGCGTCGCCCCAGCCAATTTGCGCTCGGACAAAGAAGAGCAATTCAGTCCCGCTAAATTGCTCTTGCCGGAAAGAAATTCATCAAACGGTAGCGCGACTTCTCTGTGATTCGACAAAATCTGCGGCAATTGACGTTTGCACATGCGCGAATACGCTCGTGCGGCAGACCGGACGCGGAAACCTAGGGGCAGGCTTCATGATCGGCGAACTTACAAAAAGCGAACGTCAAGGCGCGCTGCTCATCTTGCTCGCGCTTGCCGTGACCGGATTGGCGATGGCCGTCGGCGGCAGCAACGACCCGCTCGGAACGCATGGCACGCTGGTAATGGTGGTGGCGATCGTCGGTACCTTCGCGGTGATCACGGGCTATTACGCGCCGGAACCGCCGGAGAGCCGGCTCGACAGCTATTACGACACCCCGACTAAGTTCGGCATCGTCGCCGCCATGGTCTGGGCGGTGATTGCCATGGCGGTCGGCGACTGGGTGGCGTGGCTTTTGGCCTTCCCGGAATGGACCTTCGACGCGGCATGGGCGAGCTTCGGCCGGCTGCGTCCGGTGCACACCTCCGGCGTCATCTTCGGCTTCGGCGGCAACGCGCTGATCGCCACATCTTTCTACGTGATGCAGCGAACGTCGCGGGCGCGGCTGCCGGATCAGTTGAGTCCGTGGTTCGTGCTGTTCGGCTACAACCTGTTCTGCGTCATCGCCGCGACCGGCTACCTGATGGGTGTCACCCAGTCGAAGGAATACGCGGAGCCGGAGTGGTACGCCGACATCTGGCTGGTGATCGTGTGGGTGACGTATTTCGTGCTGTACCTGCGCACACTGAACCGCCGCAAGGAGCCGCATATCTACGTCTCCAACTGGTACTACATGGCGTTCATCCTGGTCGTGGCGATGCTGCACATCGTCAACAACCTCGCGGTACCGATCTCGTGGGGCAGCGCCAAGAGCTATTCGCTGTTCGCGGGCGTCCAGGACGCCATGACCGAGTGGTGGTACGGCCACAATGCGGTGGCGTTCTTCCTCACCTCGGGCTTCCTCGGCATGATGTACTACTACATGCCGAAGCGCGCCGGACGGCCGATCTATTCCTACCGGATGTCGATCATCAGCTTCTGGGGCATCACCTTCTTCTACATGTGGGCGGGCTCGCATCATCTGCACTATACGGCGCTGCCGCAGTGGGTGCAGTCGCTCGGCATGACCTTCTCGGTGATGCTGCTGGTGCCCTCGTGGGTCTCGGCCGGCAACGCGCTGATGACGCTCAACGGCGCCTGGCACAAGGTGCGCGACGACGCGGTGCTGCGCTTCATGATGGTGGCGGCGGTGTTCTACGGCCTGTCCACCTTCGAAGGCTCGTTCATGGCGATCCGGCCGGTCAACGCGCTGTCGCACTACACCGACTGGACCGTCGGCCACGTCCACGCCGGCGCACTCGGCTGGGTGGCGATGATCACCTTCGGCGCGATCTACGCCTCGGTGCCGTGGCTGTGGAAGCGTGACGGCATGTACTCGGCGAAGCTGGTGGAAGCACACTTCTGGCTCTCGCTGGCCGGCACCATCATCTACGTCTTCGCGATGTGGAACTCCGGCATCATCCAAGGGCTGATGTGGCGGACCTATAACGAGAGCGGGACGCTCGCCTATTCCTTCGTCGACTCGCTGATCGCGATGCATCCCTACTACATCGCCCGCGCCATCGGCGGCGTCTTCTTCCTGCTCGGCGCGATCATCGGCTTCTACAACATCTGGATGACGATCCGCACCGCCTCGCAGGCCCAGTCGCAAGCCGAACCCGACTACTCGGCCGTCGGCATCGAAATTCCCGCGGTCCAGCCAGGAAGATAAGGGCCATGTTCGGATTCCATTACCGTCTTGAGCGCAAGACCATCGGCATGGTGCTCGGCATTATCGGCGTCGCCTCAATCGGCGGCATCGTCGAGATTGCGCCGCTGTTCACGATCCATCAGACCGTCGAGGCCGCGCCCGACATGCGCGTCTACACCCCGCTCGAACTCGCCGGCCGCAACATCTACATCCGCGAAGGCTGCTACGCCTGCCACTCGCAGATGATCCGCACGCTGCGCGATGAAGTCGAGCGCTACGGGCCTTATTCGCTCGCGGTCGAATCCAAATACGACCATCCGATGCTGTGGGGCTCCAAGCGCACCGGACCAGACCTCGCGCGTCTCGGAGAGAAATATTCCGACGACTGGCACGTCGCACACATGATCAACCCGCGCGACGTGGTGCCGGAATCGGTAATGCCGGCCTACGCGTTTCTGGCGCGCACCGAATTGCGCACCGACGACCTCGGCAAGCATCTCAAGGCGCAGCGCGCTGTCGGCGTGCCCTACACCGACGCCATGATCGCCAACGCCCCCGCCGACGCTTACGGCCAGGCCTCCCCGGACTCGCCCGCCGCCGAAGGTGTCGTCGAACGCTACGGCAAAGCGACCATGGTGCGCGCCTTCGATGGCAAGCCCAACGATCTCACCGAAATGGATGCCCTGGTGGCCTACCTGCAAATCCTTGGACGGTTGACCGATGCCGCGCACAAACCCGTCGCTTCCGCGGAGAAACAGCCATGACCATCACCCACGACCTACTCGTCTGGTTCTCCAAATCGTTCGGCTTGTTCTACCTGATCGGGCTGTCGCTGATCGTGCTCGCCTACGCCTACTGGCCCGCCAACCAGAAGCCGTTCGAGCACGCCGCGAACGCGATCCTCGACGACGACGACAAGCCATACCGGGGTTGATGGACAATCATGGGGCACTTTGAACGAGACCCGCATACCGGGTACATGACCACCGGCCACGAGTGGAACGGCATCACCGAACTCAACACGCCGGTGCCGAAGGTCATCTGGTTTTTTCTGGCCTGCACGGTGATCTTCGCTGTGGGGTACTGGATTCTGATGCCGACCTGGCCGATCGGCCGCACCTACACCAAAGGCTTGCTCGGTGACGACGTGCGCCACGACGTGACGCAATCGGTCAAGCAGGCAGCGCTCGATCGCGCCGTGTGGTCCGATCGCATCACGAAGGAAAGTTTCGCCGATATCCAGAAGGATGCGGCGCTGATGGAAGCGGTGCGCGAAACCGGAAGCACACTGTTCGGCGATAATTGCGCCGCTTGTCACGGCCGCGCCGCGCAGGGCGGCAAGGGCTTCCCCAACCTCACGACCGCGTCGTGGCTGTGGGGTGGCACGCCGGAGGCGATTTTCGAGACGATCCGCGTCGGCATCAATTCGGCGCATCCGGAAACCCGCACCGCGCAGATGCCGGCGTTCGGCAAGGACGGCATGCTGCCGCGCGCCGACATCGACAAGGTGATCGCGTTCGTGCGCAGCCTGTCGCACCCCGGCGCCAAGGACATCGACCCCGCCAAGGCCGCAGCGGGCAAGGATCTGTTCGCTGCCAACTGCGCCTCCTGTCACGGCGAGGACGCCAAGGGCAACGTCGAGGTGGGCGCGCCGAACCTGACCGACGCGTTCTGGATTTACGGCGGCGACGCCAAGTCCATCTTCACTACGGTGTGGGGCGGGCGGCAGGGCCACATGCCGACCTGGGAGAACCGGTTGTCGGAACTCGACCGCAAGATCCTCGCGCTCTACCTCGTCGATCTGCGGAGCGCCGGCAAATGAGCGCGGAGGCGACGACCATGCGGCACGGCCGCCGCTGGATCTGGCTCTTGATCGGCGCGGGCCTCGCGCTGGTGATCGGCGCCAATTGGCATCTGGTCTATGTCGCCGTCACCTCGCAGCCGGATTGCGTCGCGCATGTGCGCACCGGCGCGAACGGCGCCCCCGGCTCCTTCAGCGCGGCGAAATCGTCGTGCACACCCTAACTGCCGGTGGATCGTCGCTGGAAACGCGGTCTGACCCCTGCCGATGCTTTTCATTGGCTGGCGCTCGGATGGCGCGACTTCTGCAACAAGCCGTTGCCCAGCATCGTCTACGGCCTTCTTATCTTCCTGCTGTCGGCAGCGATCGTCTACGGCCTGTTCGAATTCGAACTCGACTACATCCTGTTCCCGGCGCTTGCGGGCTTCATGGTGGTCGGCCCGATCCTCGCGGTCGGTCCTTATGCCAAGAGCCGCCAGATCGCCGAGGGCAAACCGATCAGCCTGTTCGGCATGATCTTCGTGCGCCCTGCGGCGGGCGCACAGATCATGTTCACCGGCGTGCTGCTCTGCCTTTTGATGCTGGTTTGGATGCGCGCCGCCGTGATCGTCTACGCGCTGTTCTTCGGACTGGTGCCGTTTCCCGGTC
>JAFKKS010000071.1 GCA_017304555.1 Hyphomicrobiales bacterium
GCCGTCACTTGGCCTGATCCCGTCAAGTTCCAGATGGCCAGATTTCCATTGGTGCTGTTGCGCCAGACGAGATCGCTGCTGCCATCCCCGCCGACATCGGCCGTGCCTTGAAGATCCCAGACCGAGGCGAGCTTGCCCAAGTCGGTCGTACCGATGACGTGACTCCCATCCATCTTCCACAGTGCGATCTGGCCGCTGTCGTTCCTCCAGAGGATGTCGGCCTTGCCGTCGCCATTGAAGTCGCCGGTGTCCTCGACATGCCAGGAACTGGCGAGCGTGCCTATGGTCGTTCCCGCGGCTTGTTTGCCGGCGCTGTTCAACTGCCAGACCACGATCTGGCCCGTGTTGCTGCGCCACAGAATGTCGGAGATGTTGTCGCCGCTGAAGTCGCTCTCGGGAAACGAGTTCAGCGGCCAGGAAATCGTGCGATCGGCAAACTGCAGTCTTTCGATGCCGGTCAGCGTGTCGGTGCCATCTGCGCCGACGACCCGCACGCTGCCGTTGCCAAGATCGGTGACGGTGTAGGAGGCGCGGTTGCCGGAGAAAACGGCCGTATCAACACCCGCGCCTCCGTCGAGTGTGTCGTCGCCGGTGCCGCCGTTGAGCGTGTCGTTACCTAGATTCCCGAAAAGCTGATCGGCTCCTTCGAACCCTTTGAGAACGTTGTTGCCGCTGTTGCCTTGGATCTCGTTGGCGTAAAGGTTGCCTGAGCCGTTGAGGTTGGCGGAGCCGAGAAGCGTGAGGTTCTCGAGATTGCCGCCGAGCGCATACGAGATCGAGGACTTTACGCGGTCCGTTCCTCCGTGCTGCCCTTCACCAGCGACATCGCCGACATTGTCGACGATAAACGTATCGTCGCCGAGGCCACCCGACATGAAGTCGGCGCCTGCACCGCCATCGATCACGTCGTTGCCGCTGCGGCCGTAAATGGTGTTGTTGCCGCCATCGCCGGTGAGGGTGTCGTTGAAGTCGGAGCCGATCAGTCCTTCGATGGAAATATACTGATCGCCGACGGCCGATCCGGTGTTGATGCCCGGATTCGCAAGGCTGACGACAACGCCGGCCTGATCACGCTCGTAGCTCGCGAGGTCGGTTCCCGCGCCGCCGTCGAGCGTGTCGCCTCCCGCGCCGCCGATGAGCGTATCGTCGCCATCCATTCCGCTCAGGAGATTGACGGCGCCGTTGCCGGTGAGCTTGTTGGCGAGGTCGTTGCCCTCGAGATCGAACGCCAATGATCCGGTGATCTCGCCGTTCTCGATGTTCGCGCCGAGGGTGTAGCCGTCGCTGAAGGTCTCCAGGTTATCGAGCGATAGCACCTCGACGGTGTCGATGCCGCCGTTGTCATCCTCAACGACCGTATCGTAATGGGTCAGGACGACTCCATCTCCTCCAATCAAGTCTTCAAGAAAATACGTATCGTCACCGTTGCCGCCATAAAGCGTGTCGTCGCCGCCGGCACCGACAAGCTTGTCGTCGCCATCGAACCCTCTCAGGATATTCGCGCCGCTGTTGCCGAACAGCCGATTGTCGGTGTCGTTGCCGTCGAGATTGAAATCGATCGTGCCGAGAATCTGGCCGCCTTCCACATTGGCGGTCAGTGCGTAGTACGGACCGAATTGGAGGTGGGCGATTGCGGTGATGTAAACGAAATCGTTGCCGCCGTTCGCATCTTCGATGACGGTGTCGTAAAGGCCTGACGTGCGATCCTGCAAATAATAAGTGTCGTTGCCGGTGCCGCCGACGAGCGTGTCGAGATCGCCGTAGCCGTTGAACGTGTCGTCGCCGGCGTTGCCGGTCAGCGTGTTGGCAAAGATATTGCCGTTGATGGTGTCGTCGCCGGAGCCGCCGATCGCCTTCTCGATGTTGACGCCGTTGGCGATCGTCAGTCCGCCTTGCACGCCGTGGTTCCAGCTCACATAGCCGCCGGCGTTCGGACCCTCGATGAGCGTCGCGGGGCGAAGGTCGATCGTGGAGTCCAGCGTCGATGCGCTGTTATCGATCGTGTCGACGCCACCGGCATCCCAGATGCATTTCCAGAAGCCGGTCGCGTTCGATGTCGGCAGTGTGTAGGTGTTGCCTTCGAGGTGTGTGTTGGTGTTGACGCCGTAGAGGCGTTGCAGGGCGGCGATGTCGAAGGCGCCGAGCGAGGCGCCGCGGCCGCGGGTGAAATCTCCCGTGGGATAAGGTTCGCCCGACCATGCCTCGTTGTAGGACATGACGCTGAACGGAAACTGGTTGTCGCCGTAGGTGCCGAGATCATCGGCGTTGTCGACGCCAGGGAACCATGTTTGGCCAGGGCTGTGATCAAAGGGATGAGAAAGGCCCATGGCGTGGCCCAACTCGTGGATCAGCGTGTAGAAGCCCGCGCCGCCTGCGTACTGGTAGTTGAAGTAGTCTTTCTCGGCTTCGTAATAGCCCCAAACCTGGTTCGGATTGTTGTTATGGCCGTGCGTGCCGTCGGCGTATTCGTGTAGGCCGTCTGCAGCGTTGCCGGTCAGTCCTTGGATGTATCCGGTCGGCACCTGCCACTCGACGAGATTGGCCGTCGTCACGTCTGTCGCTTCTTGAAACGTCAGACCGCAGACTTCTGAGTAACAGGCGAGCGCAGCCTGGAAGGCCGCGCGTTCCGTCGTCGACCAGGTGCCGTAATGGTCTGCGCCAGGATCGCCGTTCTGGCGCACATCGTCGGCGTCGGCCAAGTACCAGGTGATCGGTCCGCTGTTTATGCTCCAGCCGGCGCCGCCATGAACCAGGGCGTCGATGTAAGTGTTGCCGTAACCGCTGCCGGGGATCGAAGTGTTCTCGATTGCCATCGTCGACTCCGCTTGGTCGGAACTCGCGCTATGCGAGAGCATGTCCAGGGACGCCGGAGGGCTGCACGGTTGCGTGGGTGGCTAAAGGGAGGCGGGGATCGCGTCTCACCTGTGCCGGTCAGCGGACCGTTGCGGCCCTCCTGAAACAACCGTTGCGAGCGGATGGTAGCTTTTTACTCAAACCGCGGCAAGGCGCCGCGCCTCCCGTGGGCGTGCGAACGGCCGGGCAGGGCAGGAGAAAGGGAATAATTATCGCCCGCACTAAGTGCGGGAGTGCCCCACTCAAAAAAGGTTTGATTTCGCTGCAGAATTTTTGTGGCTGGCAGGAGTGGAGGGACTCGAACCCCCAGCCCCCGGTTTTGGAGACCGGTGCTCTACCAATTGAGCTACACTCCTATCGGCGGCGCGTTTCTAATACGAACCCTACACCGCCGTCACGTCTTTTCGTCGCGCTAACCTCATGAAATTTCGGCGTAATGAATCGCCGCCCGGCCTACCCCGCGAGCTAATAACGGCCCGCCTTGCCAGCCAACCGCTTTCGGTCGGCGGCGTCCGTGGAGGCCTTCGCCTGCCGTCCGTCTTGGTAGGGCCCCGCGCAAGCGCTCGGGATTCCAGGCATAGCGGGCACTATGCGCGCCACGCTCGTTGTCATTGGTCCTGAAATCTCCATCGCAGCGCCGGCGCGGCTGCGTCGGTGCTGGTATTTTCCGACTTTGAGCGACGGGTGCCGGCGCGGGTTTAGCGCCTCGGAGTGGTTATCTGAACGAAAAATCCGCCCGAAGGGGTAACGGAGAAGCACGATGAACGCATTCGCGATCGTCGCCGGAATGATGGCTGTGGCGCACCTGGTGGCCGCATGGCAGCGACCGCGTTTGGCCGTGATCGTGTCAGGTATCCTATGGCTGCTCTACGCCGTCTACGAACGTCAGGTGGCGACCGGCGTTCTGTGCGAAGCGGACTGCAACATCCGCGTCGATCTTGTGTTCTTCATTCCCATACTGGGGCTTACGACATTCTGCGCCTACCAGTCGTACATGGGGCGACCGGGCCAGATGAGGATCGTCGGCATTGTGCTCGGCGCGGTCGGCCTGTTTGTCTCCGGGCTGGTGGCGGAGAGCCATGGTTATGGCGATCTGGCGTTCGGCGCGGTTGTGTTGGGTGGCCTGGCACTCGGCGTCTATGCCCTCAAATCGAAGTCCAAGACCCGCTAGTCGCAAAGGCGCGCGCACCTCTGGGGCCTTTTGCCTCATTTTTTCTTGTTGGGGGCGTCTCTATACTGCAGTCTATTGAAAAATGGACTGGCTATGGACGGAACGACATCAAACGGCGCTGGAAATACCAAATATCTTGTTGGGTGGACTATCGCCGTCGTTGTTTTGGTCGGCATCCTCATATGGAAAATTTACTAGCCTGATCGTAGGCGCGTCTCCAACGGGGGAGGATTACCGGGAAGCCTTGCATTTCGCCGGGCTTGTGTTTGCCCCACCTTCGGCGATATCCGTTGAATCCGGGCAGGTTGTGGAGCACCTCCACTCCTGCCAGCCATGGTTCTGGCCTTCCCATCCCGTCTCCTGCATCAGGTTCCTGGACATTGGCCAAGGATCAGCCGCTAGTCGGCGGCGCGGCCTTTTTGATATTGCGGCGTGGAGGAACGGATGGCGGACAGCCTGTTGGTGTTGAGCGGACTTGCGGTGCAAGGCGCGGTCGAGAAATTCATTCGTCCGGCGTTCGAGAAGGGCACCGGCATTCGGCTGGATGTGCGCTGGGAGCCGACCACGCTGATCATGAAAGCGATGGCGGCGAACGAGAAAGCCGACATCGTCATCGTGTCGGATGAAGCGGCCGGGCAACTCGTACAGCAGGGAAAGACGTTCGCGGACCATCAGGCGAAGCTTGCGCTCGCGGTGCTGGGCGTCGCGGTGAAAGCCGGCGCCAAGAAGCCCGATGTTTCGACGACCGACGCGTTCCGCAAAGCTCTTCTCGACGCGCGCTCCGTCGCTTACTCGCGCGCTGGCGCGAGCGGTATCCATTTCGAGAAACTGATCGAGAAGCTTGGCATCGCCGAGCCGGTGCGGGCGAAGGCGACGGTTATTCCATCGGGAATGACGGCGGAGCAACTGGTCAACGGCAGCAAGGCCGATCTCGCCGTCCAGCAGATCAGCGAGCTGCTCACGATCGACGGCATCGAGGTCGTTGGGCCGTATCCGCCGGACCTGCAATTCGCGACCGGCTTCACCGCCGCGATCGTCAAGGGCAGCGAGAAAGTCGAGAGCGCGGCGAAGTTCCTCAAGGCGCTGACCACGGCCGAGGCGTTCAAGGCCTACAAGAACACCGGCCTCGAGCTGCGCTAGAGTCTTCCGGTTCTGATAGCATCAGAACCGAGGCTTTACGTTTTTGTTTGATCGCATTTTCTTCACGCGAACCGGTGTCCACTTCGCTCGAAAATGCTCCGGGGCGCGTGCGCAGCGCAGATCACGGGAAAAGGACGAAGCATCATGTCGAAAGCTCCGCGTATCGTTCTCTTGCACGCGACTCCGGTCGCGATGGCGCCGATCCAGGCCGCGATGCAGAAAGAATGGCCGGAGGCCGAGGCGGTCAATCTTCTCGACGATGGCCTCTCGATCGATCGCGCCAAGGAGCCGGACGAAGTCTCTGAGGGCATGATCGAGCGCTTCGTCGATTTCGGCCGCTACGCGCAACGCATCGGCGCCGACGGCATTCTCGTCACCTGTTCGGCGTTCGGACCGGCGATTGATCGCCTCGCTGGCACCATGCCGTTCCCGGTGATCAAGCCGAACGAGGCGATGTTCGAGGCGGCGCTGTCGCAAGGTAAGCGCATCGGCATGCTTGCCACCTTCGCGCCGTCCGTGCCGACCATGGAGGCCGAGTTCGACGAGTTCGTCGGCACCAAGTATCCGGGCGCGTCACTCAAGACCATCACCGTTCCCGACGCGATGACGAACCTGCGCAAAGGCGACGCCGAAACGCATAACCGTCTGCTGGCGGAGCGGGCGGCGGAACTCGACGACATGGACGCGATCATGCTCGCGCATTTCTCCACATCGCTTGCCGCCGACGCGGTGCGCGCGAAGGTGCGCCCGGCGGTTCTCTCCGCGCCGCAATCGGCGGTGAAACGGATGAAGGGCCTCATCGAAGCGTGAGGCCCCCGGCCGGATGCGGCGGCGGCCGCATCCATTGTCGTTTACGTCAACGTCAACCGGCCCGCGTATGCGTCACCGGCGTACGGCGAGGGCGGTGAGGGAGCGCCATCCGCCCGCGGGCGTCTGGAACTCGATCGACTGACCGACCGACAGGCCGATCAATGCCGCCCCGACCGGCGTCAGCACGGAAATCTTGCCGGCGCCGACATCGGCTTCCTCCGGGTAGACGAGGCGCATGCGGCGCACATCGCCGCTGACATCGTCGCGGAATTCCACCTCGGATCCCATGGTCACCAGGTCGGCCGGCGAAGTGGAGCCGGGGACGATCTGTGCCCGCTCGATCTCGCGCGTGAGGAAATCCGCCGTGCGCGGGAAGATGCTGGTCGCGGCCTCGGCGAGGGGGGCGAGCCGGTCGCGGTCCTCCTGCGTCATGGCGATCGGCGGCAGTTCCATCGCGATGTGATGGGCCGCGGAGTCGGCGGAAGGCCGTTCAAAAGTCTGAGTCGTCATGTGGTCCTCCATACGGCCGCGCGAAGCGCACCGCGTTAAATCGGTGTCGGCCGCTCTCCGCTCGATACGGATGCGTTGCCTTCTGCGATGAATCCAAAGAAAGCTTCAGCCCCGGACGGCGCCGAGGGCAGCCGGCCGGGTCAGGCGCCTGCGTGCAGGCGGCCCGCGCGGAATTGATGAAGAATGCGCGCCAAGAAGCTCATGAGGGTAGAGTAAGTCCTGAAATCCGGAAGTCAATGCGGCGTATAGGCGGTACCCTGTGCTGCCTTCTTACGTCAGGACATTCGGCAAGCGGGTCGCCGTCGTGTAAATGTTGTTTGTATCAAAGGCTGATACGGTGCGCTTGATGTATGTATCACGGTGCGATACATTGCGCTGTGAGGCGTGGAGCTTAGCCGTATGATCCGGGCCTTCAAGGACAAGCCGACAGAGGCTATTTTCAATGATCTCAGCCCAAAGGGCTTCCCTTCCGATCTGGTTAAGGTTGCGCGCCGCAAGCTCCGTATTCTGGATGCGGTCACCCACCTTGCGGAATTGAAGGAGCCGCCCGGCAATCGCTTGGAAGCTCTCAAAGGGGATCGCCGAGGCCAGCACGCGATCAGGATCAACGACCAGTTTCGGCTCTGCTTCACCTGGACCAACGAGGGGCCGACCGATGTCGAGATCGTCGACTACCACTCGTAGCCAACCCGAGGTTCGTTGGGCCCAGACCAAGGAGGGTCTTTATGGCTAAAAAGCTTGCACCCATGCATCCCGGCGAGGTGCTGCGTGAGGAGTTTCTCGTCCCGCTCAATCTTTCAGCGGGGGCCCTAGCGAAAGCCTGTGGTCTTCCGCGTACTCGCATCGAGCGGGTTGCCGCCGATCAAACCGGAAGTAGCGCTGATACGGCATTGCGTCTCTCCAAGGCATTGGGGATGACGGCGCAATTC
>JAFKKS010000072.1 GCA_017304555.1 Hyphomicrobiales bacterium
GACGACGTTCTGGTCGTCTTCGGCGACACGCCGTTCGTGCGGCCGGCGACGCTACAGCGCCTGCGCGACGCGATCGCGGCGGGCGCCGCGGTCGCGGTGCTCGGCTTTCGCCCGGCCGATCCGACCGGCTACGGCCGTTTGCTGATGCAAGGCGATCGTCTTGCGGCGATCCGCGAGGAGAAGGATGCGACGCCGGCGGAGCGCGCCATCGGCTTTTGCAATGCAGGGGTCATGGCGCTCGACGGCAAGACGGCGCTGCGTTTGCTTGATCGGATCGACGACGCCAACGCCAAGCGCGAATTTTATCTCACCGATGCGGTCGCCGTCGCCAATGCGGACGGCTTGACGTCGACCGCGATCGAAGCCGAGGAGGATGAAGTGCGCGGCATCAACAACAAGGCGCAGCTTGCCGAAGCGGAGAGCGAACTGCAAAAGCGGCTCCGCGCCGCAACGCTGGAGGCCGGCGTCACGATGATCGCGCCGGAAACGATCTTTCTGTCACAAGACACGACGTTCGGGCGCGACGTCGTGGTCGAGCCTTACGTCGTCTTCGGCCCCGGCGTTGCTGTCGCCGACAACGCGACGATCCGCGCCTTCTCGCATCTCGAAGGTGCCAAGGTGGCGGCGGGGTCGTCCTTCGCGGCTTACGCCCGCCTGCGCCCCGGGACCGAGCTTGGCGCCAAGACCAAGGTCGGCAACTTCGTGGAGACCAAGGCGGCCAAGGTCGAGGCCGGCGCCAAGATCAACCATCTGAGCTATGTCGGCGATGCGCGGGTGGGCGCCAACGCCAATGTCGGCGCCGGCACCATCACCTGCAATTATGACGGCTTCGGCAAGCATTTCACTGACATCGGCGCCAATGCCTTTATCGGCTCGAACAGTGCTCTGGTGGCCCCGGTGAAGGTCGGGGACGGCGCCTTCGTCGGTTCGGGTTCGGTCATTACGGACGACGTCCCGGCCGACGCCTTGGCGCTCGGACGCGGCCGCCAGGCAGTCAAGGACGGCTGGGCGAAGGTGGCGCGCGCCGCCAAAGCCGGCGCCAAGGCCAGTGCTAAGCACAAACCGGGTGGGGAATAGCTTAACCCTGCGTCCGTTAAGCTTGATACACGGCGCAATGCTTTGTGATTCCGGCTGGCCCCGCCAGCCGTCTACACCTCTTGCGAGTCGCAACTGAAGGTTTTGAGGCCGTTGCATGTGCGGAATTGTCGGAATTTTGGGCCGCGAGGCGGTCGCCACGCCGCTGGTCGAGGCGCTCAAGCGCCTCGAATATCGCGGCTACGATTCCGCGGGCATCGCGACCCTCGAGGGCGGCCATCTCGATCGGCGCCGCGCCGAGGGCAAGCTCAAGAACCTGGAAGCACGCCTGCGCGAAGCGCCGCTGCGCGGCGTCAGCGGCATCGGACATACGCGTTGGGCGACGCACGGGCGTCCGAACGAGGTCAACGCGCATCCGCATGCGACGGAGCATCTCGCCGTCGTCCACAATGGCATCATCGAGAATTTCCGCGAGCTGCGTGACGCGCTCATCGCCAACGGCGCAAAGTTCCTGACGGAAACCGACACGGAAGTCGTGGCGCATCTCGTCAGTGAGGAAATGCATCGCGGCAAGGGGCCTGTCGAAGCCGTGCAGGCATCGCTGCCGCTTCTGCGCGGCGCCTTCGCGCTGGCTTTCATTTTCGAGAACGAGGACAACCTGCTGGTCGGCGCGCGCAAAGGCTCGCCACTCGCGGTCGGCTATGGCGACGGCGAGATGTATCTCGGCTCCGACGCCATCGCGCTCGCACCCTTCACCGACACCATCAGCTACCTGGAGGAGGGCGATCTCGCGGTCGTCACCCGCAATCAGGTGGAAATTCGCGACGCCTCGGGCGCGCGCGTGAAGCGGCCGGTCATCAAGACGACGGCGTCGGCGTTCCTGGTCGACAAGGGCAACCACCGCCACTTCATGGCGAAGGAGATCTACGAGCAGCCGGAAGTCGTCGGGCATACGCTCGCGCATTATATCGACATGGCGAACGAGCGCGTCGTGCTGCCGCAGGCGCTGCCGTTCGACTGGCGCAAGATCGAACGGCTTTCGATCTCCGCCTGCGGCACTGCTTATTATGCGGGCCTCGTCGCGCGCTATTGGTTCGAACGCTTCGCGCGCATTCCCGTCGAGATCGACGTCGCCTCGGAGTTCCGTTATCGCGAAGCGCCGCTCGCGCCGGGCAATCTCGCGCTCTTCGTTTCGCAGTCGGGCGAGACGGCCGACACGCTCGCTTCGCTGCATTACGCGAAGGCGCAGGGCCAGCATACGCTCGCCGTCGTCAACGTGCCGACATCGACCATCGCGCGCGACAGCGACGTCGTGATGCCGACGCTTGCAGGTCCCGAGATCGGCGTCGCCTCGACCAAGGCTTTCACCTGCCAACTCACGACGCTCGCTTGCCTTGCGGTCGCGGCAGGGCGCGCGCGCGGCGTCTTGACGGAAGCGGACGAGGCCAATCTCGTGCGCGCAATCATCGAAGTGCCGCGCCACATGGCCGAGGCGCTGACGCTGGAGCCGACGATCGAAACCCTGGCGCGCGATTTGGCGAAGAGCCGCGACGTTCTCTACCTCGGGCGTGGCACCGCATATCCGCTGGCGCTCGAAGGTGCGCTCAAGCTCAAGGAAATCTCCTACATCCATGCCGAGGGCTATGAGGCCGGTGAGCTCAAGCACGGCCCCATCGCGCTGATCGACGAGACGATGCCGGTGATCGTCATCGCGCCTTACGACCGTGTGTTCGAAAAGACGGTGTCGAACCTGCAGGAAGTCGCTGCGCGCGGCGGCCAGATCATTCTGCTCACCGACCCGAAGGGCGCGCACGAGGCCAAGGCGGACTCGTTCGTGACGTTAACCCTGCCGGAGATGCCGGCGACCGTGACCCCGCTGGTCTACGCGGTCCCGGTGCAACTCATCGCCTATCATACGGCTGTCGTCATGGGCACGGATGTTGATCAGCCGCGCAACCTGGCGAAATCGGTCACGGTCGAATAGATCCGCCAAAGCAGCCTTTGGTTGCCGTAGCCGAGCGATGCCGCGACCGGCTATAAGGGCGAGGGGCGACGAATAAAGAGAGCGATGACACCGACGCACGATTCCAGTTTCCCGCCGCTGCCTCCCGAATCCGGCGAACCGCCGACAGCGCAGCAGCGCCTTGCGACCCGCATCCGGACCTACTTCCTGACCGGCCTCGTCGTCGCTGGGCCGGTGGTCGTCACGCTGTGGCTGACATGGACCTTCGTGACCTGGGTTGACGACCTCGTGCGTCCGCTCATTCCGATCGTCTATCGGCCCGAGACCTACATGCCGGTGAAGATCCCCGGCCTCGGCCTGATCCTGGCCTTCGTGATCCTCACAACCCTCGGCTTCCTCACGGCCAACTTCGTCGGCCGCAAGTTCGTCGAACTTGGCGAGATGCTGCTCGAGCGGATGCCGATCGTGCGGCCGCTGTATCGTGGCCTCAAGCAGGTGTTCGAGACCGTGTTCTCCAAGAACGGGTCGACCTTCCGCACCGTCGGCCTGGTCGAGTTTCCGGCGCCGGGCATGTGGTCGCTCGTCTTCCTGTCGACGCCGCCGAGCGCGGACATCGTCTCGCGCCTGCCGCCGGAGGAACACGTCTCCGTCTTCCTGCCGTGTACGCCGAACCCGACGACCGGTTTCTTCTTCTATTTGCCGCGCCGGGAAATCATCGAGCTTCCCGACGTGCCGGTCGAGGATGCCGCCAAGCTGATCATGACGGCCGGCATGGTGCAGCCGGGTGGCAGCCCGGCGCAGAACCGTGACCTGGCCGCGCTTGCGGCGAAAGCGCGCGCCGCTCAGGCCGCACGCGTGGACGCGGCGGAGTAGTCACCCCGCTCTAAGCATCCGGATCGCTTCGTCGCGCTCGAAAAAGTAGAGCAGGTGGCGCAGCGCCTTTCCGCGCTCGGTTGTGAGTTGCGCGTCGCGCTGGAGCATCAGTTGTGCGTCGTCGCGCGCCGCCTCGATGAGCGCACCGTGCACGTCGAGGCGCGCGATGCGGAAACCCGGCATGCCGCTCTGTCGTGTCCCGAGCACGTCGCCTTCACCGCGTAGCCGTAGATCCTCCTCCGCGATGCGGAAACCGTCTTCCGTTTCGCGCATGATCGCGAGCCGCGCCTTGGCGGTTTCGCCGAGCGGCGCCTTGTAGAGGAGGAGACAGGTCGAGCGCGCGCTGCCGCGGCCGACGCGCCCGCGCAACTGGTGTAATTGCGCGAGGCCGAAACGCTCCGCGTGCTCGACCACCATGACGGTCGCTTCCGGCACGTCGACGCCGACTTCGATCACCGTCGTGGCGACGAGGATGCGGCTTTGACCGGAGGCGAAGCGCGCCATCGCCGCGTCTTTCTCGCTGCCGCGCATCTGCCCATGCACGAGATCGACGGCCGTTCCGAAGCGGGACTTGAGAAAAGCAAAGCGCGCGTCGGCGGCGGCGAGATCGGAGTCTTCCGACTCCGTCACCAACGGGCAGACCCAGTAGACGCGCTGCCCGGTGTCGATGGCGCGCCCGACCGCCTCGACGACTTCTTCAAGCCGTGCGAGAGGAACGGTCCGCGTGTCGATCGGCTGCCGTCCGGGCGGCTTTTCGCGCAACTGCGACACGTCCATGTCGCCGAAATAGCTCAGCACCAAGGTGCGCGGGATCGGCGTTGCGGTCAGTACCAGCACGTCGACGGCGTCGCCCTTGCGCGTCAACGCCAAGCGTTGATGCACGCCGAAACGGTGCTGCTCGTCGACGATCGCCAGCGCCAGCGCCTTGAAGGCGACTTCGTCCTGGAACAGCGCGTGCGTGCCGACGACCATCGCGAGATCGCCCGATACAAGCCGGGACAGGATCTGCTTGCGCTCGGCGCCGCGCTCTCGCCCGGTGAGCAGCGCCACGGAGATGCCGGCCTTCTCGGCAAGCGGCGCGATGGTCGCGTAATGCTGGCGTGCGAGAAGTTCCGTCGGCGCCATCAGCGTCGCCTGCTTCTTGGCTTCGATCACGCTTGCCGCCGCCAGCAGCGCCACCACCGTCTTGCCCGACCCGACATCGCCTTGCAGCAGGCGCAGCATCCGTTGCGGCGCGCCAAGGTCGGCGACGATCTCATCCACCGCTCGCGTCTGCGATCCGGTGAGCGCATAGGGTAGGGCGGCGATGACCTTCGCGCGCAGCCGGCCATCGCCGGCGACGCGTCGTCCTGCCGGCCGGCGCATCTGTGCCCGCACCAAAGCGAGTGCGAACTGGCTGGCGAGCAGTTCGTCATAGGCCAGCCGCGACCACGCCGGCGACGCCGGATCGACATCGGCGGGCGCTTGCGGCTTGTGGATCGCGGCGAATGCCATGCGCATCGACGGCCAGCCGCGCTGCCGCAGCCAGGTCGCGTCCTGCCATTCTGGAAGTTCCGGCATTTTCGCGAGCGCCCCCTCGACCGTGCGGCGTACCGGTGTCGGCCCGAGCCCTTCCGTCAAGGGATAGACGGGATCGACGGGCGGCATCTCCGCCAGGTCTTCGTCCGACACGATGCGGTCGGGATGCACCATCTGCAGCATGCCGTCGTAGAGCGCGACCGTGCCCGATACGGTGCGCCATTCGCCGACAGGAAACTGCTGCTCGAGCCGCCGCGCATTGCCGTGAAAATAGGTGACGACCATCGAGCCAGTATCGTCGCTGACATAGATGAGATGCGGCGCGCGCGACCGGCCGGGCGGCGCCGGCCGGTGCTGATCGACCCGCACGCGCACGGTGACGATGCTGTCCGCGACGACGTCGCGCAGCGCCGGCTGGTTGCGCCGGTCGATAGCGCCGGTCGGCAGATGACACAGCGCGTCGATGACGCGCGCGCCGCCTTCCTCACGGTCGAAGAGGCGCGTGAACAGCTTCTCGAGCTTCGGCCCGATGCCTTGCAGGCTCGTCAATCGAGCGAACAGTGGATCGAGAAGGGAGGGGCGCACGATGGCGTATTCCTCATAGTGCGACCTGACGGCAGCCGCTTCATCGCCGCTCGTCTCCGCGTAAGCGGGGACCAGGACCGAGTTTAACAGGGCGAGCTTAAACTGGATTCCCGTTTTCGCGGGAATGAGCGGCCAACGGATCGCCAGCGGTGCGCCGTTTTCAAGTCCGCTCGGTCGCGCGCAAGGCCGCGACGCAAAGGAGGCCGGTCAATCCGATGATGGCCGCACTGACGAGATAGCTGCCGGTGGCGCCGAAATGCGCGAGCAGGAACCCGAAGATCAAGGGCGCCACGGCCTGTCCCATGAAGAACGAGAAATAATGAAAGGCGACGGCCGACCCGCGGGCGGTCGGCGCCAGTTCCATGACGCGGTTCTGCAACGGGTTGTGGATCATGAAGAAGCCGAAGCCCACGACGGTGAAATACACCGCCTCGGTCCACCATTGGGTGCCGAAGGCGACGCCGATGAAGCCCGCCGCCGCGATCAAGCCCCCGCAGCGCATCATGCCGTCGGGTTTGAGCCGGCGGACGGCCGGGCGGATCAGGAACGACATCAGGATGCAGCCCAGTCCGATGCCGGAGACCACCAAGCCGGCCTCGCGCGGCCCGCCGCGATGCGATTGCTCGAGCAGTTCGACGACGAAGGGAAGCGAGCCGTAGACAACGACACCCTCCAGGAACACCGTCACGTAACAGATCGGAGTCTGTGGGTTGCGGAACACGAGGCCGTAGCGCGCCAGAGCCGAGCCAAGGCGCAACGGCTCGCGCGGCGCGGTCTGAGCGCTTGGCAGGCGCAATGATGCTGCGATCGCCGCGACGATCGCGAGCGCCGCTGGCAGAATCAGCGCATAGCGCCAGCCGATGGCGTCGGCGAGGGCGCCTGCCGCGGTCAACCCGACGATCTGCCCGATGAGAGCGCCGAGTGCGAAGCGTGCGAACGCGACTTGCCGCTCCGAGGCGGCCGTCATGTCGCCGAGCATCGCAAGGCCCAACGGGATGAGCCCGCCGGCGGCGAGGCCCGCGACGATGCGCGTCGCGAATAGGAACGAGAGGTTGGTGGCGAGGACGGATCCCACAAGCGCAGCCGCCAGCACCCAGAAGCAGACCTTGAACACTGCCGGCTTGCCGAGGGCATCGCCGAGCGGGCCGAGGATCGGTTGACCGAGCCCGAACGGCAGCGTGAACGCCGACGAAAGCAGCGCAACCATCGTGGTCGGCGCGAGGAAGTCGCGCGCGATCGCCGTCACCAGCGGGTCGAAATAGCGCCCGCCGAGATTGGCGGCGAAACCGCAAAGGGTGAGGAGGAGAAGCATAAGGGCTGAGCGGACTCCGCGCGGCGGCGACGACAGGCAGGGCTGGCCATAACACATGCAGGCCGGAGCGGCCCGCACAACCCGCGTATGCGCCCGCGCCCGATATTATGTGCGGAACGCCCCTG
>JAFKKS010000073.1 GCA_017304555.1 Hyphomicrobiales bacterium
CGCTCCATACGGGCCACACACCCTCACACATACGTCACCTTCCAATCGACGGTGATGTCGTAGGAAAAGTCGTCGTCGCGCAGCGGCCAGGCGTTGATGACCACGTCGGTGTCCTCGGCCTCCTCGAGGTCGCGCCCGACCGGGAAGATAATCGTCAGCGGGTGATAATCGGAGCCGGCGTTCTCCGTTCCCTCGATGCCATCGTATTCGAAGCCGATGGTGCGCACGCGCACGATGTCGTCGACGGTCGCGGTGATCGCCTTCGGCCCGATCTGCGTCGTCCACGGCACCGCGATGCGCTGCCCCGTGCGCACCTCGTATTCGTCGTTGCCGAGCGGCCAGGCGGCCGGCGTGTGCACCGCGCCCGATGAGCCGGACTCCTCCACCGTCACACGGAACTCCGCTTCGCCGACATCGCTGTCGCCGCAATTGGTAACGTAGATTTCCTTCACGGCGATGTTCACCTGCCGCAGCTTGGTGTTGAGCGTGTCCTCGACGCAGTCCCAGTTGCCGCTCTCGTCGACGACCAGAATGACGATGGAATAAAGCTCGCCGGGAACGAGCGGCTTGCATTCCAGCGAATGGAAATGCTTGTCGATGGAGATCACCTCCGCCGTCGCGTCGTTGATGCGCAAGGGTCCCGGCGCGCCGCCCGGGCCCGGCACCTCGACGGGCGCCGTCTTGCCGGCCTGCATCAGCGCGTTGGTGTTGATCTGCATGCCGTCGCCCCGCGTCGCGACGATGCCTTCGAGGTAGGTCCCTCCCCGCGCGATCGGGTCGGGCATGCTGATCATGTCGCGGCGCGTGTCGACGATGCCGAGCACGGTGAGTTGCGCGCGCGGCGGCGGGTCCTCCAGCGTCTGGTTGGGATTGGCGGGATCGCCCTCCTTGTAGAGCACGACGTGATAGAGCTCGCCCTTGTTGAGCTGCACCTCCATGCGCCGGCGCTTCCGCTCGTCGTCGTCCAGCGCGCGCTTGCGAAAACGCGGCGTGCTCGCCTTGCTGAAGTATTCCCAGATCTCGACGTCGAACGTCTCGTCCCAGAAGATTTTGAGAGGCGGACTCGAGAGCATTGCGAAGTAAGGATTTTGCGAGGCTGTCAAAGGCATCACGTCCCTCCGCCATCAGAATAAAAATCCCAGCAGACCATATTACCGCAATCGACCGCGGTCCGGGAGACGGAAGTTGGCGGCCGCGTCGATCATGCCGTTGCGCGCATCCGGGAGCTGGCGCCAAACCGTAGCCCGGGTTGAGCGTAGCGAAACCCGGGATAAGCCCCGCGGAACTATTCCCGCGTTTCGCTGCACTCAATACGGGCCACCACGCTTGCGCCGCCAACGCGCCTGCGCCACTGTCCGCCGCCATGCTCCTCAAATTCATCGCTTTCGTCGCCGCGGCCCTGCCGATCATCATGTTCCTGCGCCGGCTGATGGCGGGCGGGAAACGGCCGACGCGCCTTTCCGAAGGCGTGAAGGAGTTCAAGAAGCAGTTCGATCTCGCGGTGTGGATCTTCCTCGCGCTCGTCGGCGCGATCTTCGCCTTCGCCGCCGGCAAACTCGCCTGGACCTGGTGGAACGCGTGAAGGCGACGGGCCTCGCGCCGTAGCGCCGTAGGATGGGTTGAGCAACGCGAAACCCATCGCCGCCGGTACCGCCCCATCCTGAGGAGCGGCCGCAGGCCGCGTCTCGCAGGATGGCCATGAGCGCCGCGCGATCCTTCGAGACGCCCGCTACGCGGGCTCCTCAGCATGAGGCTCGAAAATGCGCGCTTGCACATCGGCGCGAGATCGGATCGAAAGGCGGCCCGTTGTCACGAAAGGCCCTGCCATGACGCTTCTTCCTGCCATTATCATCGCCGCGCTGATCGGCACGATGCTGCCGCTGCAGGGGCTCGTGAACGCGCGGCTCGGAACGAACATCGGCGGCCCCGTTGCGGCGGCCTTCGTGTCGTTCCTCGTCGGCACGGTGCTGCTCGGGCTCTATCTCCTTGCCGCGCGCACCTCGCTGATGCCGCGGCCGGGCGCGCGCTTCCCGGTCTGGATCTGGGCGGGCGGCGCGCTCGGCGCGATCTACGTCGCCTGCTTCACGCTGCTCGTGCCGCGCCTCGGCACGGCGGCGATCATCTGCCTCGCGGTGTTCGGGCAGATCGTCGCATCGCTCCTGCTCGACCATTTCGGCGTGCTGCAGACGCCGCGCCCTGCCGACCTCATGCGCGTCCTCGGCGCCGCACTCGTCCTCGCGGGCGTCACGCTCGTCGTCGCGCCGTGGCGCACGCCGCCGGCGGCGAATGCAGTAAAGAGCGACGTGCATCCCAGCACGACGCAATCCAAGGGCAGGACGGGCTGAGCACCGCGAAACCCATCACCTAACCACATCGCCGCGATGGGTTTCGCGACGCTCAACCCATCCTACAAGTGCCAGGCGCCCCTATCAGCGTCCGCGCGTCGCGTCGACGCTCCACGGGCCGGCGCCCGCCGCGGCGATATAGAGAAAGATGAAGCAGAAGAGCACGGCCGGTTCGCCCCCGTTGGTCAGCGGATAGAAGCCCTTCGGCGCGTGGCCGATGAAATAGGCGAACGCCATCTCGCCGGAAAGGATGAAGGCCGCCGGCCGCGTGAACAGGCCGATCAGCACAAGAATGCCGCCGACGAGCTCGATCGCGCCCGCCCACCAGATCATCGAGAACGTCGCCGGCGCCGTCATCGTGCCGGGAAATCCGAAGAACTTCGTGAAGCAGTGCTGCAACAACAAGAGCGCCGTGACGATGCGCAGGATGCTCAAAATCTCGGGCGCAAAGCGCGAGAGCTGACGCTCGTAAGTCTGCAAGCTCATGGTCGTCCCCCTTTTCGACTCACCACAAAAGGCTAGCAGGAGCCGCCGGAGCACGCATTCACGTTATCGCCAAGTGCGGCAAACCGGCACGGGAGAGTGCCTTCTGTAAGTTAATTCAAATTTGGACCCGTTGACGCACAGGTCGCGTGAACCTGGTCGCGCCGGCACGCGACAAACCGATGCGATGTTTGTCTCTTTCATCCATGCCATTCCTTACGTGCTCGACGCCGCGCTGGTCGCTACGCTTGTTTATGGCTTTTGGCAGGTCCTCACCCTGCCGCCGCACAAGGAGGGACACCAGCCGAACCGGCGACTGCATTGGTGGGGGCGGGATCGCTGAGGCGCAGGTCGGAGCCTACTCCTCCGGTTCGGTCGTGAAGAACAACGGATAGCCTTTCGACTTGCCAAGCTCCGTCGCTTCCTTCGCCTTGGTTTCGGCGACGTCGCGCGTGAACACCGCGATGACGCAGGCGCCGCGGCGATGCGCGGTGAGCATCACACGCTGCGCCGTCTCCGCGCCCATGCGAAACACGGCCTTGAGCACCACGACAACGAATTCACGCGGCGTGTAATCGTCGTTGAGCAGAATGACTTTGTAGAGCGGCGGCCGCGCCGGCTTTGTCGTTGCCTTCGTCTTGGGCGTCGTGCGCGGCTTGGTGACGGTGTCGTTCATGCCGGCCCTCCGGCTTGCGATGTCGCTCTATGCATCGCGCCAGGCGTGCGCGGCTGCAAGGCCGGGCGTCGCAAGGCTGAGCCGCCCTTCCAAAAAAGTTATCTCCGGGTGGCACATCAAGGATTATAGTCTCCTCACCTGCTCGCTGAGGGGCGTCTTCCGGAGGCGTCTTGGAGATGGAGCAGGTGCGGCGCCCGCGGGCTTGAGGTCACGCGCCTCACTCACTCGGGGGACCTCGGGACTCCGTCCCCCGCCACTAGGAGCGGGTGCCAGGAGCTGGCTGCATGGAGCGCTCTTATCGCGAGCGTATCCGAAGCGCGGTCCCGGGGTATCTACAAACGCCGCGGCGGGACGGACGTTCAGCGTTCCCCCTGCCACAGTGGAGCGCCGTGAGGCGTGGGCGCTGATCGCAAAGCGCCCGCCGCGCCTCACCAGCGCGGACAAGGCGGCGTCTCGCACACGCCGCCACTGGATGCGCCTCGCGGCGCTCCATGTCCCCTCATCGCGAGGGGATGCATTCCGCAAGCCTCGGGGCGCTCCGCCCGCGAGAATGCGAACGGCTGTTTGACATTCGGATCAGGGAATCGCTCGGCCTTGTAGCCCGTGTTGAGCGAAGCGAAACGCGGGGACTGTTCGTGCCAACAGCTAGACGCTCCCCGGATTTCGCTGCGCTCAATCCGGGCTACGGTTGCGCGGCCGTCATTCCGGCCAAGGCGGCGAAGCCGCCGCGAGCCGGAACCCAGAATCGTCATGCTCGCGACCGGATCGAACGCGAGGCAACTTCGGGGAGAACGACGCCATGCGGCATTCCCTCGCCTGCTTGCGGACTCTGGGTTCCGCGTCTCGCTACGCTCGCCCGGAATGACAGAAAGGCACGCTCGGCCGGAATAACGAGAAGAGACAGATGGCGCGCGTTACGCCGGCTTGAAGTTCATCGCCACGCCGTTAACGCAATAGCGCAAGCCCGTCGGCGGCGGGCCGTCCGGGAAGACATGGCCGAGATGGCTGCCACAGCGGCTGCAATGCACTTCGACGCGCTGCATGCCGTGGCTGAAGTCCTCGTCTTCCTCGACCGCGCCAGGCAGCGGATCGTTGAAGCTCGGCCAGCCGGTGCCGCTCTCGAACTTGAGTTTTGATTCGAACAGCGGCTGATCGCAGCCGGCGCATTCGAAAGTGCCGGCACGCTTTTCATAGTTGAGCGCGCAGCTTCCCGGAGGCTCCGTGTGATGGCCACGCATCACGGCGTACTGCTCGGGGTTGAGAAGCCGGCGCCATTCCGCGTCGGTGCGGGTGACCGGATAGGTCTTTGATTGGGTCGTCGTGCTCATGGTCATGACCGCTATATGGTGATCTTGGCGTAAGGGCACCATAGGCCGAACCGCCTCACGGCGAAAGGCGACGGCGCCAGCCCTTAAGATCAGACCATCGCGTCGGCCAACTCCGTCATCGATTTTACCAGGATGTCCGGCTGATACGGGGTTTCGCCGAACGGCCGCCGGCGGCGATCGATGAATGCGGTGCGCATCCCAGCCGCCTTCGCGCCGATGCAGTCGAACGCATGATTGGCGACGAACAGCACCTCCTCCATGCGCACGCCGGCGATCTCGGCCGCCTTGGTGTAAGTCGCGACGTGCGGCTTGAAGCTCGCCGCTTCGGCGACGGAGATCACCTTGTCGAACGGCACCTTGTGATAGCGCTTCGCGGTCTCCAGCATGTCCGGATCACCGTTCGAGAGCACCACGAGCTTGTAACGCGTCTGCAGGCGCGCCAGCGCTTCCGGCACTTCCGGAAACGGCTTGAGCTTCTCGATCTCGGCGACAAGTCCCCTCACCTCGTCCTTGGTATGCGCGATGCCGGCACGCTCGAGCACGAAGGCGACGGCACGCTCGCCGATCTCGCGATACGGCGTATGCTCCTTGTGCAGCAGCGCATCGATCATCGAGTTCTCGAAATGCGTCCGCCGCCACCAGGTAACGAAGGAGTTCGGGTTGCCGCTCCAGCCTTTCGCCTTGAGATACGGCGTCGCGATCTCGACCAGCCCCGACTGCATGTCGACGACGGTGCCGTATTGGTCGAACATGCAAACCTTGATGGTGCGCTTGAGCATTTCGATGTCGGTCACGCCGCCTCTCCTCTCCATTCTGTCATCAACGTCTTAAACCGACGGCGCGGGGATTGGCAGCGCGCGCGGCGCATGCACGCCCCGCACCTTGGCTGTGGATGGCTGTCAACCGGCCGGAACCATGACGCAGCGCAAGACTTATGCAACGGAAGTGCGCGCCGCCCCGGCGCCGCGGGAGAGGATACGCCTGGAGGATACGCCTCATGACGTCTTCTGCACTGATCAGCATCCTGATCACCTTCCTGGTGATCGTGCTCGTCCTCTATCTCATCGGCATGCTGCCGCTGGACGGACGCGCCAAGCAGATCGCCCGCGTCGTGGTCATCGTGATCGGCATCGTCTCTCTCTTGCGCTATCTCGCCGTGTTCTGAGGCAAGGCACAATTCATGAATCGCAATTTCCTCTATCTCCTGCTGGGCGCGGCGATCATCGCGATCGGCGTGCTCGCCTACTCTCTGCATCAGGAGCAGCAGAAGTCGGGGCTGAACATCAGCGTCGGCGGCAAGGACGGGTTAAAGATAGAAGGCAAATAGCCGCGTGCTTTTGGCAGCAACGCCGTGCATTAAAACGCCGTGCTTAAAACGACTTCGGCCTCCCCTTAAGGGAGGCCGTTTGCGTCAACGCAACATACGTTCTTGGTCAGTCGTTGCGCCAATTATGCTTCTTGCGATAGATCGCGCGCGACGTGCGGTTGAGCCGCTTGTTGATGACGTGGCGCTGATGCCGCGAGAGATGGCCGCCGTTGCGCCAGCGCATGCGCCGCTCCTGCCGCGCGATCGAACGTTCGCGGCGGTGCAGCCGGCGCGCCTCATGCGGCGTCAACGAGCCCGAGCGCATGCCCTGCTCGATGCGATGATGTTGACGATCCTGCCGCGCATTCACCTGCGCGAAAGCCGGCGCCGCTACCAGCATGCTGAGCGTGAGCCCCGCAAGGATTTTCGAAACCGACAATCTCAAACTCATCGTCATCTCCTCGTTTTAGTCTTCGCCGGCATTAATGCCGTGCGCGTAGTCAACGTTCGAGGTTCGGCGTCGAAGCGGCGAAAAGCTGACGATTTTGCGGATGACAGAAGTTTAATGCGCGAGAAAGCTATATTTCACATAGATTTACGGATGTTCATAACAACATAAACATCCATTCATCGACGCATTGCTTATGGAGGAAAAATCACCGGAGCGCGCGTCGTGCGAAGGCAACGAAGCCGACAAAACGCCCATGAATTGTCGCTGTGAAAGCTTCGCAACGACAATTCTCCTCTCGGAGATGACCGAGAGGAGAACCCATCATCAATCGATCAAGCAATCAGCTTTCGCCGCGCTTGCATTTGCTGCGGAACGCCTTGCGCTCTTTGCCGTGCAGCCCTTTCTGGTCCGCAAGCGTGGAGCATTCCTTCGACTTCGCTTTCTTTTCGTCGAGGCTCATCGTCTTCTTCGTCTCAGTCTTCATCTGTGTCTGAGCAGAACTCGGCAGCGGCGTCGCGAGCGTGACACCTGTGCCGATGAGAACAGCAAGGCAGAGGTTAGGAATAAGACGCGTCATGGTCGTTTCCTTCTCGATGCAACGGGAAGCCATCATATCATGGCGCGCGTCGCCGAAGGCAACGCACGCCGATCAAATTGCTAACGACGGTCACTGAAAAAGACACCGCCTTTCGCTTTGTTGACAGGATCGCTTTCGACGATCTCAACCATGACGGCCTCGATCGGAACGTTGAAATGCTTCACCACGGCGTCGCTGATATCGCGGACCAGCGCGCGCTTCTGCTCCTGCGAGCGG
>JAFKKS010000074.1 GCA_017304555.1 Hyphomicrobiales bacterium
GCCGAGATCGACCCAGCGCGCCCGCGCCTCGATCACGCCCGGCTTGTCGAAAAAGGTCTTGTCACCTTCAGGGCTCATCAGGATGGCGTCGTTCGGGGTGGTGAGCCCTTGGAACAGCCAGTACGGAAAGCCCGATGAAGGAATCTGCATGCCCCACTGCGTCGTATTGCCGGAACTGTCGCGCTTGGTGAGCTTCTCGGCGAAGGCTGTCTCTTCCTTCCAGTTCTCCGGCGCCTTCTCAGGATCAAGGCCGGCTTCCTTGAAGGCGTCCTTGTTCCAGTAGAGCACGATGGTCGAGCGCTGGAACGGAATGCCCCAGGTCTTGCCGCCCGTCTGGCTGTTTTCCATGAACGCAGGGAAGAAGCTCTTGATCCACGCCTTGTCGGCTTCGCTCTTCACGGAATCGTCGAACGGCACGATCGCCTCTTCGTCGATCAACGAGAACATGTCGGTCGAGAGCAGCACCGCGGTCGACGGCGGATTGCCGGACTTATGCGCGGTCAGCGCTTTGACGATCGTTTCCTGATAGGTGCCGGAATAAATCGGCTTCACGGTGATGCCAGGATTCTCCTTCTGAAAGTCCGCGGCATAACCGTCGATGATCTTGGTGATCGGCCCGCCAACGGCGACGGGGAAGAAAAAAGAAATCTCGGTGGCCGCCTGCACGATCGCCGGCTTCGCCAGCGCACCACCAGCCAGCGCCGTCGCTCCGATCAAGAATTTGCGTCGATCCATTCCATCCTCCCAAAGTTTGCGCCCGTTTGCGGCGCTCTTGTCATCATTGAATACGACAGCCCGACGACAGGTCGAACCAGTGGGCGTCGTCCTTGGTCCAAGCCAGATGAATGGTCTCGCCCGGCCCGGCCGAAAGGCGGCCCGGCGCGCGCACCATCACCGTGTCGTCGCCGATCCGCGTCTCGATCTGCGTATCCGCGCCCAAATACTCTGCCGCAACGATGCGTGCGGGCAAGCCCTTATCGGCGATGCGCAAGACCTCGGGCCGCACGCCCACCGCCAAATGCGCGAGCGGGCGCTGGGCGGGGGCATCGGCCGCCACCTCGGCGCCGGCAGCAAGGTGCGTGGCCGGAAAGACGTTCATCGGCGGCGCGCCGATGAAGCGCGCCGTGAAGACGGTCGCCGGCCGCTCGTAGAGTTCCGCCGGCGTGCCGTTCTGCTCGATGCGGCCGGCACGCATGAGGATCACGCGGTCGGCCATGGTCATGGCCTCGACCTGGTCGTGCGTCACGTAGAGCATGGTCATGCCGAGGCGGCGCTGCAGCGCACGGATCTCGCGGCGCATCTCGTTGCGCAGTTGCGCGTCCAGGTTGGAGAGCGGCTCGTCCATGAGGCAGACCGGCGTCTCCGCGACGATGGCGCGCCCGAGCGCCACCCGCTGCTGCTGGCCGCCGGAGAGCTGGGAGGGCTTGCGCTCGAGCAATTTCTCCAGGCCGAGCACGCCGGCGGCGCGTTTCAGCCGCGTATCGCGCTCGGCGCGCGGCACTTTGCGGACCTTGAGGCCGAAAACGATGTTCTCGGCCACCGAGAGATGCGGAAACAGCGCATAGGACTGAAACACCATCGCGGTGCCACGGCTGGCCGGCGATTCCCGCGTTACATCGCGGCCGGCGATCTCGATCCGTCCCGCATCGGGCATTTCGAGGCCGGCAATCAGCCGCAGCGTGGTCGATTTGCCGCATCCGGAGGGCCCGAGCAGGACCACCAAAGAGCCCGCATCGGCTGAGAAACTCACCCGATCGACCGCAGGGTCGGCCCCCCACCCTTTCGTCACCTCGAACAGACTGACTTCCGCCACGCGATCCCCATTCTGATCGGCACTCAATATTTAGAGCGGGATGCGAGCGGAAAACCGCTACACACTTTTCCTCATCCCGCCCTCGCCGCTTATATCAGGCGCGCGGCCATTGAAGCATGGCATGAGCAGCCGACTTCGGGATATGGGTCTTTAGGTCTTCCGCCGGAGCTTGATCGTATGCCGTCTGGTCCCCACGTCGACGTCCAAATCACCGAACATGCGGCGGGAGCCGTCGCCCGGCTGGCCGTCAGTTCCGGCAAGCTCAACATCCTCGACACGGCCGTGATCACGGAGTTCACCGCCGCGGTGCAGGCGCTCGCCGGAAACGATGCCCTGCGGGCGCTGGTCATCACCGGGGCGGGGGAGCGCGCGTTCATCGGCGGCGCCAATATCCACGAGATGGCGGGGCTCGACGCCGCGAGCGCGGAGGCTTTCATCACGCGGCTGCAAAAGCTCTGTGCTTCGCTGCGCGACCTTCCCGTTCCAGTGATCGCGCGCGTCAACGGCTACGCGCTCGGCGCCGGTCTCGAAGTCGCGGCCGCCTGCGATCTGCGTGTCGCATCAAGCGATGCCGTCTTCGGCATGCCCGAGGTGCGCGTCGGCATCCCGTCTGTGATCGAAGCGGCGCTCCTGCCAAGCCTCATCGGATGGGGGCATACGCGCGAATTGCTGCTGCTCGGCGAAACGATCGATGCGGACATCGCGCTGCGCTGGGGGCTGGTCGAGCGCGTCGCAGTCCCTTCCGAACTCGATGCGGCGGTCGATCAGTGCGTTCACGCGCTGCTTGCGGCCGGCCCGCAGGCTATCCGCTTGCAGAAGGCGCTTATCCGTCAATGGGAGGATCTGCCGCTGCGCGACGCCATCGCGGCCGGCATCAAGAGCTTCGCGCGCGCCTATACGACCGATGAACCGGCGCGGATGATGGGAACGTTCATCAATCGGAAGCGGTGAGCGACGCCGCTTAGCGCCCTGCCGTAAGATGGAGCACGGGCGGCAGTAGCCGCCCGTGCTCATTTTCAATCTTACTTGATGCCGGTGATCGACGCGGTCATCGCGCGCGGATCGCGCATCGGCCAGCGGCCGCTATCGACCTGCGCAAGGAATTCGCCGACGAGGCGATTGTACTCGTCCGGCTCCTCGATATTGATCGTGTGCCCAGCGTTCGGCATGACGACGAGCGCCGCGCTCGGGATCGTTCGCTTCATGAGAACGCCGGGCAACAGGCACGGCCAATCCTCGTCGCCGGTGATGACGAGCGTCGGCGCCGTGATCTTCTTCATGTCCTCGACGAGATCGTAGAGCGAAGGACGCTCCTTCTGCACGCCAAGCTGCGTGTTGGCGGAGCCGGCGGCGGAGTGTTCGGACAGATATTGCTTGAACTCGGCGAAGCCGCGCGGGTCCTTGTTCTCAAACTGCACGCGCGTCGGACCGTAAGCATACTTGTCCGAAAACGCCGGCATCCCGAGCGACGTGATGGTCGCCGCGACCGTGTCCGCCTCATCGCGAAAACGCGCGCGCTGATCCGGCTCGGCGCCGTATCCGCAGCCGCCGACGCACAGCGACCGCGCGCTGGCGCCGTGACGGATGCCGAAATGCAGCGTCGCGAATCCGCCCATCGAAAGGCCGACGATGTGCGCCTGCTTCTCTCCGAGATGATCGAGCACCGACTTGATGTCGTCGGCCGCACGCGCCTGCGAATACGAAGATGATTTTTCCGGCACATCGGACGGCGGATAGCCGCGCGCATTAAATGCAACCGCCCGATAGCGCTTGCCGAAATGCCGCAATTGCGGCTCCCAACTGCGAAGATCGCCGGCAAATTCGTGGACAAATATAACCAGCTGGCCCGATCCCGTTTCTTCATAATACAGACGAGCACCATCGTCTGTCGTTGCGTAGGCCATACGTGTCTCCATTATGATGAGTGGTGAGCGAAGAGGCGACGAACGCCGCCGAGAAGCGACCCTATCGTAGCAGGCGCCGCGGCAAAAAACGCCACACGAGAGAGTTGCATCCGGTCAGAGCCGGCGCATGGGATTTGTCGCCGCAAGGCAAAGACCCACCGTCGTGAATCCCGCGATTGTCAGGAACGCGACACGAAACGCGTCCTGAAGGTCGGCCCGGAACGCCACCTGCCGCGCCGGCGACAGCGCGGGCGACGCCTGATGCGCGTTCCCGATGAGTCCGCCGAGGATGTTTGCCGCTTCCGGCTGCTTGAAGGAAAGCAGGCCGAAGATGATCGTGGCAACGGTCGCCGTGCCGAACGCCGCGCCGATGGAGCGCGAAAACTGCACCGACGCCGCCGCCTCTCCGAGCCGCGCCAGCCCGGCCGTGCTTTGCACGATCACCTGCACCACCCCCATGATGGTCCCCATGCAGAGTCCGATCCAAAGGAAGAGCGCGAGGAGGGCCGTGTCACTGAGTGCGCTTGCGCAAAACGCGAGCGCGATCAGACTGAGGGTCGCCAGCGACAAACCGATGACCGGGAAAATGGTGGTGAGTCCCGTCTTGCTCACCATCCGCCCGGTGAGGAGCGAGCCCGTTCCAATGCCGACGGTGAGGGGAACGAGCATGACGCCCGTCTCCGACGGCGACATTCCGCGCACCAGTTGCAGATAGACCGGCAGGAACGTGAGCAGCGAGACAAGCGCGGCGCCGTGAAACGCCGCCATCGCATCGCTGCGCCACATGACCGGATGGCGCAGCAGCGTGACCGGGATCAGCGGCTCCGACGTCCGCTTTTCGTGCCGGATCAGCACCCATAGCGCTACAAGGCTCGCGGCGAGCAGCGCAAGACCCAACGGAATCGCGGAGACATCGGCATGCTGGATCTGCTCCAACGCCAGCAGCGCGGTCACGACGAAGATGGCGAAGAAAGCGAGGCCGCCGGTGTCGGTGCGCCAGGCCACCCGCTCGCGCGTCGATTTGGGCAGCCGGCGCACCAGCACCATGGCGGCGAGCCCGATCGGCACGTTGATGAGGAAGATCGACTGCCAGCCGAAATGCTCGGTTAGGTATCCGCCGGCGACGGGCCCGAATGTATTGGCCGACACCGCCACGGCGGCAAGGTACCCCTGATAGCGCGCCCGCTCCCGCGGCGGGATGACCTCGCCGATCAACGCTTGCGTCAGCGTCATCAGGCCGCCGCCGCCGAGCCCCTGCAGCACGCGCGCGAAGGTCAGCAGCTCGATGGTCGGCGCCGCCGCGCAGAGGAGCGAGGCCGAGATGAAGATCGGCAGCGCAACGAACATGATCTTGCGCCGCCCGAACGAGTCGCCCAGCCGGCCGTAGATCGGAGCCGCGATCGTCGCCGCAATCAGGTAGGAAACGACAATCCAGGATGTGCGCTCGACATGTCCTCCGGTCGAGGCCGCGATCGCCGGAAGCGCCGTCGCGATGATCGTCTGATCGACCACCGCCAGGAACATCGGCAACATGATCGACGGAAAGACCGTCAAAAATGCAGGATATTTGCTGGGAGCGCCGGGAGCCGAGCCGTTATTTTGCCCGAGACGGTTCGACAATGAGCGGAATCCTGCGACGTGGACCGGCACCTTATAAAGGCGACCTCCGGAGAACCGTATCACTTTCGGCGGAACCAGCGCCGCCCGCAGCGGTCCGCTTCGCCAATTGCATGGCTGCTCGGAGCGTGTGCTGGTGCTGCCGGAAAGGATTGAACTTTCGACCTCTCCCTTACCAAGGGAGTGCTCTACCACTGAGCTACGGCAGCAAGGCCCTCGCCGCCTGAAAGGGGGCTCGCGGGCGGCCGCAAACTGGCATAGGAGGAATAGCGGCGCAAGGATACAAGCCACATTGTCCAGCCGCTATCCAGCCCTCCTTCGCAAGCCCGAAAAAAGCGGTAGCGACAGCCGCACAGCAACGAGAGCGACCCGCAATGGAGCAAAAGCCCACCAAATCGAGCGGAAAGGATGCCCGCGCCGCTCGGCTGGCTGCGGCGCTCAAGGCAAACCTGCGCAAACGCAAGGCACAGACGCGGGCGCGCGCACAGACCAAAGATCCCGCCAAAGATCGCTCATCGGAGGGGGATGACGCCGCTGCCTCCCCTGCGGGCGAGGCGCAAAAAGGCGAGTGATCGCGCCGCATCCCGACTTTCGCCGCAATCGGACGGCGCAGTCGTCCCGGGGGGCGTATTCCATCTTCGTCGAATCGCGCCTCTCGCTTAGTCTTTCACTGAGCCTTTCCGAAAGCCGATATCCGTCGTTCGGGATCATGCTCTAGGCAGCCGGCCGTCGCCGGACGAGGGGAATCGCATGGATCGCATCCGAATCGTGGGCGGCAATGCGCTCAATGGCGCCATTCCTATCTCAGGTGCGAAGAACGCGGCGCTGCCGTTGATGATCGTCGGCCTCCTGACCGACGAATTGCTCATCCTCGAAAACGTGCCGCGTCTGGCCGACGTCGCGCAGCTCCAGCACATCCTCGGCAATCACGGCGTCGACATCACGATGAGCGGCAAGCGGCCGGGCGACAGCGCCTATCAGGGCCAGACGCTGCACATCTCCGCCAAGCGTATCGTCGACACCACCGCGCCTTACGAACTCGTCTCCAAAATGCGGGCGAGCTTCTGGGTGATCGCCCCCCTTGTCGCACGCATGGGCGAAGCGCGGGTCTCGATGCCCGGCGGCTGCGCCATCGGCACGCGGCCGGTCGACCTCCTGATCACCGCGTTGGAGGCGCTCGGCGCCGAGATCGAGATCGACGGCGGCTATGTCGTCGCGCGCGCGCCGAAGGGCTTGCGGGGCGGCACGATCGCATTCCCGAAAGTGACGGTCAGCGGCACGCATGTCGCGCTGATGGCAGCCTCGCTCGCCAAGGGCACCACCGTGATCGAGAACGCCGCGCGCGAGCCGGAAATCGTCGACGTCGCCGAGTGTCTCGGCAAGATGGGCGCGCGCATCACCGGCGCCGGCACGTCGCGCATCGTGATCGAGGGCGTGCCGCGGCTCTCCGGCGCGCGCCACAGCGTGCTTCCCGACCGTATCGAAACGGGCACCTACGCGATGGCGGTCGCGATGACCGGCGGCGACGTGACCTTGCAGGGCGCGCGGCCGGAGCTGCTGCAATCCGCGCTCGACATGGTGGCGCAAGCCGGAGCGACCGTCACGCCGACCAACGAAGGCATCCGCATCACACGCAACGGCGCCGGACTTTCCGCTGTGAACGTTTCGACCGCACCGTTCCCCGGATTCCCGACCGACCTGCAGGCCCAGTTGATGGCGCTGATGACGTGTGCGCGCGGCACGTCGCGGATCACCGAGACGATCTTCGAGAACCGCTTCATGCACGTGCAGGAACTGGCACGGCTCGGCGCGCGCATCCATCTCGAAGGCGACACCGCAACCATCGAAGGCATCGACCGGCTCAAGGGCGCCCCGGTGATGGCCACCGACCTGCGCGCTTCGGTTTCGTTGGTGATCGCGGCGCTTGCCGCCGAAGGCGAAACCACCGTCAACCGCATCTATCATCTCGACCGCGGCTTCGAGCGGCTCGAGGATAAGCTCTCGGCCTGTGGTGCGCAGATCGAGCGCGTGAGCGGGTAGTCGATC
>JAFKKS010000075.1 GCA_017304555.1 Hyphomicrobiales bacterium
AAGGTTCCGGACGATCTCAAGGAACCGCGTCGGACAACGACAACGCCGCGTGCGTGCCGCGACAGGATTGCATTCTCCAGTACGCTAAAGGCAAAAAACGTCGAACCCGGCTTCGGACCTCCGAAGCCGGGTTCGTTGTTATTGGCCGGGTGGCCTCTTAGCGGGGCGCCGGGATCGTATTTCCGACCACCTGCGGACCCTGCTCGCCGCCTTGCGAGCCGGCGTCGCCCTGTTGCTGGTCGTCGTCCATGACCTTCACGCATTTGAGCTCGGGCTGGCCCGTCTGCTCATTGATGACCTTGCGGTAGGTCATGTAGCCGCCGTCAGCAGTCCAACCGCCGCAGGAGTAGCAGACCGGAGCCGACTTCGCGGCGTAGCTGACCGGGGCCGAGTAAACCGGAGCGCGATACGTGGGGGCCGCGTAGGTCGGAGCCACGTAGGCCGGCGCCGAGTAGCCGTAGGTCCGGTAGCGAGGGTACCAGTGGTGGCGCCAGCCCCAGTGGCGGTGATGGCCCCAATGACCCCAGCGATGACCCCAATGGCGCCCGCCCCAGTGGCGTTTGCCGCCCCATTGCCGGCCACCCCAGTGCCTTCCGCCGCCCCAGTGGCGACCGCCGAAATGACGGCCTCCGAAATGGCGTCCGCCACCGAAGTGTCGCCCGCCGCCCATCCGCATGCCGCCGCGGAACCCGCCGCCGCCCATGCGCATGTGACCGCCACCGAAGTGGCCGCCGCCGTGGAACCCACCGCCGCCATGGCCGCCGCGGGCCGAGGCGTTATCGACGGTCACGAGAGTGGTTGCGGCGCCGAGAGTGATGATTGCTGCGATTGCAATGGTTGCTTTCCGAAACATGGCACTTCCCCTTTGAGCTGTTGGTGTGGATGACTTCCACTCCATCAGTCGCGGGCGCGGGGAAGGTGGTTCAGCCGTTGCCGCATTTTTTCGCCATAAACGATGCTGCAGCGCGGCAAGACAGGTATCAGCTTGGGCTTTTCTCGGTCACGACGTCGGCAACAAAGCGCAAATCCCGTAAGGGGCGCACTTTTGCGGTTGTTGCGGCGTAGGTCGGATGCGCCTTGAAGGCAGCAAGCGCCTCGGCGTCGGGAAACTCGCCATAGACGACTACGTCGATCACATCGGATGTCGGGTCCGCTTTGAGGCTTTCGGTCACTTCGAAATGGGTCGAATGCGGGATGGTGCCGAGCGCCTTCAGCCCCTCGCGGATGCGCAAAACGTCAGCCTTGTCCTTGGCGCTGAAGAGTACGATGTGCCGGATCATAATTCCTGCTGTGCTCACACCTGTCTGAGTGCGAGACCCTGGTCGCAATAAAAGATGGAGGCCACGCCCGGAATTGAACCGGGGTACACGGTTTTGCAGACCGTTGCGTCACCACTCCGCCACGTGGCCGCCGGACGCGGGCTCTTGCCCGGGGGCAGGGTGCATCCGCTGGTGATGCCCGACGCTATATAGGAGCGTTTCGCCGCCAGCAACGCCTCAGACAGGCGGTAGCGACCGGCCTTCCCGTGTTCACGGCGTTCGGTGTTGCCCATTTGCCGCGCGTGGCGTGAAGCGGCTGCCCCAGATGGCGACGTTAAAGCGGTGTTAACAGGCGAGCGCCAAATGTTCAGGCATGGTCAGTCATACGCGACTCAAAACCTTCGTCACGACGCTCGCTCTGTATGTGGTGGTCGGCGGACTGATCGCGTATTTCGGGGTCAACGCCTTCTCGGGCGAGCACGGCCTGCGCGCTAAGGAGCAACTGGCGGCGCAGTTGAAGGACCTGACGGCCGAACACGACAAGCTCAAGGACCAGCGAATCTACTGGGAGCGGCATGTCGCGCTCCTCCGCTCGGAAAGCCTCGACCCCGATACGCTCGATGAGCGCGCCCGCGCCATGCTCGACTACGTGCATCCGCGTGATCTCGTCATGCTTGGCCGTGATAAGATCGTGACCGGCGTGGGGCCCGTCGCATCGGCCCGCTAAGCGCCGCGTCTCTTCCTTTTTTAACGTTGCTACAGATATTTGCGCATATCGGCGCAGACGTTTCACTATGCTTCCGCCCGGCCGGGATTTGCGATATTGGGTGGGGTAACCGTTCACTGATCCGAGGCCCCCATGGCTGCCGCCAAGGCGAAGGACGCCACATCCACTTCCGCGCGCTCCTCCGCTCCCAAAGATACATCCGACCGCCGCCCCGCCGAGTTCACCAAAGCCGACGAATTCGATGCCTACCACCGGATGCTGCTGATCCGCCGGTTCGAGGAAAAGGCCGGACAGATGTACGGCATGGGGCTGATCGGCGGCTTCTGTCACCTCTATATCGGCCAGGAGGCCGTCGTCATCGGCATGCAACTCGCTCTCAAGGAGGGCGACCAGGTCATCACCGGCTATCGTGACCATGGCCATATGCTTGCGTGCGGCATGGATCCGAAGGGCGTGATGGCCGAGCTGACCGGGCGTCGGAACGGGTATTCCAAAGGCAAAGGCGGCTCGATGCACATGTTCTCCATAGAAAAGAGCTTCTATGGCGGGCACGGCATCGTCGGTGCGCAGGTCTCCCTCGGAACCGGGCTCGCGTTTTCGAACCGCTACCGCGACAACGACAATGTCGCGCTGACGTATTTCGGCGACGGCGCCGCCAACCAGGGGCAGGTCTACGAAAGCTTCAACATGGCGGAGCTGTGGAAGCTCCCCGTCATCTACGTAATCGAGAACAACCGGTACGCGATGGGCACGTCGGTGACCCGCTCCTCGGCGCAAACCGATTTCTCCAAGCGCGGCCTTTCCTTCAACATTCCCGGCGAACAGGTCGACGGCATGGACGTGCGTGCGGTCAAGGCTGCCGGCGAGCGTGCGGTGAAGTGGTGCCGTGAGGGAAAAGGGCCCTTCATCCTCGAAATGCAAACCTATCGCTATCGCGGCCACTCGATGTCCGATCCGGCGAAGTACCGTTCGCGCGATGAGGTGCAGAAGGTGCGCGCCGAGCAGGATCCGATCGAGCAGGTCCGCCACCGGCTTCTCGAGAAGAAGTGGGCGAGCGAGGACGACTTGAAGAAGATCGATGCCGAGGTGCGCGACATCGTCAACGAAGCGGCCGAATTCGCCACGCATGATCCGGAGCCTGATCCGTCGGAGCTATGGACCGATGTCTTGCGATGAGCACGCAAGGGTTTCCTGCTGAAGGTGCGGCCTGATGGGTCCGTTCGGTATCGCGATTCTCGTGCTCACGCTGCTCGGTGCGCTGGCGAGTTGGATCGTCGGCGCGGTCTACTACGCGCGTTCGCTGCGGAGCCTGGAGACGGCCGTCGGTGAGCCTTGGGCGATCCTGTGCATCATCGCATGGCCTTTTGCGACGCGCCGGATCGCGGCGGCGTCGTCCGACACCGCGGCTGTCGTCAACAAGGCGCTGGTGGCGCTGATCGTTTGCCTTACGCTGGGCATGACGACCATTTCCGTTTCAACCAATTTCAATCGCGTCTCGAAGTAAGGTGGAGCGCTGAATGCCGATCCAAGTTCTGATGCCTGCGCTCTCCCCGACGATGGAGAAGGGTAACCTCGCCAAGTGGATCAAGAAGGAGGGCGACAAGGTTGCGCCGGGCGATGTCATCGCCGAAATCGAGACCGACAAGGCGACCATGGAGGTCGAGGCGGTCGACGAAGGCACGCTCGGCCAGATTCTCGTACCGGAAGGCACCGCAGACGTCGCGGTGAACACGCCGATCGCCACGATCGTCGCCGAAGGCGAGGACGCAAGCGCGGCGAAGAGCGAAAGCAAGCCCCCGCAGAAAAGCACCGAGCCACCGGCCGCTAAGGAAGAGAAGCCCGCCGAGCTGGCCAAGAACGCGAAGGAACCGGCGCAGCCGAAACCTGCCGCTGCAAAACCTCCGGAGCCTGCGACCCTTCCCGATCCCGACGTGCCGGAAGGCACCGAGATGGTCGCGATGACGGTGCGCGAGGCGCTGCGCGACGCGATGGTCGAAGAGATGCGGCGCGACGACACCGTCTTCGTGATAGGTGAGGAGGTCGCGGAATATCAAGGCGCCTACAAGGTCACGCAGGGGCTGCTGCAGGAATTCGGCGCCAAGCGCGTCGTCGATACGCCGATCACCGAGCACGGTTTTGCAGGACTAGGCGTTGGCGCCGCGATGGCAGGGCTGCGCCCAATCGTCGAGTTCATGACATTCAACTTCGCCATGCAGGCGATGGACCAGATCATCAACTCCGCGGCGAAGACGCTTTACATGTCCGGCGGGCAAATGCGTTGTCCGATCGTCTTTCGCGGACCGAACGGTGCGGCGGCGCGGGTCGCCGCGCAGCACAGCCAAGATTATTCGTCCTGGTACTCGCACGTTCCCGGCCTGAAGGTTGTCGCGCCCTATACGTCCGCCGACGCCAAGGGGTTGTTGAAGGCTGCGATCCGCGATCCCAACCCGATCATCTTCCTCGAGAACGAAATCCTCTACGGCCATACGTTCCCGGTGCCGAAGCTTGACGACTATGTGCTACCGATCGGCAAGGCGAAGATTGCACGCGCCGGCAAGGATGTGACCCTCGTTTCCTGGTCGATGGGCATGACCTACGCGCTCAAGGCTGCCGAAGAACTCGCAGGCGAAGGGATCGAAGCGGAAGTGATCGATCTTCGCACGCTGCGCCCGATGGATACGGACACGGTTCTAGCCTCGGTGAAAAAGACCGGCCGCGCTGTCACCGTCGAAGAAGGCTGGCAGCAGTCGGGCGTCGGCGCCGAGATCGCCGCGCGCATTATGGAAGGCGCGTTCGACTACCTCGATGCGCCGGTTATGCGCGTGTCGGGCAAGGACGTGCCGATGCCTTACGCCGCCAATCTCGAAAAACTCGCGCTTCCTTCCGTCGCCGACGTCGTCGAAGCGGCGAAGGCGGTTTGCTACAGGTGAGCCGCGCCATGCCGACTTATGACATGCTGACGGCGCCGCCGGTTGCGTTGGAGAAGGGCGGCACGGAGATCCTGCGCGCGGCGATCGCGGATGGCGGATTGCATCTCTCGTTGCGTCGCGCCTTCGATGACCCGGAAGCCTGGGGCATGCTGATCGCTGATCTCACCCGTCACGTCGCGCGCATCTACGCCACTGAAAGTGAAATTCCGGAGGAGCGCACCATCGAACGCATTCGCAATCTCTTCGATGCCGAGATGGACGCACCGAGCGATCCCGGAACGACGAGCGCGATCAACTAACCGCGCGGAGCCAAAAACATGCCAATCAATATTCTGATGCCCGCGCTGTCGCCGACGATGGAGAAGGGCAATCTCGCCAAGTGGCTAAAGAAAGAGGGCGACAAGGTCGCGCCCGGCGATGTGATTGCCGAGATCGAGACCGATAAGGCGACCATGGAGGTCGAGGCGGTCGACGAGGGCACGCTCGCCAAGATCGTCGTCCCGGAGGGAACCGCCGACGTTCCTGTGAATGACCTCATCGCGGTTCTCGCGGCCGAAGGCGAAGATGCAAAGGCCGCAGCCGCCGGAGCCGGGCAGGGCGCCAGCGCGAAAGCTGCACCGGAGAAAAAGGAATCGGCGAAGGCCGAGCCCGCACCTGCTGTGAAAGCCCCGGCCCCTGCGCCCGCGCAAGACAAGGCGCCAGCGAAGCCGTCAGCACCCGCACAGGCCGCGCCATCGGCGTCGACACAGGCTGCGAAAGTCAACGGCCACGACCGCGTGTTTTCGTCGCCGCTGGCGCGCCGCCTCGCCAAAGAAGCAGGCGTCGATCTCGCGCGTGTGCAGGGCTCCGGTCCGCGCGGCCGCGTGATCGCGCGCGATATCGAAGAAGCGAAGTCCGGCAAGAGACTCAAGCCCGCTGCTGCTCCGGGCGCGGCTGTGCCGCAAGCCGCGATGGCGCAAGCGCCATCCGATGACAAGATCCGCGCGCTGTTCGCGGAGGGGTCTTACGAGGTCGTGCCACACGACAACATGCGCAAGGTGATTGCGCAGCGTTTGACGGCATCGACCCAGACCGTTCCGCACTTCTACCTGACCGTCGACTGCAACATCGACAAGCTCGTCGCCGCGCGCGAGGAGATCAACGCAGCGGCGCCGAAGGACAAAGAGGGCAAGCCGGCCTACAAGCTTTCGGTCAACGACTTCGTGGTGAAAGCACTGGCGCTCGCGCTGATGCGCGTGCCGAATGCGAATGTGAGCTGGACCGAAGGCGGCATGCTTAAGCACAAGCACGCCGATGTCGGTGTCGCCGTCGCAATGCCGGGTGGCCTCATCACGCCAATCGTGCGCAAGGCGGATACGAAGCCCGTCTCCGTCATCTCCGCTGAGATGAGGGATTTCGCCGCGCGTGCCCGCGCCCGCAAGCTCAAGCCGGAGGAATACCAGGGCGGCACGACCGCGGTGTCCAACCTCGGCATGTACGGCATCAAGGATTTCACCGCGGTGATCAATCCGCCGCATGCCACCATCCTCGCGGTCGGAACGGGCGAGGAGCGCGCCGTCGTGAAAAACGGCAAGGTCAAAGTCGCCACGCTGATGTCGGTCACGCTCTCGTGCGACCACCGGGCTGTCGACGGCGCGTTGGGCGCGGAACTGCTTGTCGCGTTCAAGACACTGATCGAAAATCCTGTGATGATGGTGGTGTGAGCGCGCCGTGTTATGTGGACGGCTCTGAGCAGCATCCTGGCGCTGTTTGCCGTTGTCGGCCTCAACATCGCTGCCATAAAGGGACTCGCAACGCTCCACGACCCGGCTTTAGGTCAGGTTCTGACCACCGGGATATGGGCGCTTCAGGTTCCGCTCGCGTCATTATTCCTCAACGCCCGGCGCAGCGAAAAGGCGCCGGCAGTCGCGTCCGCGATCGAGGTCACATCGGGTCGACGCGCTTTCACGCTGCTGACGGTGTATGGAATCCTGACATTCGTCATCATCCAACTCATCAGCGCGCTTTTCGGTGCAGCGGTCGTGTTCTGCACGCGGATGATCGAGTCGCTGTGCCGCGCCGGCGATCCGGCGCGCTGCGCGCTCATTCCCGCCGACCCGCTCGGCGCATCGACCTCCATGGTGCTGATCGGCGGCGGCGCGCTGGGGCTTTTTGCCGGCCTGATCGCGTTCGGGTTTTTCGCATATCGTTTGTCGTGGCAACTTGGTTCACGCGCCTGGGCCGCGGCGCTTCTCCTGCCGTGGATCACGGCATCGCTTCTGCTCCTGGAAAACATCGTGACCCTGACGGTCGTACAATCGATCGATTCGACCTTGGACAAGATG
>JAFKKS010000076.1 GCA_017304555.1 Hyphomicrobiales bacterium
CGCCTATTGTCCCGAGCGTGTGCTGCCGGGCAAGGTGCTGCAAGAGCTTGTCGCCAACGATCGGATCATCGGCGGCCTCACCACGGAGTGCACCCGCAGGGCGACGGCGTTCTATCGGCTATTCTGTGAAGGCGAATGTCTGCCAACGTCCGCGCGTACGGCCGAACTTGCGAAGCTGACCGAGAACGCGTTCCGCGACGTCAACATCGCGTTCGCCAACGAACTGTCGCTGATCTGCGGACGGCTGGGCATCAATGTCTGGGAACTGATCCGGCTCGCCAACCATCATCCGCGCGTCAACATTCTGCAGCCCGGCCCCGGCGTCGGCGGCCACTGCATCGCTGTCGATCCATGGTTCATCGTGGCGTCCGCTCCCGAAGAGTCGCGATTGATCCGCACGGCGCGTGAGGTGAACGACGGCAAGCCGCGCGTCGTCATCGAACAGATCCAGCAATTCGCCTCGGCGCTGAAGAAAGACGGCGTCGAGCGGCCCGCCGTCGCGTGTCTCGGTCTTGCCTTCAAACCGGATATCGACGACATCCGCGAAAGCCCGGCGCTTGCGATCACCGAGGAAGTAGCCGGCTGGGGCGATTGCGATGTGTTCGTCGCCGAACCGCATCTCAGCGAATTGCCGAAGTCGCTCGCCAAAAATCATGTGGTCATGAGCAGCGCGGTGGACGCTATTTCCAAATCGCAGATCGTCGCATTGCTGGTGAACCACCGGCAATTCTATCAGGTCGATCGGGCGATTCTGCACGGCAAGAAGCTGGTCGACACCCGAGGCATGTGGACGTGAAGCAGGTTCTCATCAAAGGCGGCGGTGTCGTCGTGCAGGACGTGCCGGCGCCGACTGTTGGCCCGCGCAACATTCTCGTGCGTGTGCGCCACTCCTGCGTCAGCGTCGGCACCGAGATGTCGAGCGTGAAGATGTCGGGGCTGCCGCTCTATCGCCGTGCGCTCAAGCAACCGCACCACGTCAAGCGTGCGCTGAAACTGATGGCCGACAACGGCGTCAAGCGCACCTACGACATGATCAAGGGCCGCCTCGACGCCGGCCTGCCGGCGGGATATTCGGCCGCCGGCGAAGTCGTCGCGGTCGGCGAGGAAGTCAGCGAATTCAAGCCCGGCGATATCGTTGCGTGCGCGGGCGCAGGGATCGCCAACCACGCCGAACTGATCGACGTTCCCGTCAATCTGGCGAACCTTGTTCCCGAGGGTCTTGATACCGAGGTGGCTTCGACCGTGACGCTCGGGGCCATCGCCATGCAGGGCGTGCGGCGCGCCAATCCGACCTTCGGCGAAACCATCGTCGTCATCGGCCTCGGCATTCTCGGGCAGATCGCCGCCCAGTTACTGAAGGCGGCGGGCTGCGTCGTCATCGGCACCGATGTCGATCCGCAGCGCGTGCAGATCGCGCGCGCGAACGGCATGGATCACGGGCTCACGCCCGCAGACGGTGCGCTCGCCGAACGCGTGACACAGCTCTCCAATGGCTTCGGCGCCGACGCCGTGATCATCACCGCTGCGAGCCAGAGCAGCGAGATCGTCGCGCAGGCGTTCCAGGCTTGCCGCCGTAAGGGCAGGGTGGTGCTCGTCGGCGACGTCGGGCTCAATATCGATCGCAACGACATGTACGTGAAGGAGTTGGATTTCCTCATCTCCACCTCCTACGGCCCCGGCCGTTACGACCCTGTCTATGAGGAAGAGGGGCGCGATTATCCGCTCGCCTATGTGCGCTGGACCGAAAACCGCAACATGCAGGAGTATTTGCGGTTGCTGTCGACCGGCGCGCTCACCTTCGCGAATATGCCGCGCGAAGTGTTCCCGGTCACCGAAGCGACGCAGGCCTATGAGTCGCTGAAGTCCGCGGCGAAGCCGCTGCTGGTCGTTCTGCAGTATCCGCATCGCGAAGAGGCGGTGGCGCCGAGTGTCGTGCTGCGCGAGGCGCGTGCCCCGCATACGGGCAAGATCCGTCTGGCGCTGTGCGGCGCCGGCGGCTTCGCGCTCGGCATGCATTTGCCAAACCTCGCCAAGCTGACCGATCAATTCCAACTCGCTACGGTGATGAGCCGCACCGGCGCCAACGCCGTGATGGCGGCGAACCGCTTCGGGGCGGCCAAGGCGACTACCGATTTCGACGACGTGCTGCGCGATCCCGACATCGATCTGGTGCTGATCGCGACGCGCCACGACCAGCACGCCGCGATGACGCTTACGGCGTTGGAAGCCGGCAAGAATGTCTTCGTCGAGAAGCCGCTTGCGATCCATGAGGCGCAGCTTGCGGAGATCGAGGAGTTTTTCCGCGATAAATCATCGACGCCGGTGCTGATGACCGGTTTCAATCGCCGTTTCGCGCCGGGCGTCACCGCGCTGCTTCCAAGCCTACGGACGCGCAAGACACCGCTGATCGCGAATTACCGCATGAATGCGGGATTCATCCCCAACGATCACTGGGTGCATGGTCCGCAAGGCGGCGGCCGTAACATCGGCGAAGCCTGCCACATCTACGACCTATTCAACGCATTGACGGGCAGCACCTATGAGAGCGTCGAGGCGATGTCGATCGTGCCGAACTCCAAGCACTGGCGTCGCGACGACAATTTTGTCGCGACCGCCCGCTATCGGGACGGTTCGGTCTGTACGCTGACCTACACGGCGCTCGGCGACAAATCCTACGCCAAGGAGCGCTGCGACATCTTCGCCGACGGCAAGGTCTACAGTCTCGACGACTTCAAATCGGCGTCGGTCTCGACGGCACGCAAGCCGCTGTGGAAGTCGTGGACGATCGAGAAGGGGCAGCGGGAGGAGTTGCAGGCGCTGGCGAAAACGATCCGTGAGGGCGCGCCTTGGCCGATCTCATTGGAAGATCAGATCGCGGCGACGCGGATGTCATTCGACGTCGAAAATCAGCTCGCGGGCTGAGGGCGAAGAAAGAACGCAACAATGTGCGGCATCGTCGGCATCCTCTCTTTGAACGGCCAGGGCCGCGTCAATCCCAACATCCTCGCGCGCATGCGCGATACGATGGCGCATCGCGGGCCCGATGGCGGCGATAGTTGGATCGCGGAGGATTACAAGGTCGGCCTCGGCCATCGCCGTCTGTCGATCATCGATCTTGCGACCACGGCGTCGCAGCCCATGCCGAATGAGGACGGCAGCGTCGTCATCACCTTCAACGGCGAGATCTACAATCACACCAAGCTGCGTCCGCAGCTTGTCGAAGCCGGCCATCGCTTCCGCACCGATCACAGCGACACCGAGGTGTTGGTTCACGGTTACGAGGAGTGGGGTCTCGACGGGCTGCTCGAGCGCATCGAGGGCGATTACGCCTTCGCGATTTGGGATGCGAAGAAGCGCCTATTGTCCCTGGCCCGCGACCGCGTCGGTGTGAAGCCGCTCTATTTCGCTTTCACATCGGGCCAGCTTCTGTTCGCTTCGGAAATGAAGGCGATCGTCGAGCATCCGGACTTCGTGCCGGACATCGATCCGCACGCGCTCTATCACTACCTGTCGTTCCTGACATCGCCGGCGCCGCTGACGATGATGAAGGGCGTCTACAAGCTGCCGGCCGGCTGTCACCTGACGATCACGGCGGCCGGCGCCGCGCGTATGCAGCGCTATTGGGACGCAGTGCCCGGCCGCGGCATCGATCCCAACGAGACGAAGGGCCTGTCGAACGCCGCGCTCGAGGACTTCTATGTCGGCGGCATCCGCGATCGGCTGCGCGCGGCGGTCGACAAGCGCATGATGGCGGACGTGCCGCTCGGCGTGTTTCTTTCCGGCGGCATCGATTCATCGACCAACGTTGCGCTGATGAGCGAGTATTCGTCGCGCCCGGTGGAGACGTTCACCGTCGGCTTCAGCGACCATCAGCACCTCAACGAGTTCGAGCATGCGCGCGCCATCGCGCAGCGCTTCAACACGAACCACCACGAGATCCACATCAACAAGCAGGATATGATCGACTACCTGCAGAAGATGATCTTCCACCAGGACGAGCCGATCGCCGATTGGGTCTGCATCCCGCTCTACTTCGTGACCAAGCTTGCGCACGACAATGGCATGAAGGTCGTGCAGGTCGGGGAGGGCTCCGACGAGCAGTTCTGCGGCTACGCAAGCTACATGGGTTATCTCGACCTCTATCATAAGTACTGGACGCCGTTCCGCCGCTTCCTGCCGAAGCCGGCGCAGCGTCTTGCCGCGCATGCGGCGAAGATCGCGTCACGTCTCAATCCGCGACTGCCGGTCTACGCCGACATCATCGATCGCGCGTCGCGCGGCCGCGAACATTTCTGGTCCGGCGCGACGGTGTTCTGGGACACGCTCAAGGACCAACTGATCGACAAGGCGGCGCTCGGCACGCCTTCGGACCACACGCGTGCGCTCGAAGCCGGTGCCCTCGACTCGTCCTACCTCGAGCCCGACACCTACAACGTTATCGAGGGCTTCTTCGGTCCGCTCGATCGCGCGCACCCCGGCAGCGATGCGCTTACCCGCATGATCCACAGCGAGTTCCGGCTGCGCCTGCCGGAGCTGTTACTCATGCGCGTCGACAAGATCGGCATGTCTGAATCCCTTGAGGCGCGCGTGCCGTTCCTCGACCATCATCTCGTGGAGTTCACGATGGACATTCCCGAGAAGTGGAAAACCAAAGGCGGTCAAGCCAAATATCTGCTGAAGAAGGCGGTCGAAGATCTGATCCCGCACGACATCATCTACCGCAAGAAGATGGGCTTTGCGGCGCCGATGGGAGACTGGCTGCGCAGCGATTTCGGGCGCGGCGTGCGCTCCGCCGTGATGTCGTCGGGACTGATGCAACGCGGCTTCTTCCATCGCGACTATGTCGAGAAGCTGTTCGATTGGCATCGGAGCGGCCGCGCCGACACGAGCGTGTATATCTTGACGCTCTACAACTCGACCGCGTGGTACGACTATTGGGTCGACCGCAAGCAGGTCGCCGTCGCCTGAGGCCGTTATGTCTTTGACAGGGCTCGTCACCCGCGCCAGACGAGTCGTGCGCATGTCGCCGCGCTACGTCGCCGCGCGCGTGTTGAGCGAAGCGGAGCGAGAGCTCGATCGCTGGCTCGCGCCACGCCGCGAGCGCGAGCTGACAGTCGACAAGCTTTTGCGGCTCGCCAACGCAACGAGCCTTGACGCGCTCTGGGCCCGATTGGCGGAGGGCCCGTTTCCTGCCGTTACCCAAGGACTTTCGATCGAGGCGATTGACGCTCTGGACCGCGGTGAGAGCGAACGCATTTTCCAAGCGGCCGAGCGCGCCTGCAATCGCATCGTCGATATGCTCGGAATGGAGCCGACGGCGCTTGGACAGCCGATCGACTGGTCGCGCGATTACCGCGTCGACATGGGCTGGCCGCACGGATTTGCGCGAGCGATCGACTACGTCAATCGCGATCGTCCGAGCGACGTGAAAGTGTCGTGGGAGATTTCGCGCCTCCAGTGGCTAATCCCCGCCGGGCAGGCTTACGTGCTCACCGGCGACGAGCGCTATGCTGTCGCGGCGCGCGAGATCATCAACGAGTGGATCGCGGGCAATCCGCTCGCCTACACCGTCAACTGGTCCTGCACCATGGAAGCCGCGATGCGGATCTTCACATGGACGTGGCTGTTCCACGTTTTCGCGCGTAGCGCTGCCTGGGAGGATCAGGGCTTTCGCACGCAGTTTCTCGCCGCGCTTTATCTGCACGGCGACTTCACGCGTCGGCATATCGAGAAAGCCGACATCAACGGCAACCACTACACCGCCGATCTGGCCGGCCTTGTCATGGCCGGGCTCTTCTTCGGTGAAGCGGGCGATGCGCCACGCTGGGCGCGGGAAGGCTGGGACGGCCTTGTCGCCGAACTGCCGCGACAGGTGTTTGCTGACGGTGTCGACTACGAGGCGTCCTGCGCCTATCACCGGCTTGTCTTCGAGTTGTTTGCGTGGCCGGCATTCTTTCGCCGGCGGTTCGGTCTTGATGTCCCGGAAGCCTACGCGGAGCGCTTGCGTCAGATGGCACGCTTCACCGCGAGCTACTCGCGCGACGACGGCACCAGCCCGCTTTGGGGGGATGCCGACGACGCCCGCACGCTCCCGTTCGGTGGTCAGCCGATCGGCGATCATCGTTATGTGATGGGAATGGCGGCACTTGGCTTGGGGGCCGGCGATCTCGCGGGCGCTTTCTCAGGGCCGCGCTCGGAACTGATCTGGATGTTTGGGCCGGAGCGTGCAGCGGCGCTGACGCCGACCGCGCAAAAGGCAGTTGCGTCCGCCGCTTTCCCAGATGGCGGCTGCTACGTCATGCGCGACGTTGATACGCACGTGTTCATCGACTGCGGCCCGCTGGGCCTGAAGGGAAGGGGTGGGCACGGTCACAATGACGCCCTGTCCTTCGAAGCATGGCTCGACGGCGCGCCGCTCATCGTCGACTCAGGCTGCTACGTCTACACAGCGTCGTTTGAGGAACGGAACCGCTTCCGCTCCACTGCAAGCCACAATACACCGCAGGTGGATGGCGAGGAGATCAACCGCTTCAACGTCGAAAACCTATGGTCCATTTCCGATGATGCGAGGCCGAAATGCCTGAAATGGGAAGAGGCCGCAGAGGCGATCACGTTTGCTGGGATGCATCACGGATACGCCCGGGCCGGCATCACCGTTCAACGCACGATCCGGCTTGACAGGAATGCCCGAGCCTTGGAGGTGGCTGACGTGGTGAACGGAAGCGGAAAGCACGAGGTGACCGTCCCCCTCCACCTTGCCTGCGGAGCGACAGTCGATCGTGCCGATGGCGCCATCTGGCTTGAGTCGGCAGGCCACCGCTTCGAGATCTTAACCGCAGGCGCGGGATGGGACATCGTGATCGAGCCGTCATATGTCGCGCCGAGCTATGGGGTGCGTGTGCCGTCGCATCGCGCAGTGTGGAGATATCGCGGAGAGCTGCCTGCCTCGCTCACGTTAACGATCAAGCCGTCAGGCGGAGACGGCGCCGCGCGTCGCAGCAGCGTCTCTTGATCAAGGTCGCCCCCATGTCGAACGTTAACGAGCATGAGAGTCTAGTGACCGGTAGGCAGGGTCGCCTTTGCGAACTCAGTAACAAGCGCGGCTAGAACCATTGTCCTTTCCCCGCATACGGTCCGTCTTTCCGCCCCTTCGTCTTGCGCGTACCCTCGGGCCGGAAGATCAAGGGCGCTATTACTATGTCGTGACATTGGCGATGATCGCCGGACAACTCGCTCTGCTCGGGATGCATGCGAGCAACAGCTATTTGGTTGCCAAAAAGCCGGAGATCTTATCGCAGCTTCTCGTCAACACATTCTGGGTTGCGGTTGTTCTCGGCATACCGGTCGCGATCATCACTGTCGTGGTCGATCGCATGATCGGCCAATCGGTGGAAATTCATGCGCCGGTCATGTTCATTCTCTTTCTGGCGCCGATCAACTTGCTCTTCATCTGCGTCACCAATCTGGCTGTGGGCGTCCACCGTCCGCAACTCTACAATTTGCTCGTCATCCTCAACGGCGTGGTCTTTCTGACCCTCGCCGCCTTCGGAATGCTGGCCACGACCGGGCCCCTGTTCTTTCTTTCAGCCTTTGCGTTTGCGAGCGTTGCCGTCAGCACCATCGGAATTGTGCTGCTCTTGAGAGGGCACGCCATTCGCTGGCGATTTGATCGGGCTCTGTTCACGACGGGCATCGGGTTGGGCATAAGAGCGCACGTCGCAACGCTCATCGCTTATGTTGTGACCCGCGTCGGTGTCGTCGTGTTGAGACACTACGGCGCGTTCTCCGACGTCGGGCATTGGTCGGTCGCAATGCAGGTGCACGACACTTTGATGATTTTGCCCGGCACAATCGGCCTTTTGTTGTATCCGGCCTGGCTGCGCGCGAATCCCGAGGCGCGATGGGCAGGACTCAACACCTCGCTATTCTGGCTCGCCCTTGCGATGGGTGCGATTTGTGCTGTCATGGCAATTCTCGCGCCACCCCTTATCGTTCTTGCGTTTGGCGCTCCGTTTGAACCGGCAGGCCAAATCCTGGTCGCTCTTCTTCCCAGCGCATTTTTCCTCGCTTTGACTTCGATCGTGTCTCAGTTCTTGACGGCGCTTGGCGTCCCCATCGCACAACTTTTGGGCTGGGGTGTTACGCTCGTCTTGCAGGTTTTGCTGTCGGTTTTGATGGTCGAACGTTACGGTGTGCAGGGCGTTGCTTATGCGCAATCGACTTGTGCGGCGTTCATTTGCCTGTGGCTTTATATCACCGCAAAACGGCATGCGAAGATTGACCGCTCGCGTGCGACATCCTCCGCCGTTCTCTAGGTACGATCGTTCAAATGCAGCAGAAAGTCGAAGCGCCGAAACAAGCTGTCGTTATGAGCTTTGGCTCAATCACGAACGCCTTATTGGAGCGCATCGAGGGACGGTACGGAGTCGTCGGGCGTTACAACGCCGCCGCCCTCAGAACGATGCGGATTTTCGACGCGGTTCGCACCCTCATCGGCATATCAACGCCAAAGCTCATCATAGCAATCGAGACTGAAGGGGGAAGGCCTTTAGCAGTGCCGCTGTCGGTCGCCGCGGCGTTCACCCGCGCGCGTTCCATCGACATTGTCTGGCCGGACTTCACGGTACAGTCCATCTCTCGATTCTCTGTGCTGGGTACCTGCGTCAAGGCCGTGTGGCAGACGCTTTCCGCGCGTCGAAGCCTGCACCGATGGCTACGCTGTGCGAAAAGAAAGCCGACCGTCTTCCATGCTCCAACAAAGCATGCCGGCGGTGGTGTGCTTTATCTGGACGCCAATATCTCTCTCGGCGCGCCTCACGGCGGGTGGGTGGGCCATACGGCCGGCGTCGTCGACGCGCTTGTGGCCCGCGGTTATGACGTCACCTACGCAAGCGCCAAAACTTGCCCAACTGACGCGGCGCGCATGTTCCACTTGCAGCCGCCCGCGATGCTCTCGTTTCCCGCCGAGCTCAATTACTATCCGTACGCGGACCGTATCGACGAAGTCGTCGGTCGCTATCTCCGGGAGAAGCCGGAAGCCTTCATCTACCAGCGCTTCTCCATGCACAACTGTTCGGGCGCGATGCTCAAACGGCGGACCGGAATTCCATATGTCGTTGAGTACAACGGTTCGGAAATTTGGACCGCGCAAAATTGGGGCGCGAGTCTGTCATTTCCCGAGCAGGCGGCTGTGATGCAACATGCGGCTTTGGACGAAGCCGATCTGGTCGTCACGGTTTCGGAAGGATTGGCTGCCGATTGTATCGCACAAGGAATCTCGCCGGACAGGATCGTCGTTTATCCGAATGGCGTGCGATCCGACATTTTCGACCCGGACCGATTTACAGCCAAAGACGTGAACACACTTCGCAATGAACTCGGAGTTCAGCCGTCGGCGCGCGTCGTCGGCTTTCTGGGGACGTTTGGGCAATGGCACGGCGTCGATTTTCTCGCGGAATGTATCGTGCGTTTGATCCGCGAGGATGCCGATTGGTTGAGCAATCAGCGCATCCACTTTCTACTCATTGGGCACGGCCTCTTGATGCCAAGAGTGATGGAAATATTGGAAGGCGTACCGGATTTCCGGAAGCACGTGACCTTGGCAGGGTTGGTGCCCAGTGCACTCGCGCCGAATTATTTGGCGTTATGCGACATTCTCGTATCTCCTCACGTTCCCAACCCGGACAATTCCGAATTCTTCGGCTCTCCGACGAAGTTGTTCGAGTACATGGCGATGCGGAAGCCAATCTTGGGAGCGGACCTTGGGCAGATCGGCGCTGTTCTGTCGGGACGCGGCGTCGGATATCCAGGGCCGCCTGAGCGTGACGTCGAACCTTGCGGGCTGCTGTACAAGGCGGGCGATTCCTCCGCATTTATCGAGGGACTGAAAGCCTTGGTCGATGACCCCGCCTTGGCGGCGAGGCTCGCTTCTGCCGCGTGGCAAGAGGTGCTGCGACGATATACCTGGAACCACCATGGTGGACCCAAGGCCATCGCACCCGCAGCCTTAGTGACCATTTATCGTTTTGGCTAACAAGTCGACGTACTCCGTCGCCAGCTTTTGCCTGTCGTATTTCGATACGGCCAGCTGATACCCGTTTTCACCTAAACGCTTTCGCCTTGCAGGATCGTTCGCGAGTGCAAGAACGCTCTCGGCCAGGCCTGCGGCATCTCCCGGCGTGAAGGTCAGGCCGCATTCGGCATCGGCAACGATGCGTGCGGCTTCGCCGCGAACACCGAGGATGATTGGACGCTGCGCCGCCATCGCTTCGAAGATTTTCGAGGGGATGACGAGTTCGAAAAGCGGTGTTGGCCGAAGCGTGACGATGGCGGCGTCAGTGGCGGCCCAAATCGCTGGAATCTGGTCGCGCGGCACCAGCGGCAGCATGACGACGTTGTCCAGCTTCATGGAATCGCGCATCGCCAGAAGCTTCTCGCGCTCGGCGCCGTCTCCGACCAGAACAAAGGCGATGTCGTTCCTTTGTCGCAAGCGATCCGCGGCCTCCAGCACCGTCTCCAGCTGGTGCGCCATGCCGTGCGTACCGACATAGGCGGCGACAAATTTATCTCCAAGGCCGTGAGTTTCTCTGAACTGCGTGGCATCGGCTCCCGGCGAGAAGCGTGCGAGATCGACGCCGTTGGTGATTGTGGTGATCTTGTTGGATGACACGCCGCAGTCGAGAAAATGAGGAACGAAAGCTTCTGATACGCCGACGACGTGTGCGGCCTTACGATAAGCGAAACGCTCCAGGACCTCGAGAAACTTTGTCGCCGGGCCGGGCTTCATTGCGCCGACGGCAATGATGCTGTCAGGCCACAAATCGCGGATATCGAGAACCCAAGGAAGCCGCCGCAGGCGGCTGACAGGATAGCCTGCGATCCCGCACAGAAATTGCGGCGACGTTGAAACGAGGACGTCCGCGGATGGCAGGAAAGGGGCCGCGACGACGGCGGAAACGAAATAGGAGATGTAGCTCAGGCTGCGCCGAACCAATCCCTTGTTGGGCGCGAGATATGTCCAGAGGCGCAGCACGTCGATCCCGTCCATCGTTTCACGCTGCCACCATTTGTGCTGGTAGCCCGGATAGACGACGCCTGCGGGATGATTGGGAACGCATGTCACGACGGTGACCTTGTGGCCATGCCGTACCCACGAGCGAGCAAGTTCGTAAAAGCGGCTCGCTCCCGCGCTCACCTCCGGAGGAAAATGTTGCGAAAGGACGAGAATATGAAGCGGTTTTGATTCAGTCATCACATTGCGCTACTGCGGCAATAGCTCAAGGCGCGTCCGTATCCGCACGGGAAGTTCGCCGCGCCAATGCCAGGCAAGCGCCGTGCGTGAAACCGTATGTCCAAACGTTATTGCGAATTGACTCTCGAAGGTTTCCGTCGTTTGAGCGCCAGTGATCTCCATCATCAGCCGTGAGCCCTCAGGTGTGGCAAGTTCGAAACGCCCATCGCCGTTCGCGCTGACTTGAACGCCAGGGTGAAGATGGAAGAATCCTGAAACGTGATGTTCGCGCGAACCTTCGATGTCGTCGACGATCTCAACGCTGTCTGTCCGAACCGCGATCCGCCTGCGGTGAATCGGCGATCCGGGCAAGTGCGCGTATCCACGATGATGGCATTCGATCCACCGGCTATCGCCGTCGTCGCCGGATGAGATCGGTCCGACATCAGGCCGGCGCCCGACCCGAAAGCTTCCCCACACCTCCGCCGAGTTCTCGTTGTCGATCACCACCGTCGAATGAGCGGCTGTGCTGCGCTCTCGCTGGCGGTCGGCTCCCCATGCGTAAGTCGATGTACCCGAATTGCTGATGAGCCGTTCGGCTCCGACGGAAAGTTCGAACGATAACGTGTCTGCGTGGGCGTGCCCGGGGATATAGTCTGGGCCGACACGGCCGCAGTCGAAGAGAATGTGGAACGGTCCAACGGCGATCGCCGCATATCCGCTGGACGGCATCAAAGTCTTTTCTGTTTTTTCCAATTCGACAGAGATGCCGCGAGCACGCGCGCATTCGAACACCTCATGGGGAGGGGGAGCAATCCCAAAGGCGGCGTCGTTGAAATAGGAAATTTCGCCGTCGGGATGGCACATCGTTTGGAGCCATCGGCTCATGCGCGCCGCGATGTCCGAAAGGCGAAGATGAGCCAGAGGTCCTGTCGCGGGTTCCGCGTAAGTCCTCTCGAGTCCGATCAAGTCGAGGACGTCCTCGAGGATGAGCGCGTGATACATCGGACTCAGCTCAAAATGTCCTCCGTCGGGAAGAATTTGCTCAGGCAGCTCATCACGGAGCAGCGCAAGGCCTTGTGTGCGCCATCGATCGGCTTCGTCACCGCGGAAAAATGAGCCTGCGAACACGAGGGCCTTGGCATTCGCAAAGAGGTGGTTGCCGAGGAGATGAAATTCGAGCGAATTTTCCAGTGCGCGGACTTGGGTTGCGAGGCTGGCAAGCCGCGACGGTGTTGCCTCGCCGATGGTCAGAAACCAGACAATCCAATTGACGATGCGTAGCGAGAGTGGATACGGCTCCCAGCCGGTGCCACGGCCTGCTGGATTGTCTGTGATCCAGCGATCGATCCAGAGGCCGTCCTCTGCGGTCCGCTCCGATGCGGCCTTTTCCTTCAACCAATCGAAATAATGCAGATTGTAACGCCAGAGCTTTGACCGGCTCTCGTTGTCCCAGTCAGATGGGGCGGTGAGCGTCGCTTCTACGCTCAGGAACCGGAAGGATTCTCCAGTTCGAACCGGCCCGTGGCGCACGATCGGCCGGCCGAAGGAGGCCACACGCTCGCGAAGATCGGGCGGTGGCTTCTGTGCAACGGAGCTCGTGTGAAATTGCCGTCGCAGGCGCGCAAAAATCTGTCTGGCGCGGAGATGCCGAATTGTACGCCAGTAGGTTAGGGGACCGGGCGACATGGCTGAAAGCGACTGAGAGCCTTGCATAGGGCGGAAAAGCCAAGGTGCCGCGATCATATGGCAAGAGAAGCGGAATCGACGCGGCCAACATAGACGGTCGATTAAGAATGACAATTCTTTGGTGACGACGAGAGTTTTATTTTGCTATGAGCATGTCATGCCTGCGCAATCATACATTCGCGCGGATTTGCTGTGCGATATGCTGCGGTGTCAGCCCGCGAGACCTCTGCTAGAGTTTGGTTGTTCAAGGGCGTGATCGAAGCTCTTAAGAGGCAAATCTCAAGACACTTCCATGCGGTTTCGATGGCGGCAAAGAACGTCGATTGACCTGCCCTGGGTCAATTTGTCGACATTGATCGTTCTGTGGGCCGCGGTGTCCCCGTTCTTGGCTGCGGCGCTGCGCGACCCGAGCGTGTTTGCCACCGGCATTCGCGGCGAACTCCTGATCTACACCATTGTTTCGGCGGTTCTCTCTATCGCCAGTTTCATCTGGTATCGCCTCGGGCACGGTGTTTCCCGGTTCTTCTCCGTCGCAGATGTCCTCATCATCATAAAAGCCTCGGCGATGGCGGTGCTTTGCGCGCTGATCGTTTGCTTTCTGTGGACCCGACTAGAGAACGTCCCTCGCGCTGTCCCCGTCCTCCATTTCATCGTGCTTGCCGGCGGCACGATCGCGGCACGGGCGGAACGCTACTTCCGCCGCCGCCGCCGCAACCGGGTCGATCTTGCCGCTGCGGCTCCAGAAAATATTCTCATTCTTGGGGTCACGGATCTTTCTTGGTTCTACATCCAAATG
>JAFKKS010000428.1 GCA_017304555.1 Hyphomicrobiales bacterium
GAGAGGTGAAGCAAGCCCGCGGGGCCTCACTCCCGGTGATACGGGTGCCCCGCGAGTACGGTAGCGACGCGGTAGAGCTGCTCCAGCAGCATGATGCGCACGAGCTGGTGCGGCCAGGTGAGGGCGCCGAACGCCACCGTCAGGTCGGCCTTGTCACGCAGGCCGGGCGCAAGGCCGTCGGCGCCGCCGATGATGAACACGCAGGCGCTGCGTCCGCTATCGCGCCAGGACCGGATTGCATCGACGAGGTTGCCGGTATCGAGCGTGCGCCCCTTCTCGTCCAGCAGCACGACCGCTGCGCCATCCGGAATCAGATTCGCGAGCGCGATCGATTCCTCGACCATGCGATGATGGGCGTCGCGATTCTTGCTTTCGAGGATTTCGACGGCCTTGACGCTACGCAGCCCGACGCTGCGGCCGATCTTGTCGAGCCTTTCGCGGTAACGCTCCGCGAGTTGATATTCGGGGCCCCGCTTGAGCTTGCCGACCGCGGCGACGACGAGGCGCATCGCATTCTCCCTCGCGCGCCGGCGAAGACGCACGCCAAGTCGTCATGCTCCAGCGTCGCCGCGTCAGCTCACGCGGCGCTCACCGCCATCGCGTTCCTTCGCGAAGGGTGTCGACCACATCTTCTCAAGATTATAGAAGACGCGGACCTCGGGCCGGAAGACGTGAACGATCACGTCGCCGGCGTCGATCAGCACCCAGTCGCATTGCGGCATGCCTTCGACGCGCACACCGCGTACGCCAGCTTCGGTCAGGCCTTTGACGAGACGATCGGCGATCGCGCCGACCTGGCGGTTGGACCTGCCTGAGGTCACCACCATGAAGTCGCCGATACTCGTCTTGCCGTGAAGGTCGATGGAGATTGTGTCCTCGGCTTTCGCGTCGTCGAGAAGCGCGAGGACCAGCTCAAGGGCTTCCGCCGCGTCGGGGCGTGGCTTGGAAGCCCGTTCAGGCCGCTGTTTCGGGGCCCGAGAAAGCACTGTCGGAGACAGAGGGCGTTTTCCTTTCGATGCCGTATGACGATCGTGTGACGATTCGCATCCGCAACGCCTTGAAGATAGGCATGGCGGGGGTGCTGTTTCAACCGCTGCCCGTACAAACATTTGCAGCGTGCGCCGCCCGCAACATGGTGGACGAGAGCGGCAATTTGAGGCCGTGCAGGAAACACCAGGCCGGCGGCGCCAGGCCTGGCAGACGTGCGGCTTCGCTTTCCGGCACGCGGTATCGGGCCATGGCATGGGCGGCCGGCGCGGAGAGGGCGTTGCCGTTCATGCGGCCGCGATCCACCACCGCGATGGGGACGAGATCGAAGATCTGCCGCCAGCGGTCCCAGTGATGGAAGTCGCGGAGATTGTCGGCGCCCATGAGCCAGACGAACCGCACGCGCGGGCGATGGCGCACCAGGAACGCCAGCGTGTCGGCGGTGTAGCGGGTGCCGATCCGCGCTTCGATGTCGGTGACGTCGATCCGTGGATGCCGCGCGAAGGCGCGTGCCGCCGCGACACGCTCGCCGATGGGCGGCAGGGCATGCACGTCCTTCAGCGGATTGCCAGGCGTGACGAGCCACCAGAGGCGGTCGAGTTGCAGCCGCTTCATCGCGAACAGGCTGACCGCCCGGTGCGCCGCATGCGGCGGATTGAACGAGCCGCCGAGGAGCCCGATGCGCAGGCCGGGCGCGGTAGGGGGAAGGGTCACACGCGAGAGCATGATGGTGTCTTACTGTCCCTCGCCGGCGAAGAGGGAAGGCAGCAGCACATCCCCGCTCATTCCCGCGAAAGCGGGAATCCAGCTTTTTACTTTTCTGGGTCCCCGCTTCCGCGGGGACGAGCGGAAGTCGTCTCCGCGCCGCATCTTTACCGCGACCTTCACGGCCGCGTCTGTCCCGAGCCGTGGATGCGGTACTTGAAGCTCGTGAGCTGCTCGACGCCGACCGGACCGCGCGCGTGCATGCGTCCGGTCGAGATGCCGATCTCGCCGCCGAAGCCGAATTCGCCGCCGTCCGCGAACTGCGTCGAGGCGTTGTGCGCCACGATCGCGGAGTCGACCTCCGCGAGGAATTTCGTCGCCGCCGCCGCGTCCGCCGTCACGATCGCGTCGGTGTGATGCGAGCCGTAGCGCTCGATATGCGCGATGGCGCCGTCGACACCGTCGACGACCTTCGCGGCGATGATGCTGTCGAGATATTCCGTCGGCCAGTCGCTCTCGCTCGCGGCTTTCGCGCGCGGGTCGGCAGCTTGCACGGCCGCGTCGCCACGCACTTCGCAACCCGCGTCGATCAGCGCTGCAATGAGTGGCGCAAGATGTGTCGCCGCGGCGGCGCGATCGACCAGCAGCGTCTCCGCCGCACCGCAAATGCCGGTGCGCCGCAGCTTCGCGTTGATGACGATGTCGCGCGCCATCGCGAGATCCGCGGCCTTGTCGACATAGACGTGACACACGCCTTCGAGATGCGCGAACACCGGCACGCGCGCATCGTTCTGCACGCGCGCGACGAGGCTTTTTCCCCCGCGTGGCACGATCACGTCGATCGCGCCGTTAAGCCCCGCGAGCATCATACCGACGGCGGCGCGGTCGCGCGTCGGCACGCGCTGGATCGCGTCCTCCGGCAATCCTACGGCGCGAAGGCCGGCGACGAGCGCGGCATGGATCGCACGCGCGGAATGGAAGCTGTCGGAGCCGCCACGCAGGATCACCGCGTTGCCGGCCTTCAGGCACAGCGCGCCGGCGTCGGCGGTGACGTTCGGGCGGCTCTCATAGATCACGCCGACGACGCCGAGCGGCGTGCGCACGCGCTCGATCGTCATGCCGTTTGGCCGCGTCCAGCGCTCCGTCACGGCGCCGATGGGGTCTGGCAGGGCCGCGATCGCTTCGAGCCCGGCGGCCATCGCCGCGATGCGTTTGCCGTCGAGGGTGAGGCGGTCGATGAAGGCCGCCGCCGCGCCGTCCGCTCGCGCCGCCTTGATGTCCTCGGCGTTGGCCGCAAGCAGCGTCGTGCGCGCATCCCGCAGCGCCGCGGCCATCGCGGTGAGCGCGGCGTTCTTGCGCGCCGCCTCCGCCAGGGCGAGCACGCGCGCGGCCGCCCGCGCCCGCCGCCCGATGTCCTGCATCGTGGTGGCGAGGTCGTCGGCCTGGTCGATCGATTTCAGCGGTACGGTCATGCGGCTGCATATAACACGCGGCCTTAAGTCCTGCGAGCGGGCCCGCGACACCTGGCTGCATGACAATTGGGCCGCATGACAATTGCCCGCCGCCACGCTATCTGGGGCGGATGGACGAGAAACGTCAGCTTCCGACCGGCTTGAAACTCGCGCTCGACCTCGGGCCGCTTTTGATCTTCTTCTTCGCCAACGCGCGCTGGGGTGTCTTCGCCGGCACGGCGGCGTTCATGGTGGCGATGCTGGTCGCGCTCGTCGTGTCCTATGTGAAGATCCGGCGGCTGCCGCTGATGACCATCGTCACCGCGATCGTCGTCGCCGTGTTCGGCACGCTGACGCTCCTGCTGCACGACGACACCTTCATCAAGCTCAAGCCGACCATCATCTATGTGCTGTTCGGCGGCATCCTGCTTGGCGGCCTCGCCTTCGGGAAATCGCTGCTGGCGATGGTCTTCGATTCCGTCTTCGATCTCGACGAACAGGGCTGGCGCAAGCTGACCTTGCGCTGGGCGTTGTTCTTCCTCGCGCTCGCCGTGCTCAACGAGATCGTCTGGCGCACCCAGTCGACGGACTTCTGGGTGACGTTCAAGGTCTTCGGCGTGGTGCCGCTCACCTTCCTGTTCGCGATGCTGCAATATCCGCTGCTGACCCGCCACGGGCAGGGAAAGCTGGCGGCGGACGAGCGCGGCGACGCGCGGGAATAGTCGACCCCGCCCACGCCCGACCTCAGCGCGGCTCGGGAAGCGGGAACCGCGCGCCATGGCTGTCCGTTTCTCCTCATCGCTGAAAGCTAGGAGAGCCAGCCATGGCCCGCGTCGTCGGCATCGATCACATCGTCATCCGGGTCAGCGATTTCGCGGCGTCGAAGGCGTTTTACGCCAAGCTGTTCGCCTTCCTCGGCTTCAAGGTGATGGACGAATACGCGGACGCGATCGGCTGGTCGAACGGCAAGACGCGGTTCTGGATCGGCCCGTCGCCGCCGGGGCGCAAGCATAAGCATCGCACCGGCGACGTTGGCCTGCACCACTATGCGTTCGAACTGCGCAGCCGCAAGGATGTCGACGCGCTCGGCGCCTTTCTTAAAAAAGCGGGCGTCGAGATCGTCGATCCGCCGGACGAGTATTACGACGACTACTATGCCGTGTTCTTCCTCGACCCCGACGGGATTAAGCTTGAGGGCATGAAATACGGCGAGGAGAAAGCGAAAGCCGCGCGCCGGCGCAAGGCGAGGCGGGCGAAGGGCTAAACCGCGTTACGCGAGGGCCTACCTCAACGATACAGCCCGTAGTCGTTCCACTTCTCTTCCGGGATCGCGGAGCCGATCTTGTAGTCGAACGAGAGCACCTTCATCCGATCCGGCGACGTGCTGCAGGTGAACGAGAACTGGTACCACTTGCCCTTGCTGCGAAAGGCGCCGCCTTTTCCCTTCACGGTGTTGTTGCTGACGGCGGGGTTCGACACGGCGTCGATCACCGCGCGGTCCGGCCGGTAGGAATTGGCGGCGCGGCCGATCGCTTCCATCGCCTTGAGATCACACACCTGTGTCAGCCGCGACGAAGGGTCGAGCTTCTTGAGGGCGCGCTCGACACGCGAATCGGCGGCGGAAGCTTGGGCTGGCAGGAGCGCCGAAAGCGGCAGAAATGCCGCGCCGAGACCAGCAAGGGTCGCGGAAAGCAATGGCCTCACGTCGAAATCTCCGTCACGAACGCGCGCATTGCCGCGCGCGGATATGGCAGGGGCGCCGGCCGAGCACCGGCGCGAGACGCAAAATGGACGAACGTGAGGGGAAATTTCAACCTAATTTGTCGCGAAGCGAAAGCGTTCGCGATCTGTCCGCGCTGCCTTCGGCCGGATAGCGCACGGAAACAATGCTGCGCGCGCCGATGTGTTGAGCATCGACACGCGCAACGATCGTGCGATCAGGATGACGGCGTCAGTCGATCACCTCGACGACGCGCCGGGTGCGCGGCTCGACGAGAACCGGATGGTCGTTGACAACGGTGTAGCGATATTCCGTCACGCCGTATTCCTCCGGCACCTCGTAATAGGTCACACCATCGGCCGGCAGAACGGTGCCGACGCGCACGGCCTCACGATAGCGATACGATGGGACGTGCCTGCGCACGACATATTCGCGGAAGCGCGGCCGCTCATCGACGCCGAGAACGCCCGCGACACCACCGGCAACGCCGCCTACGACGCCACCAACCACAGCACCGACCGGGCCGGCGGCATGGCCGCCCTCGCGCGCGCCGCGCTCTGTGCCGTCGATGACGCCTTGAGCGCTAGCGACCGTCGGGATGGCAAGCACACCACAGATGAGCGCAGTACTGAGCAGGCGATGGGACATGAAAGTCTCCGTTGCTGTTTCACTGTATTGGAAACGAGCAGGCTGCTTTGCGGGTTCCTCTGCGAAATGCGGCCTCATCGCGATCAGCGCACAGCATTGCCGCAATCGACGCAGATCAAATTTTCCTCGCGCGCGGAACTTCATGTCGAACCGGCCGCAACGGCATTGAATCGTCGACATTCATCGGAAGATGCGGAGAACGAAAAGAGTCATTGATCCGCCAACATTGTGCCGGGTTCGCGGTTCCTCATTGATGAGCTTCCAGCGACAAGCAGCGGGATTGCAGATTTCCCACGCGCCGCCGGCCCCGGATTTAACGAACGCAGGGGCTTTTTTCGCAGCTTTTGTACATGGACCGTGGACACGCATGAATTTGAACATCGGACAGCAGATTCGCCGGCTCACGGCCAAGGTGTTGCGAGATCACGCGCTGCCGATCGCATGGCACCGTCGAGCAGGCGACTCTTGGTTGGAGAAAAATCTGCCGGCAGAAAGTTTTCGCGCGCCGCACCCTGTGCGCATGTCAGACATCGAGTCGATTGCCGCCGAGATCGAGGCGCTCGGGCCGCAGCCGCTGTGGGAAAAATATCGCCGCGTCTATGACGCCGACCCTGACGTTCCTTTTGCCGACGCTGCGGAGAGCCGCTCGGTGGGCGATGTGCGCACGCAGCCGATGATGGGTTGCTTCTTCGCCTGGCTGGTCAGGCAAAGGCGACCCGGCCTCGTCGTCGAGTTCGGAACAGCCTTCGGCATTTCCGGAATGTATTGGGCGAGCGGGTTGGACGAAGCCGAGAACGGCAGGCTGCTGACCTTCGAACCCAACGACGTGTGGAACACGATTGCCAGCGGGCATCTGCGCGCGTTTAGCGAAAGGGTCGTTCCGGTCCTTGGCACTTTCGAGGACAATATCGACCGCTATCGCGACGGCGAGACGATCGATATCGGATTTGTCGACGCCATCCACACGGATGACTTTGTGACGCCGCAAGTCGAGATGCTGATCGAGCGGCTGACGCCTGGAGGCCTCATCGTGCTCGACGATATTTCCTTCTCCGACGACATGCGCGCCTGCTGGGAGAGATGGGCCGAAGATTCGCGCGTGGCGGCGAGCGTCGCGCTTGACGCGCGCGTCGGTGTTCTCGAAATGCGAGCGTGAAAGCGGGAAGCGGCGAGGGCCTGTCGCGCGCGTCCCGGTGACGCTGCTGGAACCGCTGTGGCACGGGCGCGCATTTGCGCTATGATCCCCTGGCCGGGCCGGTCGCCCGCGCGCAGGGAGACAATCATGACAGTTTCAGGAGGAAGCGGCGCCGCAGCCGCGGGCGCCGCCGCGTCGCAAGGGGCGCCACAGGGGGCACCACTGGGGGCTCCATGGCGGCCAAATGAGTGCTACCCGGACCCCTATATCCAGGCGCTCGACCCGAGCTTCGCCAAATACATGATCTTCAGCGCCAGCGTGGAGCGGCTTGCGCACGGCTTCCGCTGGGCAGAAGGCCCTGTTTATTTCGGCGATCAGCGCTGCCTCCTGTGGAGCGACATCCCCAACCAGCGGATCATGCGTTGGGACGAGGAAACGGGGCAGACCTCGATCTTCCGCAAGCCGTCGAACTGGGCGAACGGCAACACGC
>JAFKKS010000429.1 GCA_017304555.1 Hyphomicrobiales bacterium
TCGACCATCACGCCGACGCGATGGTCGGCGGGGTTGAGATAGGATTCACGCACGCCGTCGCGCTCGCACACGTCGAGGATGCGTCCGGCCGCGTCGACGCATAGCGCGTTCACCGTCAGGCGCGCCCACCCATGCCCGCCGCTGCCCATGGCAAGCCGGCGCTCAGCGGCGAGAATGCCGTCGCCGCGGTTGGCGTCGACGTGACGCAGAAAATCGTTCTCGTTGCGGAACAGGCGGAAGCGGTTCTTCACCTCCCAGCGGACGCGGAGCGTCATCGGAATGTTGGCGATGGGAGCTTGCGGCGGCTGGGCTGCGCCCGGCTCCTGCGGCTGCCCGGCCTCCGGCGCCAGCCCGGCGTCCGGTTCCTGCGGCGCCACCGCCGGCGCTTGCGGGACCGTACGCAGCTCCAGCGGCGCATCGGCGGGCTGCGCCAACAGTGAGGCAGGGGCGAAGAGCCCAATCAGAACGGCGATCAAGGCGATAGGACGCATAAAACCTCCAGCGGCGAGCGTCTTATCGAGCGAGAGCTAGACCAAATCAGGGCGTGATGGCGGCAGCCTTGGGTTCGCGCTGGAGCGGCCACGGCGGTTATCTGCGATATCAATTCGACGCCGCTTCCCCCGCGTTCAAAACGGTCGTGCCGGAGATGCCGAGCACACCGATATTGGTAGCAGGCTGACGGCGAGCTTCGACCATCCGGACGACGCCGAGCAGGCCGACCATCCCTGCAAGCCAGATGATGCGCGCGCCGTAGCGGTCGTGCGGATTGGAAAGCCCGCCGCAGACGGCGGCATTGATGAGGACGGCGACCGTCACGGTCGTCGCCAGGCGGCCGAAGTCCGCCGCCGCCGATCTGCGAAGTCCCAGCATGATCCATACCGGCAGCAGCACCAGGGAGAGGAGCGCGATCGGAATATGAATGCGATTGATCAGCCGCAAGCTGATTTGGTCTTGCTGCTGGCGCGCCGCCTGCATCGCCGGTACGACGGATGGCGTGTAACGGTTCATGATCGCATAGGTATGCCAGACGGAATTGACGACGCCTTCGCCGGTTCCGACGCTGATCAACTGCTTTACGGTTCCGGAGATCGCGCCTTCGATCTGCTCGCGGGGAAATTCCTTCAGCGTGCCGAGCACGATCGTTCGCATTTCGTCGCCGAGTCCGTCGAAGCGGCCGAGCTTGTTGAACACGCTCTCGCCCCACAGAAAGGCGTCGGCGTCGCGCGGCAGTTCGCTGCGGTAGGGGCAGAGCTTGAATGCGGTGGTCGCGCAGTGCTTGTCGAGGTAACGCACGACTAGGCCTTGCTGCAGCATGCGTCCGAACAGGATGCCGTAGCCGCCCGGCGTCCAGGCGATGCGGCCGGCAATGGCGAAGTTGGCCGCGAACGTCATGATGATGCACAAAACCGCCGCGATCGCCGCGCGCCATGCGCCGCCGGCTGGAATGAAATCGCGCCGGAACAGCTTCACGGCGATGGTCACCACCGCCATCGCCAGCAGAAGTCCGAGTGTCGCGCTGTGCGTTGCGCCGGCGAAGGCGATCAAGAGCAGCAGCGCCGCCTGTTCCCATCGCCGCAGCGTCTCGGCGCGGAAAACGAGAAGGTGCATGGCCAGAACGGCGAGGCCGACAAAGATGTCGGTCAGGAGAATGCTGGCGATCCACGGCAGGGTGGTCAGGACCGAAAGCGCCGCCAGGATGGCGAGAAGGAGGAAGGGCCGCCGGCCGTAACCATGCGTGCGCAGAACCAGCGCCGCCATCCAGACGGTCAGCGCCGCCTGGATGAGCAGGACCGGCCAGAAATCATGCGTGACGCCGCTCAGGAGAAACAGCCCATAGGCGCCCGGCCGGCTGGGGACCAGATATCCCTCGTACCATCGCGCGAGGTAGCCGCCGGTATCGTATTGGAGGAGGGGAAAGCCGTTCCAGAGCGCGGGGGCGAGCAGCACCAGCATCGCCAGAATGAGTGCGCAAGCCCAAGATATCGCCGCGCGATACGGCACCCGCTCGCGCGTTACCGCCGTTGTTTGTACAGCCATTGAGCTCAGCCCGGCCTACGCAGCACACACCCCGGAAGCGCATGTGTTAGAATTATTCGGCAAGGGTCAAGGCCATCCCGGCCGGCCCTGCGCCGAAACGTTAATGTCCGCCGGGCTGCTCCTATGTTCGTGACGTTCTTCACCGCGCTGAAATCCGCCGGCTTGCCGGTCACCTTGCGCGAATATCTTGCCCTTATGGAGGCGATGGAAAAGGACGTTGCCGGCCGGCGGGTCGAGGACTTCTACTACCTGTCGCGCGCCGCCCTGGTGAAGGACGAGCGCAATCTCGACAAGTTCGACCGCGTTTTCGGGCATGTCTTCAAGGGCGTGAGCCTGCTGGAGGAGGCGCTGAGCGCCGACATCCCCGAGGAATGGCTCAAGAAGCTCGCCGAAAAATACCTCACCGACGAAGAGAAGAAGATGATCGAGGCGCTGGGCGGCCTCGACAAGCTCCTGGAGACGTTGCGCAAGCGTCTGGAGGAGCAGAAGGGCCGCCATCAGGGCGGCAACAAGTGGATCGGCACCGCCGGCACCTCGCCCTTCGGCGCTTATGGCTACAATCCCGAGGGTGTGCGGATCGGGCAGGACGGCAACCGCAACTTCCGCGCGGTGAAGGTGTGGGACAAGCGCGAGTTCAAGGATCTCGACGACGAGGTCGAGCTTGGCACGCGCAATATCAAGATCGCGCTACGCCGCCTGCGCAAATTTGCCCGCACCGGCGCGCCGGAGGAACTCGACCTCGACGAGACCATCCGCGATACCGCGCATAAGGGCTATCTCGACATCCATATGCGGCCGGAGCGGCACAATGCGGTGAAGGTGCTCGTCTTCTTCGACATCGGCGGCTCGATGGACTCGCATGTGAAGGAGACGGAGGAGCTGTTCTCCGCGGCGCGCGCCGAGTTCAAGCACATGGAGTACTTCTACTTCCACAACTGCCTCTACGAGCGCGTCTGGAAAGAAAATCGCCGTCGCTTCCAGGAGACGACGCCGACTTGGGATGTGCTGCACAAGTACGCGCACGACTACAAGGCGATCTTCGTCGGCGACGCCTCGATGTCGCCTTACGAGATCACCGCCGCCGGCGGCTCCGTCGAACACTTCAACGAGGAGCCCGGCGCCGTCTGGCTCGAGCGCGTCGCGCGCACCTATCCGGCGTGCGTCTGGCTGAACCCGATCCCCGAGGCGCAGTGGGACTATACCTACTCGATCAAGATGATGCGCCAGCTCATGTCCGACCGCATGTTTCCGCTGACGCTGGACGGCCTCGATCGTGCGATGCGTGAACTTGTACGGTGACGCTCAGCGCGGCGGCAGCGGCTCGTGATCGATGATGCGCGGATCGCGCATCGGCCGCATCTGCGGACGGAACAGCCGAAGGACGAGTGCGAGCACGAGAAGAATAGGCAGACCGAACAGAAGAACGGTCACAACCGTCAGCGCGATACCGAGGAACAGGCTGACGAGGATCACGGCAACGAGCGCCAGCACAAGGGCTGCCACGCCGTACAACAGCCAGGCGCGCCAGCCGGTGACGGCGAGTCTCTGCCCATTGCGGCCAATGATGATCATGCAGGCTCCCGGTTGAATGTTGCCAACGTAGTGGGTGCGCCGCGCGTTGCAAGGCGCTCAGCGCCTCGGATCGGCCAAAATCCATCGGATCGCTGCGGCCGACGATGGCGAGTGACCATCGTCGCGCGCGTTGCTACAAGGCTGCGTGGACAGCGCCCGCGACGATAAGCCCCTTGAAGGCCAATCTCCCGACGAAGAGGTGAAGGCCTACAGCTTTCGCTCTTCGCTGATGAGTTCGGGCCATCATTTCAAGCTGACGCCGCAAGGCCTCGAATTTCAGATCGGCCGGCGCAGCGGACGCATTCCGTACAAAGCGATCCGGCGCCTGCGCATTTCGTACCGGCCCGTCGCGCTCGCGTCGAACCGGTATCTGGTGGAGATCTGGTCGGACCAGTGGCCGAAACTGCAAATCGCCTCGACCACATGGCGCAGCCTGGCCGAACAGGTGGCGCAAACGAGCGATTTTTCCGCTTTCATCCACGGTCTGCATGGCAAAATCGCGCAGGCGGGCGGTCGTCCTCTTTGCGAGAGTGGAAGCCCGCCGTGGCTTTTCTGGCCGGGTGTGGCGCTGTTCGCTCTGGTCGCGCTTGGCCTCGCCGCGCTGGCCGTGCGCGGCCTGAAGGAGGGGACGGTGAGCGGCGCGGCCTTCGTCGCCGCGTTTCTAGCGGTCTACCTTTGGCAGATGGGCAGGTTTTTCCGCAAAAATCGGCCAGGGACTTACGACCTTGGCGCGCCGCCGGAAGACTTCATGCCGCGCGCCTGACGGTGGCGGTCACGACACGGGAAGCTGCGGCTCCAGCGTGCCGTCGGCGCGCCGCTTCAGGAGCCCGGACGCGAGATCCGTCATGGTCGGCGGCGGGAGTGCGACGAAAGGAAGCGGCCGCGCGACCTCGATCGCGGCGAGCCCGAGCCGCGCCGTCAGCATCCCATTGAGGACGCCCTCGCCGAGCCGCGCCGAGAGCTTAGCCGCAAGGCCATGCCCGAGAACCTGCTGCACCAGGCTGTCGCTCGCCGCCATGCCGCCGGTGACCGCGAGGTGGGCAAGCACCATCCGCACCAGCCGGATCATTCCCAGCGTGCCGGGGCGGCCACCGTAAAGTTCCGCCAATCGGCGGATGAGGCGCACCGCGGTGAAGAGGACGAAGGCCATGTCGACCGCCGCGCGCGGACTGACCGCGGTGACGAGCGAGACGCGCTTGGCGGCGTCGCTAACCAGACGTCGCGCCTCGCGATCGAGCGGCGCCATCATCTCGCGCTCCGCTAGCCGCACGAGATCGGCGCCGTCGATGATGTCATCGAGATGCGCTTCGAGCGCCGCGCGGCCTCGCGCCTGCCACGGCGACGCGCGACTGAAGGAGATGATTTCCTTGGCGACCGAACGCGCCTCGTCGCGATTGTCCTTGGCGATCGCTTCTGCGGCGCGCTCGTGCAGCTTCTCGACTTCGGCGAGGCGCATCAGCCCGCGCACTTCGCGGATGATGATCGCGATGAACGCAATCGCGGCGGCGCCGGCGAGGGCGGCGCCCGTCCAGCCAAGCCAGGGCGTTCGTGCGAACAGGCTCTCCAGCAGCTTGACCGTGGAGAGCCCAGCCGCCATCGCCAGAAGTCCGAGCAGCGCGCAAAAGAGCACCGTCGCCCACGCGAAGCGGCGGCGGAGCGGCGCCAATGGCAGCGCGCGCGCGTCTTGGTCTTTCTCCGGATTGACGACGACGGCGCGCGGGCTGTGCGCGGCCGCATCATCTTCGTGGCGTGCCGCGACAACGACATTGGGGTCGTCGAGACGGAACGCCGCGGGCTTGCGAGGCTCGTTCATGCCAGCCTGTCTCCGAGCAAAAATTGCAGCGTGCGGTCGAGCCGGATGTGGGGAAGGGTGGCTGGCACCATGCCGGAGCCGCGGACCGCGGGCGGCCGGAACCGTAGGAAGCGATAATCGGTGTCGGCGCCGGTCGTGCCGGAAAGGCCTTTGAAGCTGGCGTTCGGGCCGAACAACGCGTCCGCCGAATCCGGAAGGTCGCCGGGGAACATCGCAGTTTCCGTCTTGCCGTCGAACACCTCGCCGCCCGCGTGCTCGCCGGCTTCCGGCGTGCCGATGATCGACGGCAGCTTCTCGCCGCCGCGCTCGACCGTCGCCTCGCGCGTCGCGCGAACAGCCGACAACGCAATCACATCGACCAGCGCACCTTCGAGTTTCGCGCGGCCGATCGCGCGCTCGACCATGCGTGAGAGGATGTGCTCAAGCCGGTCGTGGCTCGTATGGTGTAGGTGGTCGGCCTTGGTCGCGGCAAAGAGGATGCGGTCGATGCGCGGCCGGAACAGCGCGCTCATCCATGACGAGCGTCCGACGCGAAAGCAGTCGAGAATGGAGCCGAGGCTCGCTTGCAGTTCCTGCACGGCCTGCGGCCCGGAATTGAAGGCGGCGAGCGCGTCGATCAGAACGATCTGGCGATCGAGGCGCGCGAAATGCTCGCGGAAAAAAGGGCGCACGACATGATCTTTGTAGGCTTCGTAGCGGCGCTCCATCATCGCCCAAAACGATTTCGATGACACGCGGCCGCTCTGCGGCGGCTGCAGCGGCGCGAAGGTGAGCGCGGGCGAACCTTCGAGGTCTCCAGGCATGAGGAAGCGGCCGGGCGGCAGCAGGCTCATGGCGAGCCTCTCGTCGCGGCAAGCGCGCAGATAATCGGTGAAGAGCTGCGCCGCGACGCGTGCGTCCTGTTCCTCCGCGGGTTTTTCGCCGCGTAGCGTCGCAAGGTGCGCGTGCCAGGGCGCGGCCAACGCCGCCCGCAAGCTCTCGCGTGAGCGCACGATGGTTTCCGCCGACCAATCCGCATAGCTTTTGTCGAGCAGCGGCAGGTCGAGCAGCCACTCGCCGGGATAGTCCACGAGGTCGAGCGTCAGCGTGTTTTCGCGCGTCGTGCTGGAAGCCGGTTGGTAGGTGATGACGAGGCGAAGCTCGCTGATCCGCCGGGTCGATTGCGGCCAGGTGCGCTGCTCCAGCAGCGAAGCCAGATGCGTTTCGTAGTCGAAGCGCGGCACGGCGTCTTCCGGTTGCCGCTCCAGCCGCGCCGAGGCGATGCGCCCCCGCGCCATCGCTTCGAAGACAGGCAGGCGGCCGCCGCGCACCAGATTGTGCACCAGCGCCGTGATGAACACGGTCTTGCCCGCGCGCGAAAGGCCGGTCACGCCGATCCGCAAAGTCGGGTTGATGAGGTCGTTGCCGAAGTCCGCGAGCGCACGCGCTGCGATTCGCGCTTCCTCGGCAACGGATGAGAACGAGATCACCGAAACGGGGCCCCTGACATTTTCCAGCGACAAGAAATAGCGATCCGAGGCGCGTTTCGCCAGCAGCAGCTCAGTTCGACCCTTCATCCTGAGGAAGCGTAAAGCGCCGTCTCGAAGAATGGCCAGAACTCCGACGCCATCCTTCGAGACGCCGTTTCTCTCGAAACGGCTCCACAGGATGAGGGCTGCGTAACCAACTGAAACCCGCAGGATCAGTCCACTGAGGCGCGCAG
>JAFKKS010000430.1 GCA_017304555.1 Hyphomicrobiales bacterium
TCCGGCAGGTACTTCGACGGATCGGTCTCCAGCGCCTCGAGGAAGATGCCGTCCCTGGTGATCTTGCCCTTGGCCTGGCGATCGGCCGAGCAGGAGACGCCGAGCCCGATCGGCAGCGAAGCGCCGTGCCGCGGCAGGCGAATGACGCGCACGTCGTGACAGAAATATTTGCCGCCGAATTGCGCGCCGACGCCGAGTGACTGCGTCATGCGATGCACTTCCTGCTCCATCGCATGATCGCGGAAGGCATGGCCGTCTTCGGAACCCTGAGCCGGTAGGTCGTCGAGGTAGCGCGTCGAAGCGAGCTTCACGGTCTTGAGCGTCAATTCCGCCGAGGTTCCGCCGATGACGATCGCCAGATGATACGGCGGACAGGCCGCAGTGCCGAGCGTGAGGATCTTCTCTTTGAGAAAAGCAAGCAGGCGATCCGGCGTGAGGATCGACGGCGTTGCTTGGAAGAGAAACGTCTTGTTGGCGGAACCGCCGCCCTTGGCGACGAAGAGAAGCTTGTAGGCGTCCTCGCCTTCCGCATAGAGCTCGACCTGCGCCGGCATGTTCGAGCGCGTGTTCTTTTCTTCATACATCGAGATCGGTGCAAGCTGCGAGTAGCGCAGATTGCGCTTGAGGTAGGCGTCGCGCGCGCCTTCGGCGAGCGCACCCTCATCCTCTCCGTCGGTGAAGACGAGACGGCCCTTCTTTCCCATGATGATCGCGGTGCCGGTGTCCTGGCACATCGGCAGGATGCCGCCGGCGGCGATATTCGCGTTCTTCAAGAAGTCATAGGCGACGAACTTGTCGTTGTCCGACGCCTCGGGGTCGTCGAGGATCTTGCGCAGCTGCGCGAGATGGCCCGGCCGCAGCAGATGATTGATGTCGGTGAAGGCGGCTTCGGCGAGCGCACGCAGCGCCTCGCGTTCGACCACGATCATCTCTGTCTTGCCAACCTTCTCGACGCGTACGCCGTCGCTGGTGATCTTGCGATAACGCGTCTTGTCCGGCCCGAGCGGGAACAACGGCGTGTGGCGATAGGGTGGAACGATCTGGGCGGGCGCATTCATGCGGACGATCCTGCTGGCAATAGGGGCTGGCGGCGCGGTTGCAATGCGCCGCCACGCTTATAGGCGCTTTTGAACGCGATGAGGAGCCATCGCGGCGTCTCGCAAAAACAGGCTATCGCCCGGGCAAATTGCGCAAAGAGGAACCTGGGCCTTTGACGGAGCGATGGGACGCGGGCTTCTGCTTTGGCCGATCGGAATTTCACTACCGATCATTCTATTGATCTGGCTTTTCGGTGGTTCGAACTGAACACAGAGAATTTGCCGCAAAGAAAAACCCCGGAACTGGCCGGGGTTTTTTAGTCGCTGATGAGCGCGTCGCTTATGCCTGCTGAATGGCCGACAGCAACCAGTTGCCGCCCTGCGCACGCATGCACGTCCACACCTCTCTGACTTCTTGCGGATGTGCCGCGTCGCCCTCAACCACGCGGCCGCTGGCGCGATCCACAAACGAGTCGACCAACTCGTAGCGCATGGCGACGCTGGCATACTCCGTGCTGCCTTCACGCCAGGACTCGGCAAGGTCACCTTGCAGGAGCTTCACGCCGGAAACCTGATTGACGACGCCGCGGCTCGCGTTCTCCGAAAGCTCCTCGGAGAAGTACGACAGCATTTCCGGCGTCAGGCGCGCACGCAATGCAGCCAAGTCCTCCTTGCCGTATGCGGTCTGAATTTCCTCGAGCAGCCGCTCGAACGTGTCGAAGTCCTGGGATGCAAGTTCGACGGACGCTTGCGATGCGGCCGCACCGCTGCCCATGGGCCCGGCGCTCGAGCGCGCCGCGTTCAGGAACAAATTATCACGCTGCGGCTCCATGCCCGCGCGCGGCGACCCGGCGCCGGCGTAAGCCTGAGCCGGTTGCTGACGGCGCTGCCACCAGTTCCACAAGAGCCGGCCGACGATCACAACGAGGGCAACCTGGAGCAGAAGACCAAGGATGGAGGCAAGCCCACCGAGGCCACCCAACAGCCCGTTGCCGAAAAGAAGGCCGAGCAGTCCCGCTCCAAGGAAGCCTGCGACTAGTCCGCCCATCAAGCCAGGTCGATTGAAGAGACCGCCTGGCTGCGCAGCGGCGCTACGGCCGGCGGTCGCCGCCGTTCCCGGCTGCGTCATGGAACGTTCGATCGGACGGGCAGCGTTCGGCGTCGTCGCCGTGGCGGGCGGCGCAGAGAATGTGCGCGAACCGCGGCTACCCATGCTGCCGCCCCGGCCACCGCGTGCGTCGGCCTCGACGGCCATGAAAGCGAACGTGCCGAGAAGCGCCAGAATGGCGAACAGGGCGCGAAAACGAAGCATCGGTTATCCTCCCAACCCGATAGCGGGCCGTGTTGATATCGGAGCGGGATGATCGTTTTTTAAGGGGCGAGGCGCCACTGCGCGCAGCGCGTCACAACCGCGCACCTTTCCCCTTCACTGCCCCCTTCGATCGACCGCGTTTCGTGGCTGGGTGGGACGAAAGAATGTAAGGTCCAACAAGCGCTTCCATGCAAAGCCGAACGAGGAATTCCGATGAGCTTCAAATGCAACGTGCCCGCGGTCCCGACTGTCCAACAGGACGACGCGACCGTTCGGATTACCCGATGGGATTTCGAACCGGGGGCCGCGACCGGCTGGCATACACATGGCTGGCCGTATTTCGTGGTGCTGCTGACCGACGCCGTCCTGAAGATCCACGACGGCAAGTCCGAAAGCGCCGTCCCCCTCATTGCCGGCCAGTCCTATCGGCGGGCAGCCGGCGTCGAGCACGATGTGATGAACGGCAGCGACCATCCGATCGCGTTCGTCGAAATCGAGGTGAAGGATCCGCGCGCTTTGGGCTGATAAACTGCCGTCTTCCCGCACGTCCGCTCATTCCCGCGGAAGCGGGAATCCAGTCTTTGCGACGGAGAACAACGTCACTGGATGCCCGCCGTCGCGGGCATGAGCGGAGGATGAGGCACGCTCCTCATTTGTAGTCACGCCTACGGCAAGCACGGCTATTACGAAGACATGAATATTTGGCCCGAGGTTTGCGGCGCCGGGTACGCCGAGGGTCCCTTTCTCCGTTTCCCTAAAAAGGGAGATGGAGCGCCGGGAGGCGCCAGGGGCTTGCGAGGCCCCTCAGCGGGTTTGCGAGACCCGCTCAATGCGCGCCGGATTCGGACCAGGGTTGCGAAGCCTGGTCCGGGGCGCGCGGATCTCCTTGCGATCGGAGACCCAGCGCCTCCCGGCGCTCCATCGGCGAAACCCTCCGGAGAGAATTCCGCGATTGCCGTCCGTTGCCTCGAGATGCAGCGAACGACATCGCGTACTATGCATATATTCGCACTTATATACTTGACATAGCCGTTTGCGGAGGTATTTACGCTTCGCGTGACAGGCCGGTGCCAAGAATATGAGTGCCAACCAATGAGGTTGGCCCATGTCGGGCGAATATATTCAGTTGTGCGAGATGGCGGAGGTTCGGGGCGATGACCCGACGCATCCGGCGCAACTTGTACTAGAGGCGGACACCAACAGGGTTATGCTGCGACTCATCAATGAGGGTGGGTTCGCATGCGCCGATATAGACTTGCTCGACCTGATCGAGTGGCTCGACAGGGTCGCTCCGGGGGCCATCAACCGTGACGCGATTGCCCGCGATCTCTCCGTTTTCGCCGCTGGGAAGGGTTCTGGCCGACATTGACAACGCTATATCTGCCCACCTTTTTTATCCGGCGTTGCTGGTGACGCTCACCGTGCCGGATATTTGCGTGGCGCTGGCATTGGAGAACTCTGTCTTCGTAAAGAGGCATCATTACATTTCATTCGTGGACAAATACACGACGCCTCCGGAACTCGGGCTGAGCGGAGAGCTCTGCTATTGTTTACGGGGCGGGGTTGTTCATAGGGCCGGTATGGCGTCCCACCCTGATTTTGGTGCAACGCACGTCATTTTTTCAGTGAGCAAAGACAGTGGGGCGCACGCGCTGGCAATCCAATTCGATGGGAAGCGCGCGGCTATGTTCAGTCTTCATTTGTTTTGCCAGGCGATGAAAGGGGCTGCCCAAAAATGGTACGAAGAACATGAAAGCGATCCGCTTGTCATAAAAAACATGAAAAACCTCATCAGGTTTTCGCCTGACGGCGTGCGTCCTTTTATGGCTGGTCTTCCTGTCGTTGCGAGCGGCGAATGAAAAGCAAGGATGAGATTGATCCGAAAGAGGTCGCAAGGCGTCGCGATGAGGCGTTGCGGCGCGCTCTGAGCACGCCGCCAAAGCCGCACAAGCCTATTGGAAAAAAGAAGGCAAGTCCGAAGCGAAAGACTCCGCGTGATCGAAAATCCTAGCCTCGAACTCGGCTTGCTTGTGCTTAAAGAGCTTCAAGGCGGTCGGCTTCGGCGTGAAGTAGGTCGATTGCTTTTCGCAGGACTGTTATCCGCAGCAGCGCGACCGATTTCATTGCTTGCCCGTCAATTTGTATGCGGCCCGATAGCCATTGATTTGATCGTTCGGCGTCGGGACCGTCACCAAGAGAAAATCCAACGTGGGTTATCGGATCGCCATCAGGAACGTGCAATTCTTTCAACTGAAAATCCGTCATTTTGGTCCTCCCTCTAAAGATTTCGCTTCCGCCAAGCGCGGAAGCGATTAGCAAACTGCTTTTTGCTTCTGATCTTAGTGAGGTTGACGATACGTGAGACGCTTGCCAGCCGCATTCTTAATCGCAAGCGCCGCACGTTCCCCATCGTTCACGCCAAGGCCGGAACGGTTGGAATAGCGGAAGGAAAATTCGTTCAAATAGCGCTGCAAGTGCTGCTCTGAGCAGAAGTGATAGACGCCCTTCATGCCGCGCTTGAAGATGCCAAAAAAGTTTTCGACGTTGTTTGTGGTCTGGCCGTCGGAGCCGACGTAATAGCCGCGCTGGTTCCAGCCGTGTTCGACGGTCTTGTGAGCGGCAAACTCTTTGCCGACCTGCGTATAGAGCGGGCTTTCGTCTGTATGCAGTTCTGATGCGCGGTGCGCATTCGTGACAAGAATTTCGCGGACGGTTTCCATGTTCGCCTTCTCGACTTTGAACGCGCGGACGCGACCCTGCGGCTCAACAAGGGCGACAACCTTGTTCTTGTGGCGGTGGCCCTTCTTGTAACTCTTGGCGCGCTTGGAGTTGCCGTAATAGGTCTCATCCGCCTGGATCGACTGGCCTTCGCCGCCCATCGGGGTTGTGTCGGTATCGGCCATTGCTTCGCGAACGCGATGGGCAAGGAACCACGCGGACTTGTAGGTAATGCCAAGCATCCGATGAAGCTGATGAGCGCTCATGCCCTTCTTGCTGGCGTTCATCAGATGAAACGCGGCAACCCATTTGTGCAGCGGGATTTTGGAGCGCTCCATAACGGTGCCGACCGTGACCGTGAAATGCTCGCGGCATTCGTTGCACTGATGCAGACCAGGGCGCGTGCTCTTGCCAGCCAGCTTGCGAATGCGGCTCTGATCGGAGTTGCCGCAGTGAGGGCAAAACGGACCTTCCGGCCAACGAATGGCTTCGAGATGCGCGCGGGCTGCATCGTCGTTGTGGAAGATCGGGTCTGAAAGATTGATGGACATGGCGTCGCTCCGTTGACGCGAATGTCGCAAATCGGGTTGGCTATGTCAAGTATATAAATGCGCATATATTCCTATTACCGTCAAGCCTCCCGTCGTCATGACCGGGCCTTCCCAGCCATCCACGTCTCGTTGCTGCGATAAAGAAGTCGTGGATGCCCGCGACAAGCGCGGGCATGACGAGAAATGTTCTTCCGTCATTCCGGCCAAGGCGGCGTTAGCCGCCGCGAGCCGGAACCCAGAATCATCATGCTCTCGACGAGGATCGATCGAACCCGGAGCGGGAAAAACGACGCGACGTCGCATTCCCTCGCGCCGTTGAGGACTCTGGGTTCCGGGTCTCGCGCTCCGCGCTCGCCCGGAATGACGGAAAGGATGCCGCACCTGTGAAACGGCATACGGCGTGATTACCTCACGCCTCGCAGCGCTTTCACCCATGCGAGATCATCATGCCGGACGACTCCGACGCCTCCAACCCGCCAAACCTGACGCGCCCCATCGACCCGGCAACACGGATCGGCCATGTGCACCTCAAGGTCGCCGACCTCGATCGCGCGCTTGCGTTCTATTGCGGCGTGCTCGGCTTCGAAGTCGTAACGCAGCGTCCCGGCGCGGTGTTCATCTCGGCCGGCGGCTACCACCATCATATCGCACTCAACACCTGGGAGAGCCACGGAGGCTCGCCGCCGCCGCAGGGCTCGACCGGTCTTTTCCATCTTGCGATCCTCTACCCGACGCGCGCGGCGCTTGCCGACGCCCTACGCCGCCTCGCCGCTGCCGGAATCCCACTCGACGGCGCAAGCGACCACGGCGTGAGCGAAGCGCTGTATCTGCGCGATCCCGATCAGAACGGCGTCGAACTCTATTGGGACAAGCCGAAGGACGCGTGGCCGCGCACGGCGGACGGCGCGATCACGATGCCGACCCATCGGCTGAATATCGAGGACCTGCTACGCGAGGGGGCGGCGGGCTAACCGCGCTCATGACTCGTCATGCTCGCACTTGTTGCGGGCATCCACCACAAGACCTCATCCTGAGGAACCCGCGCAGCGGGCGTCTCGAAGGATGGTGCCGCATTCGTGACCATCCTTCGAGACGCGTCCTGCGGACGCTCCTCAGGATGAGGCACAGCAATTGTTTGGCGATGGATGCCGGGACGAGCCCGGCCATGACGAGTGTGGACAAGCGCATGTCATCTATCGCGCTCCCGGCGCCGGCACGACAATCCGCTCGCAATTCTTGCGTCCCGCCATCGCGCAGTCCTGCACGCGTCGCATATCGAAAATCGCGTTCGCAAGCCAGACGCCACCGCCGACGAGCAGTACCGCAAGTCCCAGCAGGACAAGGTTGATCACCAGACGCTCGCGTGGCGTCTCTTCGTCATCGTTATCGTCGCGGTGCCCTGCCATCGCTCATACGACCCGCGCTTGGCCACCGGCTCACCAGACGCGATCCAGCTAGATCGTCTCTTTCACGACCACTGAAAGCTGCTTCAGCGTGAACGGCTTCGCCAGGAACGCGAACTGCCCACCTTCCGGCAAGTTTTTCGCGAACGCATCCTCGGCATAACCCGACACGAAGACGATCTTGAGATCAGGATCGCGCTTACGCATCTCACGAAGCAGAGTCGGGCCGTCCATCTCCGGCATGACGACGTCGGACACGACAAGGTCGATCTCGCCCGAATGTTGTTCGAGCATCTCGATGGCTTCGACGCCGTTGCCGGCCTCGAGCACGGTGTAACCGCGCGAAGCGAGGCCGCGCGCATTGAGGCCCCGCAGCCCCTCCTCGTCCTCGACCAGCAGGATGGTCCCCTGCCCCGTGAGATCGGCCGACGCTTTCGGCTGTCCATCAGGAACGAGCGCCGGCGCAGCCACCGTTGGCCCCGCCTCGGCGGCGGTCGCAACATGCCGCGGCAGGAAGACGCGGAACGTCGCGCCCTTGCCGACCTCGGAATCGAGGAAGATGAATCCATCCGTCTGCTTGACGATGCCGTAGACGGTCGAGAGACCGAGGCCCGTCCCCTTGCCGACTTCCTTGGTCGAGAAGAACGGCTCGAAAATCTTCTCCATCAACTCCGGCGGGATGCCGGTTCCCGTGTCGGCGATTTCGACCATCACATAGTCGGCCGCCGGCATCGCCTTGCGACCGAAACGAGCACTGTCAGCGGCAGGCACGTTCATCGTGCGCACCGTCAGCGTTCCGCCATCGGGCATCGCGTCACGGGCATTGACCGCGAGATTGACGATCACCTGCTCGAACTGCGACAGGTCGACCTTGACCGGCCACAAGTCGCGGCCGTGCGTCAGTTCGAGTTGCACCTTCTCGCCGATCAGGCGGCGCAGCAGCATCGTCAGAGCGGACAGCACGTCGCCGAGGCCCAGCACCTGCGGCCGCATCGTCTGCCGGCGCGAGAACGCCAGGAGCTGCCGCACCAAGCTCGCGGCGCGGTTGGCGTTCTGCTTGATCTGCATGATGTCCTGGAACGACGGATCGGTCGGGCGGTGCGCGCTCAACAGGAAGTCCGTCGCCATCATGATCGCGGACAGCACGTTGTTGAAGTCGTGCGCAATGCCGCCGGCAAGCTGGCCGACCGCCTGCATCTTTTGCGACTGCGCGAACTGCTCTTCGAGCGCGCGCTGCTCCGTCGTCTCGATCGCGTAGACGATCGCCGCCTCGCCCTCGGGCTCGCTGCTTTCGACGGCGGACACGAAGAGGCGCGCCGAGCGGTCGCCGGCGCCGTCCGACAGAGTTACGTCGAAGGGTTGAATATCCCCCTCGCCTTCCGCCGCCTTGGCGACAGCCGCGGCGACGGCGGCGCGGTCCCGCTCGGCGACGACTTGCAGGATCGAGCGCCCCTCCGTCGGCGCCGCCTCGCCCTTCACAACCCCATGATGAAAGCGCGCGAAGGGCGCGTTGGAACGCATGACCCGCCCTTCGCGATCGAGAGTCGCGATGGCCATCGGCGCGCTGTTGAAGAAGCGCATGAAGCGCACTTCGGCAGCGCGCTGCGGGTCGCTGCCGTCGTCGCGCGCGCGATTGAGGACAAGCGTGCGGGAAGCGCCCGGCGAGCCGTCGGCAGCAAACGCAACCTTGTGGAACAACCGCACCGGCAGCGGACGGCCGCTGCGCGTGCGCAGATCGAGATCGAGGACCTCCGTCTTGACGTCGCCGGGCCCGGCGCCGAGCGTCGTCAGCAAGGCCGCGCCATCACCCGACACGAGGTCTTGCAGCTTCAGGCCGCCAGAGCCGACCTGGGCCAGATCGTAATCCAGCCACGTCGCCAGCGTCGCATTGAGATAGACGAGTTCGCCCGTGCCGTTGACCGAGAAGAAGCCGGCCGGCGCGTGGTCGAGATAGTCGATCGCGTGCTGAAGTTCCTGGAAGATGTTCTCCTGGCGCTCACGGTCGCGCGTGATGTCGGCGACGCTCCAGACGGTCGTCAGCGCCTCCCCGCCCTTCTCGCCGAGCGGGCGGACACGAAAGCGAAGCCACCGCGCGGGCTCGCCGGCGCTGCCCGGCACCCGCACCTCCTCTTGCAGGCGCCGTCCCTCGCGCGCGGCCTTCACCAGCCGATAGACCGCCTCCGAGATATCCGGGTCGCCGACGAAGACGCGCTCGACCGGCCGCGCCTCCGTTTCGTCGCCGGCATTGATCAGCGACAGATAGGCCGCATTGGCATAGACGACGCGGCCACGCGGATCGGTGACCACGATGCCGTCATGCGCCATTTCGACGACGGCCTTGAGCAGCGGATTGGTCACGCCGTTCCCGGCGAGGCGTAGAATGCCCGCGGCGCCCGCGAACAGAGAGAACACGCCGACCACCGCCAGGGCCGCAAGGAGAATGAGGATGTACGTCGCCGCCTGGTCGCGGCCGATGAAGACGAGGCCTATCGCGGCCGCGACGAGGAGAAGCGCAACCACAAGCACGAGGCCAACGCTGCCGTCGCGCTGTCCAGATTCGATTCGGCTGAATTCTTGGCGGTCGCTCACGTCTTGAAGGGCCATGGATGATGTTCTGCGAAGAGGATGAGGGGGACCGATACAAGTACGGCGCGACTCAACCGACGCGCGCGCGAATCATAGCACGAAGCCCGTTGCCAGCGCGTTGCCGGCCTGATGCGGGCCCATACGCTCATCGCCGCACGGCCGAGCGCAGCTGCATGATGTAGCCGATCACCTCGGCGACGGCCTTGTAGTGCTCCGGCGGAACCTCCTCGTCGATCTCGACGGAGGCGTGCAGCGCACGCGCCAACGGCGGATTCTCGACGACGGGGATCGAATGCGCGGTCGCGATCTCGCGGATCTTCAGGGCGAGAGAATCGACGCCCTTGGCGACGCAGACCGGCGCGTTCATGCCTGAATCGTATTGCAGCGCGACCGCGAAGTGTGTCGGGTTCATGATCACGACGGAGGCCTTCGGCACCGCCGACATGATGCGCTTGCGCATCCGCGCCTGTCGCAACTGCCGTAGCTTGCCCTTGATGAAGGGGTCACCTTCGGTCTGCTTGTATTCCTCCTTGACGTCGCGCAGCGACATCTTCTGGCGGTTGAACCAGACCTGGTACTGATAAAAATAGTCGAGCGCCGCAATCACAGCGAGGGCAGTCGCGACCGCCGCCATCAGCTTCAACGAAAGGCGCCCCGCGAGCGGCAGGATAGCCGCCGGATCGAGAAGCACCATGGCGTCGAGGTGATGGCGCTCGGGCCACAGCAGCCACACCATCAAGGCGCCGATCAAGGTCAGCTTGGCGAGGCCCTTGGCGAAATTGACCAGCGCCTGCTTGGAGAACAGGCGCTTCGCGCCGGACATCAGCGATATGCGCGAGAGCTTCGGCGCCAGCACCTCGGTCGACCAGACAAACCGATCCTGGACGACGTTGCCGGCGAGCCCCGCGAGCATCAGCACGAGAAACGGCGCCGCCATCACCAACAGCACCTCGGTTCCGATCCGCTCGGTCAGCGGCCGTATGGCGGCGAGGTCATAGGCGTGCGCGTTGCCCATCACGTTGCGCAGGACGGAATAGAGATTCGCCGCGGTCGATCCGCCAAAAGCGAACAGCGCCAGGACACCGCCGCCCATGATGAACCAGGCATTGACCTCCTGGCTCTTGACCACATCGCCGCGCTTGAGCGCTTCGTCGCGGCGTTTTGGCGTCGGGTCTTCTGTGCGTTCTGTTGCGTCGCCTTCCTCGGCCATCGGCGAACCTCAGAGTCCCGGCGTCAGGTCGCGCAGCACGCTCTCGAAATAATCGAGGAACGTGCCCATCATCGCGCCGACGACAAGCAACAGCACGATGAAGCCGATCAGGATCGAGAGCGGAAGGCCGATGAAGAAGACCTGCATCTCCGGCATTAGTCGCGACAGCAGTCCCAGGCTCACGTTGAACACCAGGCCGAAGACGAGGAACGGTGCTGCGAGTTGCACGCCGATACGAAAGGCGGAGGACATGGTCTTGACCATCAGCGCCGCCATATCGCCGGTGAGCGGCACCTCTCCGGGACGGAACAGCGTATAGCTCTGGTTCAACGCCGCAATCAGCACATGATGCAGGTCGGTGGTGAAAAGGAGCGTGACGCCGAGCATCGTCAGGAAGTTGCCGACAAGCACGCCCTGCTGGCCTTGCGTCGGATCGACGGCGGTCACAAAGCCAAGACCGAGCTGCTGGGCGACGATGCTCCCCGTCACCTGCAACGCCGAGATCGCGAAGCGCGCGGTCATGCCGAGCACCGCGCCAATCAACAGTTCCTTGCCGAGCAGAACCAAAATCGATTCGAACGAGCGTAAATCGACCGCATATTCAGTGCGATGCAGAGGGAACAAAACGGCCGTCAGCGCCAGCGCGACAACGAGGCGGATGCGTGGCGGAATCACCATTTCGCCGAACGCCGGCAGCAGCATGATCATTGTGCCGATGCGCGCGAAGATCAGGATGAACACCGCCGCCAGCGCCGGAAGGAATGAAATGTCGATACGCATGGTGCGCGCCTACCCCGAAACCACGATGCTTGAGGTCGTCGGGTGGAGCGCCGCCTGCATGTTCATCCGCCGCTGACGATGTGCGCGGCGATACGCGCCATCTGCCCTTGCAACGCGTCGCCCATAAAGGGCAATGCAATCAGCATCGCCACGAAGATCGCAAGGATCTTCGGGACGAAGACGAGCGTCATTTCCTGAATCTGCGTCAACGCCTGAATAAGCGAGATCGCGACGCCGACGGCCAAGCCGACCAACATCAGCGGACTCGCCACCAGCACAAGCGTGACGATGGCGTCTCGCGCCACGTCGAGCACTTCCGGTCCGGTCACGTAAGCCCCTTAATCCTCGCCCCGCGGCCCCCCGGCCGGGTTGGAAAATAAAGCCGATCAGATCGGCATCTTCATAATATCTTCGTAGGACTGAATCACACGATCACGCACCGCAACAAGCGCATCCACAGCAACTTCCGTTTCCGACACTGCGGTCACGACGTCCACCATATTAGCCTTGCCGGTCGCGACGGCACGCATTTGCGCGTCCGACTTATGCCCGGCCTCTACGACGCCCCCCAACGCATCCTTGAGCATGCTACCGAAGCTTGCCTTCCCGTCCTCACCGCCCGCAACGGACTTCGAAAGACTGCGTCCCGATTCGGTGATCTTCGACAGCGCCGCGTAGGCGTTGGCGGCGATGCTCGGAGTCGGCATGATGGGTTATCCTCAAAAAAATCAGGCGCGAAGAATATCGATGGTGCGCTGGAGCATCCGGCGCGTGGCAGTGATGACGTTGAGGTTGGCTTCGTACGAGCGTTGCGCCTCGCGCATGTCGGTCGTCTCGATCAGAGAATTGACGTTGGGATATTTTACGTAGCCGTTGGCATCCGCGGCGGGGTGACCTGGCTCGTACTTCGTCCGGAAATCGGATGGATCGACTTGCACTTTTCCAAGACTGACGACGCTGGCATCGAGCGCGCGATCCATTTCCGCGCGAAACGTCGGAATGCGCCGGCGGTAAGGGTCGGCGCCCGGCCGCTGCGCCGTCGAATCGGCGTTGGCGATGTTTTCGGCGATGATCCGCATCCGGCCCGCCTGCGCCCGCAGGCCCGACGCCGCGATGGTGATCGATTTCAAGAACTCCATGCCGTTCCCCCGCTATCGCTTGCCGAGCGCGGTTTTGATCAAAGCGAGGCTGCGCGAGTAAAGTGCCGCCGCAGCCTGATAGTCCATCTGATTGGCCGCGACCTTGATCATCTCGTCCTCAAGACTGACGGCGTTGCCGGACGGACGAACCTCGTAAGCGCCCTTGCCTTGAGTCTCGAAGCCTCGCTGCGCGCTACTCCCCTGCAGATGCGCGGGGCTCGTGCCTGCCATCGCCAGCGCGCCGCCATGTCGTCCAGTTCCCTGTGAAAGGTCAGGCGGGGCGAGATCGTGCGGTCGGAACTTCGGCGTCTCAGCGTTTGCGACATTTTCGGCGAGAACATGTTGACGGGCCTGATGCCATTGCATCCGGCCGCGCAGCATGGAGAGGATGGGAAGATCGGAGATGGACATCGAGCCCTGCCGTGCCAGCGCCCGGGTGGGCACCGACCCGGCAAAGTTTTCCCACTGTATGGTTAATAGCCAGTTAAGGCCGTTCGATGTATTGTGGTGCGATAGAACCGCCGCGGTCACGAAATGGCCGTGTAAAGCGGTAGGTTCAGGGGGGATGCTTCGGGGTGTTAACGATCTGTTAGGGCTATGGTCGGCAGGTCTTGCCTCGGCAAGTTTTGCCCACCGCGTTTACCGGCTCTCAAGGCCGGCCCCTGATGGGGCGCCGAGGCGCGTAGCGGGAGAGAAGGATGGATAGTTTATTTGGCATCGAAATGCCGTTGCCGGCGAAGCTGGTCGTCGCCTTCGTCATTGTACTGGCGCTGATCGGCATCGCTACCTGGATCATCCGGCGTATTGGCGGCGGCAGCCTCGCGGCCTCCTCTCCACGCGGCCGAGCACCGCGACTCGCAGTGATCGACGCAGCCGCAGTCGACGGGCGGCGCCGCCTGGTACTCATCCGGCGCGACAATGTCGAACATCTGATCATGATCGGCGGACCGACCGACGTGGTCATCGAACAGAACATCATGCGCGCCGTTCCTGTGGCGCCGCCGCGCGAGATGCCTGCTGTGCGCGCGCCCGAAGGCGCCGGCGATATGGTTGGGCACGAGCCGCCACGCGCACCGGAACTGGCGCCACGGCCGCAGCCGCGATTCGAGCCGC
>JAFKKS010000431.1 GCA_017304555.1 Hyphomicrobiales bacterium
AAAGCCAAGACGACAGGGCAACTCGCCGAACTTGGAAAAAAGACCGAGGTCATCGCCCGACTCAAGGCCGAGCTGGCGGAAAAAAGCGCCTCCGTCTCCTCGCTCGAAGCGCGCGACAAGGCGATCCGTGACCAATTGAAGGCAAGCGAAGAAGAACTGAACCTGAAAACGAACTCGCTGCGCGAGACCGACCGCCAACTGACTGAAAAGCTCGCGGAACTTGAGAAAACCACCTCCGACCGCGACGCGCATTCGATGACGACGGACAGCCAGCGGATCGAAATCGTGGCGTTGCGGACGCAGGTCGCAACGCTTCGCGACCAAACCGGAGAGCTGGAAAAAGAGATAAAGATCACCACCGAGCGGCTGGCGCGCGAGCAGATCGACGCCACGGCGGCCGGGAAATCGCTCGACGAGGAGCGGACCAAGGTCAGCCAATTGGCGGAGCGGATTGGGCAGTTGGAACACCAACTCGCCGGCCAGACCGCCGAAGCCGAGATGCTGGCACGGCGTTTTTCCGATTTGGAGTCAACCCTTTCGGTGCAGAGCCAGCAGCTCGAACTGGTGCGCACGGAACGCGATCAACTGCGCACCGATCTCGAAGCCGCATCACGGCTTGAGCACCAGTTGCGCGAAGACATCACGGCGCACGAGCACCTGCACGCTTCGAACGTCCAAGCGATCATGGCGGAGAAATCGCTCACCGAGGGGCAGCTTGAGAACGCGCGCGAGGACCGCGTCCGGCTGCAAAAGGAACTCGCGGCGCTCAAGCGCGAGGCGGAGACGACGTGGGCCGCGGAGCGCGTCGAGAGCGCTCTGCTGCGTGAGCGCATCAACGATGTCGCCGCAGAGGTTGCGCACTTGACCACAACGTTGGAAGGTCCTGGTTCGCCGATCGAGACGATCCTCGCCGCCGACGACATCGGACTTTCAGGAACCTGGAATGGATCAGCCAATGGGACGAGCGGCCACCCGACCCGCGGCGGTGGAACCCTGGCCGATCGTATCCGCGCGCTGCAGGACCGCAGCGCCCGCATCTCTGCCCCACGCTGATCGACGCTCCACGCCGTTCGGATCGCCGGCCCTCGGCGCGGCGGTTTGATGAGAAGGGCTCAGGCATTCATTAAAATCGCAAGACACATCGGTTGCGCCCTGGCGTTCTTCGCCGCGATTGGCATGCTCGCGAGCACGGCCGCGCGAGCGGAAAATCCGCAAATCACAAAGCGCAAAGCGGCTCAGCGAACCTCATTTAGCGACGCCGAGATCGCAAAGGGGTTCTTCCGTACGGTATTCGGTGCGGAGCTTGGTTTAGAAGGGCGGGTCGACCGCGTCCGAAAATTCGAAAAACCCGTACGCGTGTTCATCGAAGATCACGCGCGGTCGGAGCGGCGCGAACAAGTCGCGACGGTGCTGACCGACATCGGCGCCCATATCCCGAACATCGACATCGCCGTGATCGACCGGATTGAGGACGCCAATTACGTCGTTCACCTCGTGCGCGACCGCGAACTCGCCGCGACGGTGCGGCGCATGTACGGAGCGAAGGGGCGAAAAATCATCCGTTCGCTGGAGCCGCAGTGTCTCTCCGGCTTCAGCAAGGACGAACACTACAGGATCGTGCGCTCCGACGTGATCCTGGTTGTCGATGCCGGCGACTTCATCTTCTACGATTGCGCTTATGAGGAAATGTTGCAGGCACTGGGGCCGATCCGCGACGACGCCACCGTGCCGTGGACGATGTTCAACGACAAAGTCCAGGCCGGGTTTTTCGACATCTATGACCAGTTCATCCTCAATATTCTCTACAATGAACGGGTACGAGCAGGCATGACGCGGAAGGACATGAAAGCGCTATTGCCGGAGATCCTGCCGAGCGTGCGCGAATGGATCGCGCGCAAGAACAACCTGCCTGCGCCGTAATCCAGAGCGGGATGAGGAAAAGTGTGTAGCGGTTTTCCGCCCGCATCCCGCTCTAAATATGAAGTATCGATCACGTTCGTGATTTTGGATCGATTCGATCCAAAATCATCGTGATCGGGGGCCGCTCGCAACCAACTGTGTTTCGGTGCATTCTCCCCATGAAAACGGGAGGTCAGGTCATGCGCTATGCCGTATTGATCGCCGCAATCGCCGCCGCAAGTGTGTTTCACGCGCCCAGTGTGGCCCGCGCGGATCCGTGGTGCGCCTACTACGATGCCTATACTTACACGTGCGGCTTCACGTCATTCCAGCAATGTCTGGCAACCGTGAGCGGCACCGGCGGCGACTGTCGCCCTGATTACCGCGCGCTTGAAGAGCGACGGCCGCCTGCCAGCGACCGCCGGCGGCATCGCCGGTCGAGAGACTGACGCTTCAGTCGATGGCGTCTGAGCTTACGCCACCTGACGGATATCACCCCCGCCGGGAGGCGGGATCGGCGCGCCGTCCGCGGCATATTCGTTGAGCTTGTTGCGCAAGGTCCGGATCGAGATACCGAGGATGTTCGACGCATGCGTCCGATTTCCGAGGCAATGCTTCAACGTCTCAAGAATCAAATCGCGCTCGACATCGGCGACGGTGCGCCCGACGAGCCCGCGCGTGACCTGTTCGGCCGCCATCGCGGCATGCGTGGCGGTCGCGTTACGCCCTGTGTCTTCGAGGCGCGCACCGTCGGGCGCACGGATGGCATCCACGCCGATCTCTGTTCCGCTCGCCAGCAACACCGCGCGGTGCATCGTGTTCTCGAGCTCGCGCACATTGCCCGGCCAGCTATTGACGACGAGAGCCTCGCGAGCCTCGGCGGAGAGCGGCCGCAGCGGCATGCCGTTCACGACCGCATACTTGCGCACGAAGTGCTGCGCGATCTCGAGGATGTCCGCCGGCCGCTCGCGCAGTGGCGGAATTTTCAGGTTCACGACATTCAGCCGGTAGAGCAGGTCTTCGCGGAACGCGCCTTCGCGCACGGCTTCGGCGAGATTGCGGTTCGACGTCGCGATGATGCGGATATTCACCGGCACCGGCCGGCCGCCACCGACACGATCGATCACGCGCTCCTGCAGGGCGCGCAGAAGTTTCGCCTGCAGGCGGACGTCCATCTCGGAAATTTCGTCGAGCAACAAGGTGCCGTCCGAAGCTTCCTCGAACTTGCCGATCCGGCGCGCGACGGCGCCGGTGAAAGCGCCCTTCTCGTGGCCGAATAGCTCGGATTCCAGGAGGTTCTCCGGAATTGCCGCGCAGTTCACGGAGATGAACGACGCACGCGCGCGATTGGATTTCGCGTGCAGAAAGCGCGCCAGCACTTCCTTGCCCGTTCCGGATTCACCGGTGATCAAAACCGACGCGTCCGCCGGCGCGATCTGCTGCGCCAACTTGACGACATGCGCCATCGCCTCGTCGCGGTAGACGAGCTCGCGGCTGTCGTCGGCGACCGCCGACAGGACGGCGGCGATCAGTTCGGCATCCGGCGGCAGCGGGATGTATTCCTTGGCGCCGGCATGAATCGCCGCCACCGCCGCGCGCGCATCGGTGCCGGTGCCGCAGGCGACGATCGGCACATGGATATGCTCGGCCTCCAGCCGCGTCACCAATTCGCGAATGTCGACCACGACATCGACCATCAAGAGGTCGGCGCCTTTGCCTCCGCGCAGTACGCGCAGAGCCTGCTCGATGTCATCAGCGTGGGTGACGGAAGCACCCTTCTCCATCGCAATTTTGGTGGCGAGCGTAAGTTGGCCGTGCAGGCTGCCGACGATCAGGAGACGCATGGCGTTGTTCCTTTCTTATCCTTCGCCCGTGGCGAAGATCTTGCAGTACGTGTCAGGTGCGGTCAGGTGCGGTCCGACTTGATAATTTCCGTCATGGTGATGCCGAGTTTGTCTTCGACGAGGACGACCTCACCGCGCGCGACGAGACGATTGTTGACGTAGATGTCGATTGCCTCTCCGACCTTGCGGTCGAGTTCCAGAACCGCGCCAGGGCTGAGCTTGAGGAGCTGGCCAACGTCCATACGCGCGCGGCCAAGCACAGCGGAGACTTGGACGGGAACATCGAAAACAGCTTCAAGGTCAGCCGCACCGCGCACAATGCTTTCGCCGCCAGCGGCGCTCGCCGCGCCATCCACGGCGGCGCCTGGCATCGGCGCACCATTGAGGTCAGGCAACGGCACTTTTCTTTCGTCAGTCATGGGGACACTCCCTCGGGACTTGTCGCGTTGCCTGCGCGCGCGCCGATGTAACGCTTCATCGCGTCGTCGATGGCGGCTTCGATCTTCGACCGATTGCGGGTGACGCCGCCGTCCGCCCACTCGAGGCGACAATCGCCGGCCTCGATCTCGGGCTCGGCAAGGATTACGAGGCGGCCGGCGAAACCGCTCGCATCGGCGATCTCGCGCAACCGCGTGCAGGCCTGCTCGTACAGCGCATCGTTCACACGGATCACGACATGCGGCGCGCTAACAAGCTGGCCGAAGCATTCGGCCATGAGTGCCTGGATCTCGGCAAAGGGCTCGCGCGCGATCAACGCAGGCGCAAGCTTCCGGGCAACCGCAACCGCGACCGCGACCGCCTCCCCTTCCAGACGATCCTCGACGGCCTTGAGGCCGCGGCTCGTTTCATCGAGCGCCGCCGCGATGCGCGTCAGCGCTGCCGCCGCGCGGCGCTCGGTGTCCTTCGCGGCGCTCTCGCCAGCCGCTATGCCGCGCGCATAGCCGCGCGCTTCGGCCTCGGCGATCATCGTCTTGAGGTCGACCCGCGCGGCAGACGCCTCACGCCCGAAATCCGTATCGAAGAGAAATTTCGCCGGCGCGCCCATCAGTACACCAACTCGTCGTCACCGCGATTTTTCGTGATCATGATCTCGCCCTTGGCGGCAAGATCCTTGGCGAGATTGACAAGCATCGTCTGCGCCTCGTCGACATCGCGCAGACGCACCGGCCCCATCGCCTGCATGTCATCGAGAAGCATCTTCGCAGCGCGCGTCGACATGTTGCCAAAGAAGAAGTCGCGCACGGCCTCATTGGCGCCCTTCAAGGCGATGGCGAGTTTGTCCTTGTCGACGTGACGCATCAGCGTCTGCGCCGAGGCTGCATCGAGCTTCATGAGATCGTCGAAGGTGAACATCAGCGTCTTGATGCGCTCGGCGGCCTCGCGGTTGTTTTCTTCCAGGGCAGCGATGAAGCGGGTTTCCGTTTGCCGATCGAAATTGTTGAAGATCTCGGCCATGCTCTCGTGCGCGTCGCGCCGGCGCGTCTGCGACAAGTTCGACATAAACTCGGTGCGCAGCGTCTGCTCGACGCGCTCGAGCACGTCCTTCTGCACGGATTCCATGCGCAGCATGCGATTGACGATGTCGAGCGCGAAGTCTTCCGGCAGGATGGAAAGCACGCGCGCCGCATGCTCCGCGCGCAGCTTGGAGAGGACGACGGCGACCGTTTGCGGGTATTCGTTCTTGAGATAGTTCGCGAGAACCTGCTCCTGGACGTTGGAGAGCTTCTCCCACATGTTGCGGCCGGCCGGGCCACGGATCTCGTCCATGATCACGGAGACCCTGTCGCCCGGAAGGTATTGCTTGAGCAGCTGTTCGGTCGCGTCGTAGTTGCCCATCACGGCACCGGACGCCGAAAGCCGCGACACGAACTCCAGGATCAGGTTCTCGACCGTCGCGGCTTCGACCATGCCCAGATTAGCCATCGTCGCCGACAAGATGCGCAACTCGTCGTCGTCGAGCATCTTCCAGATCTTGCCACCGAACTGCTCGCCAAGCGCGAGAAGGAGGATCGCCGCGCGCTCGGGTCCGGTCAAAGCGCGGCCGGACGAAATCGGCGCGCTCTGGCGCATGGCAACCGAGGAGACTGCGGGGGCGCTGGGAGCCATGGCGTTAGGCCGGCGCGCCGTGCAGCCAGCCGCGAATCACGGAGACTGTCTCGGCAGGGTTGGCGTCGGCAAGTTCACCGACCTTCTGGATCGACTGCGCATGCACCTGCCCTTTCACCTGCGCGATGTCGATCATCTTCGAAGTTTCGCTGGGAAGGGCGGGTACAGACGACTCAGCCGGGGCCGGAACCGCAACCGCCGGCGGTGCGGCCACGATCGTCGCAGGCGCGGCAAGCAGAGAGCGGGCATTCTCGTCCGGCGTGATCGCGCGGCGAACAAGCGGGCGCACGACGAACAGCAGCACCAGCGCGCTCAGCAATCCCATCACCGCCATCTGGATCGCCTGCATCACATCCGCCTTGGTGAACTGGAACATCGACGTCCAGCTCGTGGGCTCGGCGATCGCCATCGCAGGCGTCTCGGCAAAGCGCAGATTGACGACCTCGACCTGATCGCCGCGGCTTTGATCGAACCCGATCGCTGAACGAACGAGCGCGCTGATGCGGTCCATCTCTTCTTTCGAACGCGGCTGATAGACGGACTCGCCCTTGTCGTTCTTGGTGTAAGTGCCGTCGACGAGTACCGCCGCGGAAATGCGCTTCACACGGCCCGCCTCGATCACCTCGGTCTTGGTCGTGCGCGAAATCTCGTAATTGACGGTCTCCTCGGTTTTCTTGCTCTGATCCCGGTTGGCTGCCGCCTCCGCCGCTCGCGGGGCGCCGGGAACCTCGTTGCCAACGGAAACCTGGCCGTCCTTTTCGCCCGTGGTCGATTGTTCTTCGCGAGTCTGGCTCGAGCGAACCACGCGCCCTTCGGGATCGAACTTGTCCGAAGTCTGCGTCACCCGGTTGAGGTCGAACTCGGCTGCAAGCTGAACGCGCGCACGGCCGGGACCGACTACAGACGTCACAATCGATTCCACCTGCTCCCGCAGCCGACGCTCGAACGAAAGCCGCCGCTCGACATTACTGGCGGCGTCGACGGTCGATCCATCACCGCCCGCCCCGTCTGCAAGCAGTTGGCCCGCTTCGTCGACGATCGACACCCGGTCCGGCCGCAGCCCGTTCACCGCCGAGGCAATGAGGTGGCGAATCGCGCGCACCTGCTGCGCCTCGAGAACGCCGCGCACGCGCAGAACAATCGAGGCAGAGGGCTCGACCTTGTCGCGGGCAAAAAGCGGCCGCTCGGGCAGGACGAGGTG
>JAFKKS010000432.1 GCA_017304555.1 Hyphomicrobiales bacterium
CAAATGTACGCGCTTTCGTTTGCGTTGAATTCCGCATTAGCGGCGGCAACCGGCGTGATCGTCAGTTTTCTCATCAACATAACGCCCTTCATGGGATTCTCGATCCTTCTCAAAGCGCTTGCGATCGTCATCTTGGGCGGCCTTGGAAGTGTCATCGGCACCGTGATCGGCGCGGTGATCCTCGCCTTCTGCGAGACTGGCGTCGCGTATTATGTGCCGGAAGGCTCGGGATGGGCGGAGGGCGTCGCCTTTGCATTGATCGTCGCGATTCTCATCGTACGCCCGCGCGGCATTGCTGGTGATGCACGGGAATGAAGATGGCTGTTCGAAAACAGATTATGCCCGGTTGGGCTTGGTGGGCCCTCTCAGCCGGCTTGGCCGGCGCGATGGTAATTGCATCGCTTTCCGGATCGGCGATCGCTGGTGACGTTGCTTTTCGCATTGCGACACTCCTGATCATTTCCGTGAGTTGGAATCTGATGGCGGGTGCTGGGTTGATCTCACTTGGTCATTCCGCCTTCTGGGGACTAGGCAGCTATGCGGCCGCTTTGAGCGTCAACAAGCTGGGCTTCTCCTTTGCGATGTCGCTAATTCCCGCCATGATCGTGGGGGCGCTGATCGGTGCCTGCCTTGCAGGCATCACCGGACGAATACGAGGCATCTATTTCGCGATCTGCACGCTTGCGCTGTCCGAGGGATTGCGAGTCGTTGCAGTCATGCTTCCTGACGTCACGGGCGGCGCAAATGGCCTCTACCTTGACGCAAGCAAACATCCCGGACCGATGATCGTGACGCTTGTCGCATCGATTGGTGCGATCCTTATCGTGTTCGTATCCTGGCTTCTGTCGCGGTCGCGTTATCAGTTCGCTTTGCGCGCCATGCGAGACAATGAATCCGCATCGCAGATGCTCGGCATCGAGCCGTTACGTTACCGCGTTGCGATTATGGCCCTGTGTGGTGCGATGGCTTCCTTTGCGGGAGGGATCAACATCTGGCGCGGAGGTTATCTCGATCCCGGCGTTGCCTTTGAACTCATCACTACGATTAATTCGCAGATCGCGCCGATCCTTGGTGGAATCTACACCCTTCCCGGGCCGGTTATCGGATCGATCCTTACCATCGCTTTGGGCGAGATAACGAGACTAACGCTGGGTAACATCATCGGTGCCAGCCTTTTGCTCTATGGCGGGCTTCTCATTGTGATCGTGCTTGTTTTGCCGAACGGCGTTTACGGTGCAGTGACAGGTGTCTCGGGAATTCGCCGTTTCCCGTTTTTGCGCGGAAAGCAGCCGCGCTCGGAAGCTGCGTCATGACGGCTTTACTGACACTGAAAGACGTGTGTGCTGGCTACGGTGGCTCGGTCGTGCTGGACGGCCTCTCCCTGCAGGTCAACGAAGGCGAGGTCGTTTGCCTCCTCGGCGCCAACGGCGCGGGCAAGACAACGGCGACCAGAGTTATTTGCGGCCTGGTAAAGCCAACAGCGGGCGATCTCACGTTCGCCGGCAAAAGCCTCCTGCGCGTTCCTTCTTACGATAGGGTCAACGAAGGTATCTGTTTGTCCCCGGAGGGGCGGCAGGTCTTTCCGGATATGACCGTGCGCGAAAATCTGCTGCTGGGGGCCTTTTGCAAGCGGGCGAAGGCGGACAGAGCGAAAACTCTCGATGAGGTTCTCTCCGTATTTCCCCGGCTCGCTGAACGTGCACTTCAGAAAGCGGGCCTGATGTCCGGCGGAGAGCAGCAGATGCTTGCAATCGGACGGGCGCTGATGGGAAAGCCGCGCCTTCTTATGCTCGATGAGCCGTCACTTGGTTTGGCGCCGAAACTCGTGATGGACGTTTATGAGGCAGTATCGAAGACAGCCAAACTCGGCATCAGCATCCTCATCGTCGAGCAGAATGCCGAAGTCGCGCTTGCCGCGGCCGACCGGGGTTACGTGCTTGCAGATGGCCACATTGCTGCATCGGGAAGCGCCGCAGAATTGCGCGGATCGAAGCTTGTGCAAGAGGCGTTTCTCGGCGCGTCGCAAGCGAAGCGAAATTCGACTCGAGACAGGCGGCGGACATGACAAAAGAATCGTCACAACCGATCCTCGAAGTCGACAATGTCGACATGGTGTTCGGTGGGTTGCGCGCTTTGGATGCCGTCAATCTTCAGGTGCGCGTGGGGGACTGCTTCGGAATTATCGGCGCGAACGGTGCTGGAAAAACAACGCTCTTGAATGTGATCACAGGGTATCTTCGGCCGACCAAGGGTAAGATCGTCTTCGACGGGGTCTCGGTGACAGGCAAGACGCCATTTCAACTTGCGAAGTCAGGAATGGGGCGAACGTTTCAGATCACCCAGCCGTTCGTCGAGATGAGTGTGCTCGAAAACGTAATGACGGGCGCGTTGTTTTCCATCAACGGTCGCAAACGATCCATCGCCGAAGCGCGCGCATTTTGCGACGAACCGCTGAGGCTTGTCGGTCTGGCGGATCAAGCCGAGACCCTGGCGGGTTCATTGACGTTGGGAGCGAAGAAGAAACTTGAGCTCGCGCGCGTTTTGGCGACCGAACCCAAGCTCATGCTGCTTGACGAGGTTATGGGTGGGTTGACCCGCGCCGAGGTTGAGGAGATCAGCGAGGTCTTGGAGAAAATCAGGGATTCCGGGAAGACGACCATCGTGATGATCGAGCATCTTGTCCATGTCATTACGCGACTGTGCGATCACGTTTACGTCCTCAATTTCGGGCGTGAGCTCTTTCAGGGGCGGCCAGACGATGTCATCGAGCATCCGGAGGTCATCCAGGCGTATCTGGGCAAACCTCAGACAACCAACGCGCAGCCCAGCGGGACCTAACGATAGGCGCTCCTCGAGGGGCTGCGGCGATTTCCGATGGATATGCAGTTGCACGACAAGACCGTTCTCGTCACCGGCGCTGGCTCTGGTATCGGACGCGCGATTGCACTGGCACTCGGTGAGGAAGACGCAAGTGTGGTAGTCAACGACCTGACGACGGAGGGCTGCGAGGAAAGTCTTTCGCTGCTACGCGCCAGAAATGTCCGATGCTGCGCCGCGGCTTTCGATGTCAGTCAATTGCAGCAGGCGAAAGCGGCGGTAAAGGATATCGAGAACGCGTTTGGCGCGATCGATGTTCTGGTCAACAGCGCCGCGGTCATCATCAACAACCGGTCCTTTATGGATTCGAGACCAGAGGACTGCGAGCGGGAAATCCAGGTCAGTCTCTTCGGCACGATGCACTGCACGCGCGCGGTGCTACCCGGGATGACTGCTCGCGCTTGTGGCCGCATTGTCAATATTGTGTCTGATGCGGCGAGGGTTGGTCAGGAGAAGGAGGTCGCGTATTCGAGCGGAAAGGGCGGTATCATTTCCTTCACCAAATCGCTCGCGCGCGAAGTCGGCCGACACGGGATCACGGTGAATGCGGTTTCACCCGCTGCGACCGATACGCCGCTACGACGGACATTGCTTGCGCGCATGAGCGAACGACTGGGGGCAGAAGCCGTTGCCGCGCGGGAAGAGAAAATCCGCAAAGCCTACCCACTAAGGCGCATTGGCCAGCCGGGAGATACGGCTGCGATGGTGACGTTTCTCGCCTCCTCGCGTGCATCTCATATCACCGGCCAAATCTACAGCGTGAACGGCGGCTTCGCCATGCCGGGTTGATCTCCGGTATCGATTTCGCGACTCAATTCAAGATGCGTGAAGATGATGACAGACGTGAATGCCTTGACAGAGATGACTGAAGAGCAGCGCGCGACGCGCGACCTCGCGCGCGATTTCGTTCGCGATCATGTGATCCCGCAAGCGGCGGAATGGGACCGAGAAGCGCGTGTGCCGTCGGAAGTCTTGGGCAAGCTTGGCTCGTTCGGCTTCTTTGGCGTCACAGTTCCGCTCGAAAGAGGCGGAGCGGGCGGCGATTTCTTTTCGTACATCTATCTGACGGAGGAACTGAGTTACGGCGATGCCGGACTTTGCAATACGATCAACGCCACGAATTCGTTCGCGAACAATGTTCTAATGTTTGGAACGGAGAGCCAGAAGGAAAGATATCTGCGCCCTGTGGCGGAGGGGAGGCATATCGCCTGCATGCTGCTTTCGGAGCCGCAGGCTGGATCCGACGCGGCGAACCTCAAAACCAGGGCGGAATTGCACGGCGATCGCTATGTGATGAACGGCAGCAAGGTCTTCATCACCTCCGTCGCAACCTCACAGATCTCTCTGGTCATCGCCGTTACCGACCCGAGCGCCGGCAAGAAGGGCATCTCCGCGTTCATCGTACCGACCGACACGCCGGGCTACACCGTCATCCGCAAAGAATTGAAGCTTGGCCATCGTAGCAATGACACCTGCCAGATCTCGCTCGACAATCTGGAGGTACCGGCCGAAAATCTGTTGGGCAATCTCGGAGAGGGTTTGAGGATCGCACTCTCTGGACTTGAGGCCAAGCGAGTGATCGTCGCGGCGCAAGCCGTTGGCTTGGCGAGCCGCGCCTTCGATGCGGCATTGTCCTATTCCCATGAGCGTCAGACCTTCGGCAAGAAGATCATCGACCATCAGGCCGTTGCGTTCACACTTGCCGAGATGGCCACCGATCTCGAATGCGCGCGGCAACTTTGCTACCACACGGCGCGCCTCAAGGCGGCAAACAGGCGCTGTGCTCGTGAGGCCTCGATGGCGAAATTGTTCGCGTCACAGATGAGTGAGCGCGTCTGCTCCGCCGCTCTCAAAATGCACGGGGGGTATGGATTCTTGAACGACTTTCCCGTCGAGAAGCTCTATCGGGATGCGATGGTCTTCCAGCTTTACGACGGCACCAACGAAATACAGAAGATCTTGATTTCGCGCGAATTGGCGCCGACCCGCTGACGTACTCGCGTCGCGCGAACGGTGCGTCTACGGCTGGTCATTGCCGCTATGCTAACATGAGGACGTGCAATGTCCGATCAACTGCCGGTCTATCGCCTCTATGCGATCAAATACGCCTCCCGCGAGGCGCGGCGATCATTTCATCGGCGGCGATCCTGTCGACGAGCCTCTCAACATGGATTACTTCATTTGGGTCATTGTCGGCGATGGCCGCGCTATTGTCGTCGACACCGGATTTTCGGCCGAGGTGGCGGCGCGAAGAAAACGCAAGATGCTGCGCTGCCCGATCGATTCCTTGCGCCTCCTCGATATCGACCCGGCGATCGTGAAGGATGTCATCTACACGCACCTTCACTATGACCACGCGGGCAATTCGGCGCTGCTACCGTCCGCGACGTTCCACCTGCAAGCAAGCGAACTCGCCTTCGCCGTTGGGCCGGATATCCGCTACCGTTACTTTGCGCTCGGCTATGAAGCTGACGATATTGCTACCATGGTTCGCCTCAACTTCGGCCGGCGTCTCAAATTGTATGAAGGGCCGTTTCGCTTCGCGCCCGGTATCGAGATCGACTTGGCGCCCGTACATTCGGTAGGATTACAGTATCTTAGAATCCACACCGCACGCGGATGGGTCACACTGGCGGGCGACGTAACATCTTTTTTCGATAACGTTCGTCGGCATCGCCCGTTTGTAGCTGCTGTTGATGTGTCGCAGATGCTGCGGTCTTATGACAAAGTGCGAGCAACCGTGCCGTCGCTCGACTTTCTGATCCCTGGTCATGACCCGCACGTCATGGAGGTGTACCCTGCGCCTCGAGATGATCTTAAGGGAATCGTGGCGCAATTAGACTTGCCACCCTTGCAATCGATCGTGGATCGACATGGGCGATAGTGTTGCGGATCAATTTGGGACGTAACTTCAAGCCGGTAGTTTGCGGAAGGAGCTCTCGGTGGCCTCCGGTAGTTTTCGAGAATTCTCACAAGACGAATGACTGGCGCGAACATGAAAGTTTCGGAAGCTTGTGTTGGCCTGGAAGGTTGAATGGAGGTCGAAGACTCGAGTCTCGGTCCCGATTGTTCATTCAAAAGAACTTTCGTTTCGAAATGAAAAGTGGGCTAAGCTTGGCTGACGGAGGAAGCAGTCTTGTACCCTTAGGACCTCCAAATGAGGCGTGTACTTCCACCATTGAATCCGCTTCGGATGTTTGAAGCAGCCGCGCGGCATGTGAGCTTCACACGCGCGGCAGCGGAACTCGGTGTTACTCAGGCGGCGGTCAGCCGGCAGGTGGCGGTCCTTGAAAGCTGGCTGAAGGTTCGGTTGTTTGAGCGTCAGCATTCGCAACTCGAACTGACGGAAGCGGGAAAGCGCTATTTCGCTTCGATTCGCGACGTTTTTGACGTGCTTGATCAGACGACGCGTGTTGTTCGCCGTGAGCGCTCTTCGCGGCCTTTGAAGGTGCGCGCCTGTGCTACCTTCACCAAGCACTGGCTATTGCCGCGCCTGCCTGCGTTCCGAGAGGCTCATCCCGATATTGAGATCAGCCTTACGACCAGCGTCGGTTCCGCGATCTTCAATTTTCCCGATGTCGATGCCGCTATCTCGTTCGGGAATGGCCAGTGGGAAGGTCGCAAAGCAAGCCGCGTCTTCGGCGACAGTGTGGCGCCGCTATGTAATCCGCGCCGCCTTCCATCGGATCGTTCGCTCTGCACCGTCGACGACATACGGCACTTTCCGGCATTGCAATCCCGCCACCGCACCAGCGATTGGAGCGATTGGAGTGCTTTCACAGGCGTGCGCATCGATCAGCGACGCTTCGTGGCGTTCGAAAGCTCGTCGCTTGCCTACCAGGCCGCGCAGGACGGCGCCGGCGTCGTCATGGGGCAGTTGCGGTTGTTGGAGCGTGAGTTGTCGTCCGGCGACTTGGTGCTGCCGTTCGACGCCATTCTCGAGCGCCCTCTCGGCTACTACGTGCTGGAAGGCGAGGATGCGCGACCGGATCGGCGGCGGAATGCTTTCGTAAACTGGCTTCTCGACGCATCCGCTACGGCCCGCTAGCACCCTTAGGATCGCGGTCGTCGCAGTCGCGCGCCGGCCCAGACGCCCGGTCGTGCGCGTTCATACTGAAAGCGGAACGGCAATGTCTCGCCAAGTTCCTCAGCCGCGTGCCAGACCCAGCGTG